>CAZSOI010000396.1:0-5307 GCA_964608115.1 uncultured Burkholderiaceae bacterium | reverse complement strand
GCGACGATGTATGCATCTTGTAGCTGCTTGCTCATGAGAATCCTCTCGCGTCTTTCGTTCAGTTGCGCAGCGGCTTGCCGGTCTTGAGCATGTGCCTGATCCGCTCTTGGGTGAGCTCGGTCTTGGCAAGCGCGACGAAATGCTGGCGCTCCAGGTTGAACAGCCACTCCTCATCGACCAGGGTGCCGGGGTCGACGTCGCCGCCGCACAGCACTGTCGCCACTGCATCCGAAACGACATAGTCATGCGCGCTCATAAATCCACCGTCGCGCATATTGACCAGTTCCATGCGCAACGTGGCCCGGCCGGGCGCGCCGATAACCTTGACATCGCGCGCCGGCAGGACCGGGCGATAGCCGGACTCGGCGATAGAGCGCGCTTGTTTAATCGCCCCGTAGAGCACCTCGTTCGCGTTGAACAACACGTTGTCGCACGGCGATGCATAACCCATCTCGCGGGCGTGGATTGCCCCGCGCGACGTGGCGCCGCGGATGATATTGCGGAATGCTCGCTGAATGTCTTCCCACGGGTCGTTCTGACCGCGGGTTCGCGCCGCATCGGAAGCACGCCGTACCATCTCCTTTATTCCGCCACCGGCAGGAATCAGTCCGACGCCGGCTTCGACCAGGCCGATCTGACTTTCGAGCGCCAGCACGCGGTGGACGCACTGCAGCGTCACTTCTGCGCCACCGCCGAAAGCCATGCCCTCGACCGCCGCAATCGTCGGAATTTGGGCGTGACGCAGCTTCTTGGCTGCGGCCTGGAAGTGCGCGACGACGCGATCGATATCGTCCCATTTGCCCGCATCTGACAATTCGACGAACTCGGTGAGGTTCGCACCGACGCCGAACGGCGCCGGGTGCCAAATTACCAGCCCGTCGAAGTCAGCTTCGGCCTGCGCGATTGCTGCATGGATGCCATCGACAACGCCCTTGTTGAGGATGTGCATCTTGCTCTTGAACGACAGGATCGCGATTCCCTGGTCGACCTTCGGCATCCGCCACAGGCGCACGCTGTCAGTCTCGCTCAGAGTCTCCCCCTGATCGAACTTCTCCCCATAGACGTGGTCGGGGAACAGCTGGCGCGAATAAATCGGAAGGGTCGACCGGCCCTTCATCTTGTCTTCGGCGGGCGAGTATGCGTCGCCGGCCTGATAGACGCTTTCCCGCGCCATGACCCAGGCCGGCAGCGGCGTCTTCACCATCGCCTTGCCGGCATCGATGTCCTTCTCAAAGGCTTCGGCCATCGCCGACCAGCCCGCGGCCTGCCAGATCTCGAACGGGCCGACCGACCAGCCCCAGCCCCAGCGCATCGCGAAGTCGACATCGCGCGCATTATCAGCGATATCGCCAAGGTGGTAGGCGCAATAGTGGAAGATATCGCGCGTTGCCGCCCACAGGAATTGCGCGTGCTTATCCTTGCTGGCCCGCAGTTTTGCAAACCGCGCGACCGGACTCGCGATCCGGAAGATTTCGGTGACTTCATCGGGGAGCACAGGCGCCGAAGGCCTATAGTCGTTGGACGCAAGATCCAGCACCGTCACGTCCTTGCCGACTCTGCGATAGATGCCGCCCTTGGTCTTGAGCCCCAGCGCGCCTTTGGCGATCAGTCCGGCAAACCAGTCGGGGGCTTTGTAGTACTCCCGCCATGGATCGTCAGGCAGCGTCTGATACTGGGTATCCATGACACTCGAAAGCGTGTCGAGACCGATCATGTCCGCGGTGCGGAACGTGCCGGTGGCCGGGTGCTCGATCAGCCTTCCGGTCAAGGCATCCACCACATCCAGACCCAGGCCGAACTTCTCGGTGTGATGCATCACCGCCAGGATGGAGAACAGGCCGATGCGATTGGCGACGAAGCTTTGCGTATCCTTGGCGCGCACGATGCCTTTGCCAAGGCGGGTCACCAGCCACGATTCAAGATTATCAAGCATCGCCGGGTCAGTCTGCCGGCCCGGAATCAGCTCGATCAGACGCATGTAGCGCGGCGGGTTAAAGATATGCACGCCACAAAAGTCCTTGCGCGACGCTGCTGGGATCAACTCGGAAAGCTTATTGATCGACAGCCCCGACGTGTTCGACGCCACGATCGCGCCGGGCCGGACGTGCGGCGCGATTTTCTGATACAACTCTTGTTTGGTGTTCCAGTCCTCGGCGACCGCCTCGATGATCAGGTCGCAGGACTTCAGTTGCTCCAGTCCCTGGTCGTAGTTCGCCACATCGACATAGGCGCTTTGATTCCTGGTCACAAACGCGCCTGGATCCGACCTCCTCAACCCGTCAATCGCCTGGCGAATTCTCGCATTCGGATCCCCGGTCCCGCCAGAACGCCCGAACAACACGACCGGAACACCCGCGTTGGACAGATGCGCGGCGATGCGCAGTCCCATCACGCCCGTGCCCAAGACTGCCGCCTTGCGGATGAAGAAGTTTTTTGAGCTCATCTATGATGTCCTCCGTCGTGTCTTGATCACTGGCGTGGCGTTGCGGCCATCATCACGCGTCTACGTTCTGCGGCGCGCGATTGCATTCTTTGGCCGGCCGGCGACGAGGCGCCGAGCCCTCGCAAATGAACCACACAGCATCGAATCCACGCGCAAGCACGGACGCAACCGCACTTTCACCGATTATTGATGCGCTGCTGGGCCGGCCGGTCTCAAACTCGTCGACTCCCTACTATCTCTAGTTATCTCTGAAGATTGTGCGACTGCGAGGGCTGGCTTTCTCTCGTTCTCTCTGAGGATTGTACGTTTGCGCCGGCTAACTATCTCTGGTTATCGCTGAAGATTGTGCGACTGCGAGGGCTGGCTATCTCTGGTTATCGCTGAGGATTGTGCGACTGCGCAGGCTGGCCGGAATCGGTCGGCTGGTCGGGCAAGCCGAGCAAGTCGTAGAAGCGCCCCGCCCAGATAGACAGTCACGTACAGACCAGTCCGCGCGCGCTTGTTTCCCACCGTGGCCAATCCGACCGCGCAGGACTAGCTGCGACAGAAAGAACGCTTAAGATCGGACACCGGGCACAAAGCCTCAGCGAACTGTCCGAGCTTATCCTCGCTCAGGCCGTTGAGACTCTGCAGTCGACCGGGCATGATTGCAGACGCACCGACATTGGAACCGAAAAGTGAATCAACCACCACCCGCCTCAACCCCTCCCTACAGCTTTTGCGTTCCTGTTCTGGCGCCTGTCGTATGTCGGTAGATTACATGCCGCAACGACGTTGCGTCGATAAAAATACACTTTGCGTTCCCATGTCAAGCGGCTATTATGCAATGCTCAATTTTGTTATGGAATGCGAAACGAGGTTGAGTTCCGGACCGATGCACCATTCCATCGGAGTTATCAGGTCAGAGCAGCGTAATCGTGACCAACCGCTGGATCATCGAAAGCACTGCTCGCCTGACTCGCCGCAAAGAGTGGTTCCCCTTCGACTACGAAATCCCGCCCGAACCGCACCATCCGCCTCGCCATGATCAGATCGTGCATCGACAAGCGGCACCTTCATCACTTTGCGCACGGGCTTTGAGAGGAGACGCAAATCCAAATGACATCCGAAGTCTATCAACAAATCCGCAGCAACCCAAAATATCAGGATTTGGTAAGGCGCCGAGGCCGGACGGCTTGGTCGTTGGCGTTGATCACCATGGGCCTGTTTTTCGGCTTTATCCTGGTCGCGGCGCTTAGTCCCGGCCTGCTGGCGACGCCGGTCATAGGGATCACTACCGTCGCCGTGCTAATCGGAGCTCTTATGCCCGTAGCTTTATGGATATTGACCGGCATATACATCCAACTTACATCGCAAGATTACGACAGAATAAGCGAACAGATCGCACGGGAGGCCAACCAATGAAGGCGCTCGTACTGAAGGCTACGCTCGTCCTAAGCACACTGATTTGGAGCAGTGTTGCTTTCGCAGCCGCAGAAACCCAGAGTCGCGCGCCGAACGTGCCAGCGATTATCATGTTTCTGCTGTTCGTTTCGCTTACCCTGGGCATTACTTACTGGGCCGCGAAGCGCACTCGAACTGTGACCGATTTCTATGCTGCCGGCCGTACCATTACAGGGACTCAAAACGGGCTGGCCATCGCAGGAGATCTGCTTTCTGCGGCCACCCTGCTTGGCATCAGCAGCTTGATTTTCGCCAAGGGTTACGACGGCTACCTGTACTGTCTGTGCCTGCTCGTGGCGTTCCCCATGATGCTGTTCATCATGGCTGAACGGCTGCGCAATTTGGGCAAATACACCTTTGCCGATATCACGGCTTTGCGGCTCTCGCAGCGGCCCGTCCGGATTGTCGCTGCCTTCAGCGGACTGGTGGTCGTCATCTTCTATCTGATCGCGCAGATGGTAGGCGCAGGGCAACTGGTTACGCTGTTGTTCGGAATTCCGTACTGGATAGCGGTCGTGATCGTGGGCATCTTGATCACGATCTATGTCACCTTTGGTGGCATGCTGGCGACGACCTGGGTTCAGATTATCAAAGCCGTACTATTGATCTTCGGTGGCACGATCGTCGGGCTCCTCGCCTTCGCGCTCTTCAATTTTGACTTCAACAAAATGGCGGCCGACGCGGCATCGGTGAATAGAGACGGCATCAAGATTCTCGCGCCCGGCACCTTTTTCAGGAATCCGGCGGACACCGTCTCATTCGCATTGGGCATGGTCTTCGGCACTGCGGCGCTGCCGCATATCCTGATGCGTTTTTTCACCGTTCCCAACGCGGCCGAAGCGCGCAAGAGCGTCTTCGTCTCCACCGTTCTGATGGGATTCTTTTTCTACATGGTCGCCCTGATCGGCTTGTCGGCAATGGTGCTGGTTGGCCAGAATCCCGAATACTTTGTGGGTGGAAACATTAAAGGCCAGCTCATTGGCGGCGGCAATATGGTCGCCATGCACTTGGCCCATGCGGTGGGCGGCAACCTACTACTCGGCTTCATGTCGGCGGTGGCTTTCGCCACCATCCTGGCGGTTGTCGCCGGGCTCGCACTAGCCGGCGCATCTGCAGTTTCTCACGACCTTTATGCTATTGCGGTCAAGAAGGGGACCTTGTCCGAGGAACAGGAAGTGCGAGCGTCGAAGATCGCCACGCTTGTCCTTGGCGTCGTCGCGGTGGTTCTCGGCATCATGTTCGAGAAACACAACCTAGCCTATTTGTCGGGGTTGACGCTGGGCATTGCTGCCTCGGCTAATTTTCCGGTGCTGATCCTGTCGATGTACTGGAAGGGCCTGACGACGCGTGGGGCCGTTCTGGGCGGATTGACCGGGCTGATCTCGTCAACGACGTTTGTGATCTTGTCTCAGGCTGTCTGG
>CAZSOI010000395.1:0-4375 GCA_964608115.1 uncultured Burkholderiaceae bacterium | reverse complement strand
AGACGACGGAGCTGCTTTGATAGGGACGATGAGCGCTCCACGCTTGGACCACCACGCTTCACCGTCGCACTTGCTCAGAATCACCAACCGGGACGGATTTGCATGCAAAGCGAAGTAACAACGGCGGCCGCCCCGGTCCGCTAATATTGTTAGCTGTGGCTTAACTTTGCTTGCTGGAGCGAAACACGAGGCAGTTTGCACCCCGCGCAAGGTCTAGAACTTGCGCACTTCGATATTGTGCTTTTGCAACGCGTATCCCATCTGGCGCGCGGTAATGTTGAGCAGGCGCGCGGCCTTGGCCTGCACCCAGCCACTTTTCTCCATCGCCCAGACTAGGCGCTCCCGTTCGCCTTCGGGTTTTTCATCGCCCGCGCGTTCAAACTGCGGTCGCTCGCTTTTTGCGGCCTCGCTCGGGACAGCAGCGCGCCGCGACACGGGTATCGCTACGGGCGACTCCACAGGTTCGCCCGGCTCGGCGCCCACATGCAGCATGCGCGTTAGGCACCGGTCGTTAAAGCACGGAAAATCCAGCTCCTCGATCACCTCGCCCTTGGTCATGGTCGCGGTACGCTCGATGCAGTTTTCCAGCTCCCGTACGTTGCCGGGCCAGTAGCAGTTGTAAAGAATGCGCATGGCGCCGGCCGAAATGCGCAGCTTGCGCTTGTTGTCCTTGGCAAAGCGCTCAAGGAAATGCGCAACCAGCGGTGGGATGTCCTCGCGTCGCTCGCGAAGCGGTGGAATGACAATGTTCACCACGTTGATGCGGTAATACAAGTCCCCGCGAAAGGTCCCCGCTGCGACCATTTTTTCCAGGTCGCGGTTGGTAGCAAAGATCAGGCGCACATCGATCTTGATGGGACGGCTGCCGCCCACGCGCTCGACCTCCCGCTCTTGCAGCACGCGCAACAATTTGGCCTGAAACGCGGGCGAGACATCACCGATCTCGTCCAAAAAGAGCGTGCCGCCGTTGGCCAACTCAAAGCGCCCGCGGCGCTCGCCTGTGGCCCCGGTAAACGCGCCTTTCTCATGGCCAAAGAGCTCGGACTCGAGCAGCGTTTCGGTAAGCGCCGCGCAGTTGACCTTGATAAACGGCCCGCCGTTACGTGGCGAGAGCTCGTGTATTGCGCGGGCCACGACTTCCTTGCCCGTGCCGCTTTCCCCACGCAGCAGCACCGTGCTACGCGACGGTCCGACCTGGTGCACCTGGGCGAACACTTCCTGCATGAGCTTTGATGCCCCTACGGCGTTGTCGATGCTGTAGCGGCCTTTGAGCTCTCCTTTTAGCCTGCGCGTCTCATCGATCAGTTGCTTGCGCTCGGCGCTTACCCCTTGATGCAGGAGCAGCGCCTGGCCAAGCAAGTTCGCAACCATGGTCAAAAGCCGCAGATCCTCGCGAAAACCGCCCTCGGGGCCGCTTGCCCGATCAATCGTGAGCACGCCCAGTGTGCGCCGGTTCGATTGAATCGGCACCGCGACAAATCCGATCATCTGTTTGGAGTCCAGATCATGGGCGCCGGTGCGGTTTAAGAAATTTGGCTCGGCGGCGATGTTGGGCACGACGATGGGGCTGCCCGATACGAACACTTTGCCGATCACACCCTCGCCAGGCCGGTAGCGGCCTAACAGCTGCTCCTCGGGGGAGAGGCCAATTGAGCTAACGAGCTTTAATCCGTCCTCGCCATCGTCGAGCACGATCATCCCGCGCCGATACAGCATCAGCGTGATCAGCACGTTTAGAGAGCTGCGAAATGTGCGCTCGATATCGAGCGAAGAGCTCAGGATCTTGCTGATCTCGTAGATCGTGGAGAGCTCTATCTGAGGCCGCGCGCCAGGCTTTGCGGTTTGGGGCTTGGGCGAGGCTTTACGAAATGCCAGCACTGAATTTTCCATCGACTGCCGTCCTGCAAAGATGTAAATGCGAATTACTCTCCTTCCATTACGTTGTTTTTCGTATGTCCTAATTCAAGCAAGAAGCAGGCCATGCAACTTCGCAGCTCGCCTCAGAGGTAAGCGCGCTCGCGGCCTTCGCGTCGGCGCCCGTTACCGGTGCAATGGGGCCCCGCACGAGCGCAGTCTCGAACCTTGAGCGTGCATCAAGCT
Source organism: uncultured Burkholderiaceae bacterium (assembly GCA_964608115.1). Taxonomy (GTDB): domain Bacteria; phylum Pseudomonadota; class Gammaproteobacteria; order Burkholderiales; family Burkholderiaceae_F; genus GJ-E10. The sequence goes on along the minus strand of CAZSOI010000395.1, from coordinate 2,275 downwards.
TTACCGACACGCTCGGGTATTGCGTACAAACCGCGACAAAAGCGACAAGTCCGCCAAAACTCGGCGCGGACGCAAAAACTTTCTAACCCATTGAATCGCTATCGCATTTCTTTTCTTTGCGTGCCGTGGCACGCGATTTGCGAAAGCCCGTTGCAAAGCGCCGCGTGCGACCCATTTTTTTGGCAGACGCATCGGCAGTTAGTTTTCTGAACCAGGCAAGAAGGAATAGACCCATGTCGATCAAGACCGACTGCGCCTCCACGAAGGCTTTGAAAATCTCCGATGCCGCTGCCGGCAAGATCGCTGAGCTAATTGCCGAAGATGGCAACCCGGCGCTAGCCCTTCGCGTGTACGTGACCGGAGGCGGCTGCGCCGGCATGCAATACGGCTTTTCCTTTGACCAGAGCATTGCCGACGATGACTTGCGCATCGATCACGGCGGCGTGAGCTTGCTGATCGACTCCGTGAGCCTTCAGTACTTACGTGGCGCGGACATCGATTTTGAAGACGGCCTCGCGGGCTCGCGCTTTGTGATCCACAACCCCAATGCCACGACAAGCTGCGGCTGCGGACAAAGCTTTGCGCCCTGAACTGCGCACTGGCCAATGCCGACCGTGAGAAGCCCCATGCCCATGATCAATGACACCACGCTGCGAGATGGCGAGCAAACGGCAGGCGTGGCCTTTAGCACCGCCGAAAAACTCGCGATCGCCAGAGCGCTGGATGTGGCCGGGGTGCCAGAGCTCGAGATCGGCATCCCTGTCATGGGGCCAGGCGAGATCGAAACCATCGAGGCGATTGCCGCGCTGGGCCTTCGCGCACAACTCATGGTGTGGGCGCGCATGTGCCCTGACGATCTGGTGGCAGCCCTGCGCTGCCCGGTCGACATCGTCAATCTCTCCATACCGGTATCGGATATTCAAATCGAAAACAAACTGCGCCGCACCCGCAGCTGGGTGCTTGAGCAGGTGCGCGCCTATGTTCGCCGCGCACGCGATGCGGGCGTCGAGGTAAGCGTCGGCTGCGAGGACGCCTCGCGCGCGGATCTTGCGTTTTTGGTCGAAATCGCGCTAACCGCGCAAACGAGCGGGGCGCGGCGCATCCGCTTTGCCGACACGCTGGGACTCTTGGATCCCTTCGCAACCTACGAGCGCATCCGCGCGCTTCGCAACGAACTGGGCATGGAAATCGAGTTTCATGCCCACAACGATCTGGGACTGGCGACCGCCAACACCCTGGCGGCATTTACCGCAGGAGCCAGCCACGCCAACACCACCGTGAACGGCTTGGGCGAGCGCGCGGGCAATGCACCCCTGGAAGAAGTGATTATGGGATTGCGGCACCTGTATGGGGTTGAGCTCCATATCGACACTACAGCGCTGCCGCAGATTTCCTCGCTGGTTGCCACCGCGTCGGGTCGACCGGTAGCAGCAAATAAGAGCATCGTTGGCGAAAAAGTTTTCACTCACGAATCGGGCATCCACGTCGACGGGCTTTTAAAAGATCGCCGCAACTATGAGAGCTTTGATCCGGCTGAGGTCGGGCGCGAGCACCGCACGGTCCTTGGCAAGCATTCGGGATCGGCCGCAGTGGTCAATGCCTATGCCTGGATGGGCCTGCCGGTCTCCGGCATGCAGGCCTTAGCGCTTCTTGCGCGCATCCGCAATCACGTAACGCGCACCAAGTGCGAGCCCTCCAACGAGGATCTAAAGCGCTTTTACCTTGAGACCGCGGTGGGAGACACGGCATGGACCAACTGACGCGGCGCTTAAGCACCCTCTCCGCGGCCGAGGAATTTCTGGACTTCTTTGGCATCTGCTTTGAGCAGGCGGTGGTCAACGTCCATCGACTGCATATTCTGAAGCGCTTTCAGCAATACCTGCGCCAGGCGAGCCGCCTGCCCGCCGAGGATGAGGTCGAGCAGTTCCGGCGCTACCGGGAGCTGCTCGCGCGCGCCTATGGCGACTTCGTGCACTCCAGCGCCGCAAAAGAAAAGGTATTCAAGGTGTTCCAGGACCTCGAGGGCCAGCGCATATCGCTCGAGCGCCTGCGCTCGAACCTGCGCGAGCGAAAGCTCACCTTGCCTGAAACCGAAACCGTCTGATCAGCCAAGGAGCGGCTCATGCACATCGTTGTTTGTATCAAGCAAGTTCCCGACTCGGCGCAGATCCGTGTGCATCCGGTCACCAACACCATCATGCGCCAGGGGGTGCCGGCGATCGTCAATCCCTATGATCTCTTTGCGCTGGAGGAAGCCTTGCGCCTAAAAGACCAG
>CAZSOI010000394.1:0-14336 GCA_964608115.1 uncultured Burkholderiaceae bacterium | reverse complement strand
GTACCCCGTGCGCCGGCACTCTAGGCATCCGACCGGTCGCCCGATCGTTTGCGGCGGAGCCGAGCGCCACGGAGCCACGAGTTCCCGCCATAGTGCCTCATCGATCGTTGCGTCCCGCACCTTGCAATGCGGACATAAGGTGCGAACCAATCGCTGCGCGAGTATTCCAATGACCGTGGCGTTAATCAAATAACGAGCAACGCCAAGCTCGACCAAGCGTGCAATAGAGGACGCGGCGTCATTGGTGTGTAACGTTGAGAACACAAGGTGTCCGGTCAGTGCGGCTTGTACCGCCATATCCGCGGTCTCTCGATCGCGCACTTCGCCAACCATGATGACGTCCGGATCCTGCCGCATAAGCGCGCGCAATCCGTCGGCAAAACCCAGGTCAATGCCGTGCTGGACTTGCATCTGGTTAAGGCTTGGGTCGACCATCTCGATCGGGTCCTCGACGGTGCTGACATTGACTTCATCGGTCGCAAGTTGCTTGAGCGTCGAATACAGCGTCGTGGTTTTGCCCGAACCGGTTGGCCCCGTAACCAGAATGATCCCTGAGGGGCGCGTGATCAAATCGGCCCAAATCTTGGCCTCTGCATCGGAAAAACCAAGCTCTGCATAACTGCGGACCACCACCTCGGGGTCAAAGATCCGCATCACGAGTTTTTCCCCAAATGCCGTGGGCAGACTCGAGAGACGGATTTCGACCTCGCGTCCGCCATCACCACCAACGCGCGTCTTGATGCGACCATCCTGGGGTCGGCGCCGTTCAACCACGTCCATACGCCCGAGCAACTTGATGCGACTCGTCATGGCCTGCATTACGCCGGGCGGCACCTGATAAACCTGGTGCAGGACCCCATCGATACGAAAGCGCACAATGCCCTGATCACGCTTGGGCTCCAGGTGTATATCGCTTGCGCGCTGATCAAACGCATACTGCAAAATCCAATCCACAATGTGAATGACATGTGCATCATTGGCTTCGACCTTGCCCCCGAGCTCAACGAGTTGCTCGAAGTTACTCACTAAGGTCGCGGCGCCGGACTTGGTCGCCCCCTTGACGGATTGCGCCAACTTGTAGAACTCGGTCGTAAAGCGCGCCACATCCAAAGGATTGGATACGACCCGTCGGACCGTTTTTTTCGTGACTTGCTCAATCTCGCGTACCCAGCCGTCCAAAAATGGCTCGCACGTCGCAATCACAACTTCACTTGGCGAGACGGCAATTGGCAGGATCGAGTTGTTGGTGGCGTAAGCGCTGGACATGATTTCCACCACCCGAGTGAAGTCGACTTTAAGCGGATCGATGTGCTGGTAGGGCAAACCCGCCAACTCTCCCAGCCATTGGGTCAACGCCTCGAGGTCGAGCAGTCGGTGCTCGCCATCGGCGCTGCGAAAATTCATCTCCGCTACTATGACAAGCGGATGCCCATTGCGATCACGGTCGGAGATCGCGAAAATGCGCTCGGCGTCGGTGCGCGCTAGCAGTCCGTCGTCGGTGAGTCGCTGGACGACAAACTTCAAGCTCAAACGCGAGTTGGGAGCGGGCTTTTGCGCTGCTGCAGGCGCCGGCGGAGCCGTCGGCGCGGAGGCAGCGCTGCGCTTTAGCGAGTGCACTGGAGCCGGCGTCGCATCGCCGTGCGCAAGGCGCCGCCGGCTGCCGCCTTCGGCAAGCAAGGCAAGGCCCCCATCCAGCTGCGCATGGCTAGGCTAGTGCCAAGCGCGTGGCGAGTTCGGCCGCGCGCTCTGGCGTGTTGGCAAAATCGGCCACCACGGCATTGGCTGCGCGCTCGGTGAGCGGTGCGCTCTCAAGCGCCCGGATATAGCCACGCCGCAGATATGAGCGTATCAAGTCCGGGGACATCACGTGGGTGTGATTATCCGGGCCGCTACTAAACATGAACATCGTACGCAAAGGACTGATCCACCGCAGGCGCGCCCGAATGAAGGCCTCGCCGTTCCATAGCTCGAACCAGCTGCCGCGCGTCCAATGCGACAGATCCTGATCCATTCGCGCTTCCTCCGTCTTGTCGATCGTGCCAACGTCCGTTAACGCAGCGGGCACCGATAGTTCGACTTCGTGCTCGGCGGCCGCGCGCAGCACCGCCCCGGTTGGCACCTTGACGCCACCCGGTATGGCCGTGAGCGGATAGCTTGCCGTCAGCTGCAAGCCGTCAATCTTGGCCCGAATCTCGGAGGACTGCAAGGAATTGCGGATGTAGGTCGCCTGGTCAGTCGGTTTGACGGCATAGGCATGGGCGGACATAAGACTTTGCAGGAACTCGTCTTGCTCGCGCTGCGGAAAACGGATCAAGGCAAGGCCATCGCGGATAATGCGCGTGAGCACCGGTATGAGTTCAACCAGTCGGCGCCGTTCTTCGGCAGTAGCCTTTGGTTGCACACTCCATACGATCTCGTGTATCGCCTCCCGAAAGCTCTTTGAGTATCCCTTCGTCTGATCGTCGCGCAAGCTCGCTTGCACGAGCACCTGAACCCACGGCCCGAGGAGAAAGTCGCGCAAGTAGGGCTCAAGTTCGACTTTCTCAAATGCCCGCCGCACCTGGATGGTCGTATTGATTGTAAGAACTTCTCTTTTTTCCGCTTCCTCGAGCGCACGCTTGGCGCGCGCGATCGGGTCACTGTCGCGCGGCGCAATGTCTCCGAGAAATGTCTCAAATTCGTTCAGAACGTTCTCGAACAGGCCTATGTCGCGGTCAAACTTGAGCATGACCTCCCGAACCAACCGATCGACTTCGGCACGAAAACGCTCGTTTTCATCGCCATAGGGCTCCCAGCCAATCGCCGCCGCTGCAATTCGATCGATGAGTCGGCGCGCCGGGTGTGAGCTGGAGGCAAAAAACGCCGCATCTAACAGTGCCGCCTTAAGAACCGGAAACTGCAGCCGCGAGATTATGGCCTTGATCTCCGAAGGGACCTGAGCATCGCGCAGCACGTGGTCGAACATCATGCCGACAATTTCGATCGTGAGCTTGTCGACCGTGCGTGAGGACTGCGAAATCAGGTGTTCGCGCCACGCATTGATGGAGCCAGCGGGCGTGCCAGCAAACAACGCTCCGTGGATCCCCTCCAGGCCTAAGTTCTGCAACTCGGCCAAGGCATCAAGCAGGTTTGGCGCCACCGCTCCCTGGCCTGCGGCCAGCGGCGGAAGCACATCTCCGGAGACATTGGCCTGCAGCCGTGCCAAAAGCTCCTTGAGAATCGCGCGCGCCTCGCCTGGCGCGTCGCCGGCTGAAGCGGTGAAGCTGGCAGGAACACCGTGCACGACCGGTTCGCCACTTCGAACCGCGACGCCCTCCCCGGAACCCGATGGTGCCCCGTCTGCCACGGGACCAGCGCCCGAGAACGCACGGCCGGCGCCCCCGGTGGCGGATCGGGGTGCTGCCGGCGAGACCGGCCGGCGCGCGCGGCGAATTGCCCGCGCCTCGACGCCGTGCGTGCGAAAGTGATCTAGCAGGGCCTGCCCGATGCGCCCAACTTCAGCGCCCACGTCGGGCTCAAAGGACGTCAGGAAAAACACCCACGCTTCCGGGTGCAGATGCACGTCGATCGCGCCCTGCAGCAGTGCAGGCACTACAACGTCAGGGCCAAACGGATTGTCGGCATACGAAACGTGCTCGCGGCCACTTAAAAAGCTGACGATCAACTGAAGATCACGCAGGGGTTCCTCGACAAGGCCTCGCATGCGCCGCGCAGCGCGAGCGGCCACCGCCTCTCCTCCGTCGTCGGCTTCGCTTACCAGCTCCAGTGTCGTTGCGTCGAGCTCGCTGACAAGGGTCGCCGATTTTTGCGGCGCCATGAGGCGCTCAAATGCCTGATCCTGCCTTTGCGGCAAACGTCGAAGGAATGCATCGCGCAAATCATCGGCTTTGGTAGCGAGAAGCCGCTGCACTAGCGGCGAACCGACGTCAAAATCCCACCGCGTTGCCAGGCTGTCGCGCACCAGTTCGACGATCGTCGGGAACGAGCGCCCCATGAGCTCGCAAAAGATCGCGGCCCCAGATCGCAGCAGCGCCGACGACTGGCTGGCCGACAGGTAGGGCAGCGGGTTTGAAGCGGCGGACGAGTTAGGGCCGTTCATCAAGAGGCGGGTTGACCAAGTCCGGACATCGTTCCGGAACCGTTATCGAATGTAGCTCGAGCAATCGATAAGTCAAGCCGGGAAAACGGCCCGAATATGGCATTAAGTTTTCCGCCATAACGACGACTGCGGCATTAGACAGGACGTTCGGTCTCACGCAAATGTGTCACAGGGTAAAGCCGCTGCCTGCAGCCAGTCTCAAGCGTCGCCCCGAGCTAGCGCGCAAGCCCTTGAGCCAGACCGGCGCCGCCCACCCAAAGCGACGTTCCAGGGTCTTTGCGCGCCGAACCAGAGCGTCGGATTCCCAGTGTAATGGCACACCTGCAAAAGCCAACACAACCGTATTGCCTGCCGCGGTACGTGGCAAACGCAGCCATCGCGATCCAAAAGCCGCGCTCATCCCAGCCAGACTCGCCGCCAGCGAACGCCCAAAGAGGTTAAATGCGCCGATCCCGCCGCCGCGAAGCGCCGCCCGACAGGCTTTATAAAATCTCACGTCATCTAGCACGGGGCCGCGTGCCTGGGCGTCGTACAGATCGACCTGCAGGTAGTCCGCGCTCGCCGCGATGCCTTGAACGAACGCTCCGGCGTCGGCCTGAACTACACGCAGACGCTCATCATCCGAAGGTAACGTAAACCACTGACGGGCCACGCGGATTACCATCGGACTGATGTCCACTGCGACAATCTGACTCTCAGGCAGGTGACGGTGGCAGAACTTGGTCAGCGCCCCCGCCCCCAAGCCAAGCTGCAGCACGCGCACGGGTCGCGGCGCAAACAACAGCGGGGCCATCATCTGCTGCTGGTATTCGAGTTCCAGGCGAAACGGGTGCGCAATTCGCATGGCTCCTTGCACCCACTCGGTGCCGAAATGAAGATACCGGACGCCCTCGGATTCGGACAGCGTCACGTCCTCGAAAGTCTTTGCCGCGCGCGGCGCAGTGTCAGGCGTCTCCATCGTCGCCCTCGGTAGCAGCCTTGGAAAGGCGGTCCAAATCAGCCAGAACCAGGCGAAAGGCGCGTTCTAGCAAGGGCGATGGTTCCGCCAGTGCGATCCAAGAGGCGCGCAGGTACGCAATAAGGCTCTCACGAGATAACGAGTACATCCCATCACCGGCTGCCGCACTAAAAAGTGCCAAGGACCGGCCCGGAGTAACCCACTCTAGGCGCACCCGAGCCGTGCCGTCACCAAGGTGCAAATCAAACCAGGTCTTTTCCTTCCAGCCGGCGACCAGTTCCTCAGCGCGAATGGCATCGATTTCGCCAAAAACCGGGGCGCTCTTCTCCTGGGTCCACTGGTGCGAGACACCCGATCCGCTTGCCGCCAGAACCTCGTGAACCGCCTCATCTACGACGTTGATGGGTCCTTCATGAGGAACGGCTGACACTTGATCGATACGAAAGCCATCCAGCCGGATGCGTACCGTGCTCACCGAGAAGCTAGGCACTGTGGAGGCCGAATCTCTGCCCTTTAGGGCACGAGAGTGCGCATGCATCAGGTGCGTGAGCAGCTCGTGAAGCTTTTCATCGGGCCAACGGATCAACCGCAAACCATCGCGCAAGTTGCCCAGCACCGCCGGGATCGTATCGACCAGACGCTTGCGATCGGCTGGATTGACCAGCGGCTGCACACTCCACACAAGGTCGGGCACCGCGCCTAACAGGCGGCGACCAAGACCCGGATGTTGACTCTCGCGTGCGGCCGCCTCCACCAGCACGCGTGCCCAAACCCGCAACAAAAACTCACGCAGGTACGCCTCCATGTGCGCACCCTCGAGTACCTCGCTAAGAAACGCAGCGACTTCGGCAGCGTGGATCTCGCGTACTTCGGCCTCCCGCAGCGCGTCTTTCGCCTTGGCGATCCGATCGTTGTCTTGGCTTGCGTGCTGTGCGAGGAAGCTCGCAAATTGGTCCACGGCCTGCGCAAACGCTGAGGCAGCTTCGCCGGGCGAGTGCAAGATGTACTGCACGGTCGCCCGTACGTGTTGCAAATAGCGGCGATTGGACGCGCCCTCCGCCGTCCATCCGATCGAGGAGCTGCCGATCGCATCGATCAAGCGACGCGCGGCAGAATCGGAGCGGACAAACACACCAGGGTCGGCAAGCGCAACTTCGAGCAGAGGGAACCGCAAAAACGTGAGCAGCGCACGTACCGGTGGCGGCACCAGACGGTCGCGCTCAATTCGCGTAAATAGTCGCGCCACAAGCTGAATCGTGAGCTTGTGCAGAGGCTGTGATGCCGCGCTCACGAGCTGCCGACTGTACTCTCGCGTACCAACAAGCTCCTTGCCCGGTACCTTGTCCGGTTCGGTCACTGATCCGGCGAGGCGCTGTTTACTCGCCAAAAACTCCGCATCGAGCCTTTGCGCAGCCATTATTGCGTCGGTCAGCTGGCTTAGCAGCTGCAAACCAGTCGTTTCACGCCCGAGCGCCGCGTTATGCGCGGCTTCCACCAGAGAACTTGCGTTTACGCCAACCAGCGCCTGCAGCCTCGCGTACTCGAGCATCAGCGACTCGCCAGCTGTGGCACTGCCCTCGCTGCGTCGCAAGCCTGCAAAACCCGTGACCCGCTGCGCAGCTGCACGAACCGGGTTCGAAGTCTTGCCGGCGGGACGCGCTGGGCTAGCGGCTTCAGGCGGCGCCGAAGGCCCATCCGCGTCGGCAGCCAAGGCCTCTAGCGCGGCCGGCAATTCCGCACGAATGGTCGGTGGTGGGGCCGCGCGCTTGACGGGAGTATGGTGCACGACGGTCGCAGGGTTGATGCCTTTGCTTTCGAGGAAGCGATTGATCGCCTCGTAGGTCGCAATCAGCGGTGACTCGATAGCGGCAGGAAAATGCCGCAGCAGCGCCGCAGCCTCTCCATGGCTTGGAATGACTGAGGAGAGATTTTCAGACAGCGCTTCAAGGAACATCCCGGGTCTTAGCGGCGTGTCGGACTCCTGCAGTTCGTGTTCGGAGCCGACCAGGGCCTGCAATCGCTGCAGCAGCGTGGCAAAGGGAACCTGAACTGAGTTTCGCAACCGGGCGGTTAACTGACCGAGCTTGTTTGCCAGATCCGATTCGTCCAGCTCCATCAGCGACAATCCGGATTGGGGCTTGGCGTGCGCCGGGCGCTTGCCGAGAAGCACCGCCGTGGCCTCGTCGAACTTAGTGCGCAAAATGCCGCGGTAGGCATGGGTGAGGGGTCTGATCTGCAGCGCAACGGCCCGCGCGCAGCGCACCTGGGTCTCATCGCCCGTGCGCACTGCAGCCGACACCGCGTCGTTGTAGACATCACTAAGGCGCGAGAGCAAGGTCTGGGAAACTATTTCCCAGCTGTGCTCGAGAAGAATCTCGGCCAGCCGGTCGCGCTCTGCATCGTGCCCGACCGAGGCCGACGCGCTGCTTGCAGCCGGGTCCTGCGCCTTGTGGGTCACCAACCTGGTCTCCGCATCGGCGTCTGCGTGGTGGGCATCGACGGGGGCGATCTTACTTCAGAGTCGAGCCTTGCGCCGAGGACAATCCCCGCTCACTGAATCAGAACGAGGACGGCACCTTGGCGAGGCTCGCAAGCAGCAAAGTGTTGACGCGCTTGACAAAGCTCGCGGGATCTTCGAGTTGCCCGCCTTCGGCCAAAATCGCCTGCTCCAGCAGCAGGCTCGCCCACTCGGGCAGGTTCGCCGCATCCGTGTGCAAGCGCTGCACCAAAGGGTGATTCGGGTTGAGCTCCAGAATCGGCCTACTGGGTGGCGCACTGTGGCCGCTTGCCTTGAGCATCCGCTGCAGGTGTGCGCTCATGGCGTCTTTGTCAACCACGACGCATGCCGGCGACTCGGTCAGCCGCAATGTGACACGCACATCGGCCACCCGCTCGCCCAATGCCTCCTTGATGCGCGCAACCAAATCCTTGTACTCGTCCTGGGCTTTGCGCTTTTCTTGCTTGTCCTGCTCATCATCGAGCGCCTCCAGCGACAGGTCACCCTTGGCAACGGAGGTCAGCGGTTTGCCTTCAAACTCGGTCAAAAATGAGAGCATCCACTCGTCGATCCGATCCGTAAGCAGCAACACTTCGACGCCCTTCTTGCGGAATATCTCCAGATGGGGGCTGCTGCGCGCCGCCTCACTCGACTCGGCGGTCACGTAGTAAATGGCTGCCTGCCCAACTTTCATTCTGCCGACGTACTCAGCCAGCGAAACCAGCTTGCCCGCCTCGGAATTCGTCGAGGCAAAGCGCAGCAGATGCGCGATGCGTTCGGCGTTGGGAGGATCTTCGCCGACACCCTCCTTTAGAACCGCGCCAAACTCGTTCCAAAAAGTGGCGTACTCCTCGGGACGGTTTTGTGCCAGATCCTCCAGCAGCGAGAGCACGCGCTTGGAGCATCCCTCGCGGATCATCCTGACGTCGCGGCTCTCTTGCAGGATTTCGCGAGACACATTCAGGGGCAGATCGCTCGAGTCGACCACTCCGCGGGTAAAGCGTAGATATGAGGGCAGTAATTGCTCCGCATCGTCCATGATGAAAACGCGTCGTACATAGAGCTTCAGGCCGTGTGTGCGCTTGCGGTCCCAAAGATCAAACGGAGCGCGCTTGGGGACATACAGCAGCTGGATGTACTCATTGCGCCCTTCAACGCGGTTGTGGGTCCATGCCAGCGGATCGCCAAAATCGTGCGCAACATGCTTGTAAAACTCTTTGTACTGCTCGTCGGTGATTTCGGATTTAGGTCGGGTCCACAGCGCCGAGGCCTTATTTACGGTCTCAAACTCCGGCAACTGGCGCAATTCATTGCTGTCCTTGTCCCACTCCTCTTTGTGCATACGGATCGGCGTCGCGATGTGGTCAGAATAATGCGTCAGAACCGACTTGAGCTTCCAACCGGAGAGCAGTTCATCGCTGCTATCGCGCAAATGCAAGATCACATCGGTGCCACGGCTGGCGCGAACGGCTGGCTCGACCGTGAACTCACCGGCTCCGTCCGATTCCCAGCGTGCGGCCTGCTCCGCCGGTGTGCCCGCCCGCCGCGACAGCACCGTGACCCGGTCGGCAACGATGAACGAGGAATAAAAGCCAACGCCGAACTGTCCGATCAGCTGCGCGTCCTTGCGCTGATCCCCGGTGAGTTGCGCGAAAAATTCCCTTGTCCCGCTCTTGGCAATCGTGCCCAAGTGCTCGATCAGTTCCTCGCGCGACATGCCGATGCCATTGTCCGAAACCGTCACCGTGTGCGCGCCCTTGTCGTAAGTAATGCTGATCGCAAGTTCCTCGCCGGCCGGCAGCAGCGAGGGATCCGCAATGGCTACAAAGCGCAGGCGGTCGCAGGCATCGGAGGCATTGCTGACCAGCTCGCGCAGGAAGATTTCACGATTGCTGTACAGCGAATGAATCATCAGGTGCAGCAGCTGTTTGACTTCCGCCTGAAATCCCAGCGTTTGGCGAGAGGCGTGAAGTGCGTTTTCTGTCGTCATGGTGAAGAGCTACCTATAAATTTGATGGGGACAAAGCTCCGCCGGCAGGCGGCGCATTAGTAAACGCCATCGTGGCGGCAAAGCGCCAATTTTAAAGGCCTTCGAAAAAGACCTCCGCAGAGTGCAGCAATGCTAGCTTGCCGCCGGTTCCGGCTTAGCGATCGCTGAGGGCCGGATGCGCGGGGTAAGCAAGATGCCTTTGCGGGCGCGGTTGCCCGCGTAGGTCGCAAGCTCGCTACCGCTAACGAAAACGCGCGAGGGCTTGCCGCTTCGCGCGGAGCTTCCCGAGACGACAACACCCGCTTCGCCGCAGCTCAAGGCGCCGATCATGCGCTCGCCTTCGCTTAGTCCCAGGAAGATAACGCCCCGCCCGCCGCTCGATTGGGCCCGAATTTCAACCGCGGGAAACACCAGCATGCGACCGGATTCAGAAACGCAGGCAATATGATCGTCCCTGCCAGGATCGACCAGTGCCGGACGCAGCGGCTCGACACCAGTTTCCAGGGTGAGAAATTGCTTTCCACCACGTTGGCGCGAGAGCAAATCGCCCAGCTGGCACGCAAATCCCGTCCCCCCACTCGTCGAGAGCAGCAGTGGCGCACCGACGGGGCCGGCCACATACGCAACCAGGCGCGTACCGGGCTCGAGCTCAAGCATCGAGGTAACAGGTAAGCCGTCGCCGCGCGCCGAGGGCAAATTGGCTACAGGCACGGAATAGCAGCGACCGTTGGACCCGATAGCGACAAGATAATCCACGGTGCGGCATTCGTAAGCCCCATATAGGCTGTCGCCCGCCTTAAAGCCAAACTGTGCCGCGTCGTGACCGTGGCCGTTGCGCGAACGGACGAAACCCTGGTTCGAAACGATAACGGTTACCGGCTCGTCGAGAACCTTGACCTCGAATGTGGTGGGTTCGGCCGATTCGATCAGCGTGCGTCGTTCGTCGCCATGCTTTTGTGCGTCGTCCTCCAGCTCCTTGCCGACTTGGCGACGCAACGCGGATTCAGAATCGAGCAGCTTACGCAGCGCGGCTTCTTCTTTTTTCAGCTCTGCCAGCTCCTGTTCCAGTCGTATCGCCTCAAGGCGGGCGAGCTGGCGCAAGCGCAATTCCAAGATATCTTCGGCTTGACGGTCGGTAAGGCGGAACACTCGCATCAGATCCGGTTTGGGCTGATCGGAATTACGGATGAGCTTGATCACCCGATCGATGTTGAGCAAAACCGTTTGACGACCTTCCAAAACATGGATCCGGTCGAGCACCCGATCGAGACGATGGCGGCTGCGCCGCCGCACGGTCTCGACGCGAAAATCCAGCCATTCGTCCAGTATTCCGAGCAGCGTTTTTTGGCAGGGCCGACCGTCGCGACCGATCATCACGAGGTTTACCGCAACATTGCCTTCGAGGCTGGTATGTGCCAGCAGCGTGTTGACCAGTTCCTGGCGTTCGATTCTCGAAGTGCGCGGCTCAAAGACCAGCCGCACCGCAGCGTCCCGGCTCGACTCATCGCGCATGCGATCAAGCACCGATAGCACAACCTGTTTGGTCTGTTGCTGCTCCGGACTTAAGGATTTGCGCCCGGCGCGCACCTTGGGATTGATCAGCTCCTCGATTTCTTCTTGGACACGACGAGCCGATGTTCCGGGTGGCAGCTCTGTGACAACCAGTTGCCACTGGCCTCGCGCCAGGTCTTCAAAGCGCCAGCGCGCACGAAGCTTCAGGCTGCCACGGCCACTCTCATAGATCGCGCGAATTTCTTCGGCGCTCGAGATCAACTGGCCGCCGCCCGGAAAGTCGGGCCCGCGCAAATGCTCAAGTAACTGCTCCAGCGTTGCCTTGGGCTGTCGAAGAAGCAATTGCGCCGCGCGCACCGCTTCGCGCAGATTATGCGAAGGTATCTCGGTGGCCATCCCGACGGCGATGCCCGAGGCGCCGTTCAACAGCACCATCGGTAGGCGGGCAGGCAGCAGCCGCGGCTCCTGTTGGCTGCCGTCGTAGTTGGGAACAAAATCAACGGTACCCTGATCCAGCTCCTCGAGCAGCAAACGGGCAATCGGGGTTAGTCGCGCTTCCGTGTAGCGCATGGCCGCGGCGGGGTCATCGTCGCGGCTGCCAAAATTGCCCTGGCCATCGATCAGCGGGTAACGCAGTGAGAACTCCTGCGCCATGCGCACCAAGGCATCGTATGCCGCCTGGTCACCATGTGGGTGAAACTTGCCGATCACATCGCCGACAACTCGGGCCGATTTCACATGCTTGGAGCCCGGAGCAAGCCCCATGGAATACATGGCGTACAAAATCCGCCGCTGCACGGGTTTTTGTCCGTCGGACACATCGGGCAGCGCGCGCCCCTTTACGACCGATACCGCGTAATCCAGATACGCGCGCTGAGCAAAATGCGCCAGCGTCAGGGTGTCTTCCGGGTCGGGAGCGTTGGGAGAAAACAGTTCGGTTTGTTGCGTCATATCGGGCGAATGCGTCAACTTAGAACATGGGCGATATACCAGGTGGGGCGTGCACTTGCGGCCCGACCTCGGCGTTGCTGGCGCTTAGGCACGTTGCAAATCCCGTGCACGCCCTTCCAGAAAGCGGGCAAGAAAGTCCTCGGCCGACATGGGTTGGGCGAAGAAAAATCCCTGCGCCGAATCGCAACCGAGGTGGTGCATCCAGGCCTGTTGCGCGGGCGCTTCGATTCCTTCGGCAGTTACCGTCAGCCCCAGGTTGTGCGCCATCTCGATGACTGACTTCACGATGGTCAGCGTGCGCGCATCGCGCATGCATTCCACTGTGAAGCTGCGATCGATCTTCAGACGGTGCATGGGAAGATCGCGCAAATGCACCAGACTAGAGTAACCAACGCCGAAGTCGTCCAGCGCCGCTTTGACACCGGCATCGCGAAGACGCAGCAGGTTATCGCGGGAGACATCCGATGAGTCGATCAGGCCGGTCTCCGTGATTTCAATCTCGATCTCTTCTGCCGAAAGAGCAAATTCATCGAGCGTGGACAGCAACAGATCGACAAATCCGCGATTGCGCATTTGCACGCCCGAGATGTTGATTGCAATCGGCGGAAGTTCCAAACCGATCTGGCGCCACAGCTGACGCTGGCGACAAGCCTCCCGCAACACCCATTCGCCGACCCCTTCAATTAGTCCGCTCTCCTCTGCGATCGGGATAAATTCGCCAGGCGATATGTCGCCAAGTTCCGCATCCTTCCAGCGCAGCAGCGCCTCGGCCCCAATGAGTTTGCCATCGGGCAGTGAAACCAAGGGCTGGTAGAACAGACGAAAGTCCCGCGACTCGTAGGCCTTGCGAAGCCGCTGCTCCAGCAACACTCGCAACTCGGTGCGGCGCGCAAGCTGCGGCGTATACAGGGCCGCGGTGCCGCCGCCGGCCTCTTTGGCCTGGAACAAAGCCGCATCGGCGGCGTTTACTAGCGAGTCCAAGTCGCCGCCGTCTTTGGGAAAAAAGCCTATACCGACCGATGCACGAACCGACACTTCGAGATTGCCCAGATGTGCTGAACGAGAGACTGCCTCGATGAGCTGCCGCGCTATGCCCACCACAAGCTCCGGGTTGGCCACATTGACCAGTAGGCCCACGATCTCATCGCCACCGCGCCGCCCAAGCAGATCTGGGTCGCGAACGATTTCGCGCAGACGCGCGGCAACGGACTCGAGCATGCGGTCGCCAACGCGATAGCCGTAGACGCTGTTTAGCAAGCGAAAGCGGTCCAGTCCGATGCAAAGCAGCGCGCACTGATGCCCGCGCGTGTACGCGTCTGAGAGCACGTTTTGCGCGCTTTCATCAAAAGCCTGGCGGTTGAGTAGGCGCGTAAGCGGATCGATGCTTGCCAGATCGCGCACCGCGTCTTGTGTGCGGTATTGCCCGCTCACGTCGCGTCCGACGCCCGCGTAGCCGATAAAGTTACCTTCGGCTCCGAAAATGGGCACACCCCAGAGCAGTTGCATGCTCACAGCGCCGTCGCCAAGCGTGCATCGGATTACCAAAGGCGTGAGCGGCAGACGTGCCTGAACGAGAGATTTGCATTGCGCCCAATCCCCCGGCTCCATCACCTCGTGCGAAATTTCCCATAGCACCTTGCCCGTCCACTGCGCTGCGGGCGGCTCGAAGGCTCCCGAGTGCATGCAGCGAAGCAAGCGCAGCTGAAGGACCGAATCCGTCTCCCAATACCAATCCGCGCTTTGCGCAAGCAGCGCACGCAGATCGTCACTGCCTATCTGCGTGCCTGCCCACAGGGCATCGGCATCAGATGTCGGCTTCGACTTCATTACCGTGCGTCTCCAGCCAGGCCTTGCGCGCCTGCGCCTCCGCCCGCCCCATGAGCATCGTCATGGTATCGACGGTGGCCCGCGCATCGAGCGTACCCAGAGAGACTGGCACCAAGCGGCGTGTGTCGGGATTCATGGTCGTCTCCCACAGCTGCTGCGCCGTCATTTCGCCTAAGCCCTTAAAGCGCCCGATCTCTACGGCATGAGGGGGTACCCCCTCGTCCTTTAGCTTGGCCATCGTCACGTCACGCTCGTCTTGATCAAGGCAATACAGCCGGCGCGCGGGACGTCGGCCTTGTGGCCCGACGTCCAGGCGAAACAGCGGCGGGCGGGCAACGTGTACGTGTCCGGCATCAATCAAGCGCGGAAAATGTCGGAAAAACAAGGTGAGCAACAGCACCTGAATGTGGGCGCCGTCGACGTCGGCATCGGCCAAAATGCAGACCTTGCCATAGCGCAACCCAGCCAGGTCGACTGCGTCCTCCGGCCCGTGGGGATCGAT
>CAZSOI010000393.1:0-22964 GCA_964608115.1 uncultured Burkholderiaceae bacterium | reverse complement strand
CATGAAGCACGGCCTGACCACTCGCCTCCTGCATGCCGATCGCCTCGGAGGCGTTGAGCATGGCGCCGCTCATAAACCGATGCACAGCGGCGTTGCCTTTGCCTACCGGAGCGCAGCCGAGCTGGCGGCTGTATTTCAGGGCGAAAAACCCGGCTACATCTATGCACGGCAGGGTAACCCGACGGGTGCTGCCCTCGAAGCACAGATTTCGATGCTCGAGGAAGCGCGCGCAACGGCGTGTTTTGGCACGGGCATGGCGGCCGTTGCGGCAGTATTTATCGCGCTGTTGCGCGCTGGCGACCACGTGGTCAGCAGCCAGTACCTGTTTGGAAACACCAACAGTTTGCTGCAGACCCTACAAGCGCTAGGCGTTGCGGTGAGCTATGTCGATGCAACGCAGGCAAGTGCGGTCGAAGAGGCGCTGCAGGCAAACACGCGCATGGTATTCGTGGAAACGATCGCCAACCCGCGCACCCAAGTTGCGGACCTCGCCGGCATCGGCGCGTTGTGCGCGCAACGCGCCTTGCTGTATGTCGTCGATAACACGCTGACGACGCCCGTGCTGTTTCGTCCCCGCTCGGTCCAGGCTGGGCTCATCGTGCATTCGTTGAGCAAGGCGATAGGCGGCCACGGGGATGCGATGGGCGGCGCGGTATGCGATACGGGTCTGTTCGACTGGAGAGGCTTTCCCAATATTTTGCCGCCCTATCGTCGCGGCGATGCCGCCGGATGGGGCATGCAGCAAATCCGCAAGAAAGGGCTGCGCGATTTCGGCGGGACCTTGCGTGCTGAGGATGCACACCGAATCGCCATTGGCGCGGAGACGCTACAGCTGCGCATGGAACGCAACTGTGCTAATGCCATGGCACTGGCGCAATGGCTCGAAGCGCAACCTCAAGTGCACCGTGTCTACTACCCTGGCCTTACGAGTCACGAACAGCATGAGCGCGCCAAGACGCTGTTTGGCGGATTCGGTGCTTTATTGAGCTTTGAACTGCAAGATGAGTTGAACCATTTCGCCTTTCTTGACTCGTTGCGCCTGATCATTCTTTCGAGTCATCTGGCCGATAACCGCACGCTCGCCATCCCCGTAGCGGAGACGATTTACCACGAGATGGGCGCCGAGCGCCGCCACCAGATGGGAATTGCCGATGGCTTAATCCGCCTGTCAATTGGTATCGAGGATTTCGACGATCTTCGCGCGGACCTCGCGCAGGCTCTACAGGCGGTTGGTGCCTACTAGCGCCACAGGCAAGGCGCAGCCCACCCCGCCTGTCGCCATCTACGAGTCGCTAGCGCGGTGCGTAGGTAATCAATGAGAGCACCGCGCCCTGAGGATCGACGATCACGGCAAAGCGCCCGACTCCCGGGATGTCTTGTGGTGCGGAGAAAACCTTGCCGCCTAAGGCTTCGACCTTGCCGACGGTTTCGTCGACATTCTTGACTGTCACGTAAGTGCCCCAGGCAGGAGCCATGCCTTTGGCCTTATCGGGTATTGCCATCATGCCGCCGATGTCCTGAACGCCCGCGCTGATAATCTGATAGTGCATGGGCGAGCCTTGCATTTCTCGGATCTGCCAGCCGAGCAATTCACCATAAAACTTGCGCGCTGCTGGCACGTCGTTGGTCAGCAGCTCGGTCCAGCTAAATGCCCCGTGCGTTTCAAATACCGTTGCCATGATCGGCCTCCTATGTAACCTCGTTTGCCCGCAACCTCCAGGGGTGGGTTAGCGTACGCCTGCCAGACCATGGAGCTTGCGTGGTGGGTTTGCCGCAGCCGGCATCTAAAGCGACTTGGCAAGCCCCAGAAAATAACCGCGCCGAGGGCCAAACTGCGGGGCCCCAACACCCACGCCGGTACCGTTGCGAATCTGGTACTCGCGATCAAAGACGTTGACCACGTCAAAGCGCGCCGTCAATGTGCCGTCACCGCCCAAGTGAAACACGTGACTGGCACCCGCATTAACCTGTGTGTAGTACGGCAGGTGCATGCCGTTGGGAATATCCGAACCGTTGGGCAACACGAGGTTCGCACGCAGCCCCGAACCCAAGAGAAAATCGCTGCTCACACGCGTATCTCCCCATTTGTACGAGGCACCCGCTGAGGCCGTGATTTTCTGCTCGTGGTCCAGGTGGATGTAGTTGTTGGCAATGTATGCGAGCTCTTGGGCCGTGAAATTAAATTGCGCCGAATCGATGTTCTTGCCCATCGCGCTTTGCCACGACAAGTTACCGTACGCGGAGAAGGTCTCGCCCGAATAATTGACCGTCAGTTCCTCCCCATACTGGCGTCCCCACTGGTAATTAAACGGCGTGAGGATGATCGGGGCACCAAATTGCCCCTCGTCGATCAGGTTGGTCGACAGCTTGTAGTACGTGTCCAAACCGACGGTGAGTTTTTGCGTAATGTTTTGCAGCACGCCCAGGTCTGTGTAATTCGCGCGCTCGGCCTTCGGCGTGTCGTCCTGTGTCACCTGCGGGGCGGCGGTCGTGTTCAGGAAGAGGGATACATCCTTGCTGCCAACGAGTTCGAAGGGCGGGGGCGAAAGGTATCGCGCATAGCCGGCATGCACCGTTGTTTCGGGGGTCGCCTTCCAAACCATGTTTACCCGCGGACTAAGTTGCGTGGCGCTGGTGTACGCCCTGAAGCTATCAAAGCGCGCGCCGTAGTTCAGTGTCAACGTCGGGGTCAACTTCCATTCATCCTGAAGGTAGAGGCTTTCAATGTTCTCCGTCTTGGCGGCGTTGTCGACAATCGTTTCGGGAATCTGGCTCGTCTGCACACCAGCGCTGTTTGCGGGCAGCACCAGTGATCCGGTCAGGCTCGTGGAAGTATCGGCCTGTAGGTACAGACCAGCGCGCAAGGTATGCGTGTCGCTTAAGCGGTAAGCGCTATCGGTTTGCCAGTCGTAGGCGATATTGCGCTTGTAGGCCTGTTGGGAAATGCCGTTAAACATCAGGTCCCCGATGGGGTCGGGCGTAAATTGCAGCGTGGAGTTGCGCACGGTGAGCGAAGTCTGATAGTCCAGTTGGTCGCGGGAGTGTTGCCAACTCAAGATGGCGAACTGGGTCTGCTCGCGCTGGTTTTCGTTGAGCGTCCCGCTGTTAAAGCTCGACAGTCCATTGACCGTATAAATCGGGGGCGTGCCGTTGACGTCGGGTATTTGAAACCCGCCCGCCGAGGCGCTCACAATCAGCGTCGCACGGTTGTGCGAGTCGAGGATGTTTTCAAAGTAACCGAAGAGGTGGTATTGCTTGGTACGGTCATGCAGGGGCGTGGAGGAGCCGTCCGGCGATTCGATGCCCAAGTCATCGGCAAGAAAGTCGCCCGTTAAAAAGTAGTGCACGCGTCCGCTTGCGCCACCGTAATTGACGCTAGGCTCGATCGTGCCGTGCGTTCCGCCGTAAATCGATGCGGATCCGCCCGGTGCCAGAGCCCCGCTTTTTGTCGTCAGATCGATGATGCCCGCAGTGCGCAAGCCGTACTCCGCGGGCAGCGCACCCGTGATCAGCTGCATCGAAGAGAGCAGACGGGGGTCAAGCGTTTGGCCAAAACCGCTGATGCCCTCGGGCAGGATGATACCGTTGAGCCGGTATTGCAAGCCGTTGTGTTCGCCGCGCACGTGAAACTGGCCAAAGGAGTCTTGTGCCACTTCCGGCGCCTGCAGCACCACTTGGTTCAGCAGTACATTCTCGCCCCCGGGCATGGCGGCGAGGGCCGCCGCATCGATCGTGTAGACCGAAGCGCCTGTCTGGGTTTCTATGCCCGTGCGCGCCTCGTTTAAGCGCTCCGAGACTACCTCAATGGGCTCCAGCACCGAGGTCGTTCCGGCCGCAGCCGGCACCCAGGGCGCGACGGTTTGGTCGGGCGGCGCCACAGGCAAGGGCGGTGCGGAACTGTCGAGTTGTGCGGCGTCCGGGGCAGCGTCTGCGGGCAACGAGGGTTCATCGAGCGTTTGTTGCGCTAAGAGCGCAGTGGGCAGCAGCAAAAATAGCGCCGCAAGGCCGCGGGTAGCTGAGCAAGACATGAACAGTCCTCCGAAAACACGAGTGCTGGCCACTTTTGCGCCCGTCAAGACGCAAGCGGCTTTACACGATCAAGATCTCAGAGGAGGACGGGAGGGCCCCGGCTTCGGGTGGGAGGAGCGTCGGCAGCCAGGTTGGCTGCTTCGCCGATGCACACGGCTTGAGCCAGCACCGCGTCGAAACCGACGCTGGCGGAGGATGAAAAGACCGCGCCACTAACGTGCGCAAACTGAAAGCACTTTTCGCAATAAGAAGGGCCAGCTTCCTTGCCTGCCGCATTGCCGGTCCCTGCGCTGTCATGCGCCGTGGTAAATACCTCGGCCAAGGGCGCCCCGTGCGCAAGACCGTGACCGATCTCGTGCATAAGTGCTGCCTGCTGGGCGCCGACAAGCAGCAGCGCCAACAGTATGGTGGTGGCAATGCGAGACATTTGCGCGCGAGTCTAGCGCAGGTGGCTATTGGCCAACGGGCGGAAAACCGTGTTGGGGCTTGGCATAATGACGCAATGAGCAGCAAGCCCCATAGCGGTCCGGCCGCCAGCCACCCCAAGCCGGGTGGCAAATCTGCACACAAGGCGAAGGCCTCCGGCGACAACCCCCCCGTCTGGCGCCACGACGATGGCACGCCGGTTTCGTGCCTTGAGAAGATCAAGGTGCTCAACGAAAACTTCGTTGAGCTGCAACAGATAGCGCAAGACGCGTTAGAAGACGCGCTGCTCATCGGCTGCAATGAATCCCAGATGCGCCAGGCGTTGCACGAGCTCGTCGATGCGCTCGTGAATCCGTATGCAGCGTTTTCGCCCAGGGGCGAGGACGAATCGCCCAAAGACTAAGCGCTCAGCCAGGCAGCGCCGCGCACGCCGGAGGAATCGCCGTGCTGGTTGCGCACCAGCACAGTCTGCACCTGGTCAGAGAATACCCACTTGGCCCAGTATGCAGGCACAAGTTCGTACAGCGACTCGATGTTGGAGATTCCGCCGCCTAGCACGATCACGTCCGGGTCGACGATGTTAATTACCACGGCAAGGGCCTGCGCCAAGTTCTGCGCATAGCGCTCGAGTGTCTGGATACACGAGCGCTCGCCAGCTTGCGCGCGCTGCGCGATTTGCTCGGCGGTAAGCGCAGTTTGGGTCTGCGCAGCGCTGGCGAGCGCATGATCGGCTGCCATTGCCGGACCCGAGAGCACCGTCTCTACGCAACCGACGCGTCCGCAATAACAGGGGCGCGGTGCTCCGAGCGTGCGTTGCGCGTCAAGGATCAGCGGATTGTGGCCCCATTCGCCCGTGATGCCGTTGGGCCCATCCAGCAGCTGCCCGTTTACGACCAAACCGCCGCCCACGCCCGTGCCAAGGATCACGCCAAATACGATGGCGCTGCCTGCCGCCGCTCCATCGGTGGCCTCGGATAGCGCAAAACAATTGGCGTCGTTGGTAATCCGAAGCTCGCGTCCTAGCAGATCTTGAAGGTCGGCACGCAGATGGCGACCATTGAGGCACACAGAATTGGAGTTCTTGACGCAGCCCGTGCGGCGCGAGATCGAACCCGGTGTACCGATACCGATGCCCTGGGCGCGCCCATGCAGCTGTTCGGCGTCGTTAATCAATCGGATGATGGCCGCAAGCGTGGCGGCGTAATCGCCCGCCGGCGTGGGTACACGTGCCCGATGGATGATCGCGCCCGTGCTGCCCAGAACAGCGATTTCGATCTTGGTGCCACCCAGGTCGATACCGATGCGCATGCTTAACGGGTTCTGTACCGTCTTTGAGCGCCTGCAAATGCCCGCTTAGCGTTTTTTGGCGGGGCGCTTCCAGCCCTCGATCGTGACCTGGCGGGCACGCGCCACCGTAAGCTTGTCGGCCGGCACCTCGCGTACGACCGTGGAGCCGGCGCCGATCGTGGCGCCCGCACCCACGCGAACAGGGGCTACCAGCACCGCATTGCTGCCCACATGCACGTTTTCGCCAATTTCGGTGCGGTGCTTATTGGCGCCGTCGTAGTTGGCAAAGATGGTGCCTGCGCCAATATTCGAGCGCGCGCCCACGTGTGCATCGCCGACATATGCCAGGTGATTGGCCTTGGCGCCATGTTCCAGATGGCTTGCCTTGACCTCGACAAAGTTACCGATATGCACCTGGTCATCGAGCTGGGCGCCGGGACGCAGTCGCGCGTAGGGCCCGATAAGCACTTCGGTGCCGATTTGCGCGCCGTCGAGGTGCGAAAACGCATGCAAAATGCTGCCCGCACCCACCACCGTGTCGCGCAAGACGCAGTGCGGACCGATCCGCACGCGATCACCCAGGCTGACCTTTCCCTCGAACACGCAGCCCACGTCAATGAACACATCGCTGCCTACCGACAAGTCGCCACGCACGTCGATACGAGAAGGATCGGCCAGTGTCGCGCCAGCCACCATTAAGGCTTCGGCGCTGCGGCGCTGCACGATGCGCTCCAGGTGGGCCAGTTGAGCCTTGCTGTTGACCCCGAGCGTCTGGTCCTCATCTGCGGCAACGATGGCGCTGACCGGCATGCCCTCGACCCTGGCTGCGATCACAACATCGGTCAGGTAGTACTCACCCTGCGCATTGGCGTTGGATAGGCCCTGGAGCCAGTGCTTTAGGCGCTGGGTTGGGGCCACCAGTATTCCGGTGTTGACCTCATCGATCTGCCGTTGGGTCTCATCGGCATCGCGCTCTTCGACGATAGCCTGAACGTGACCGGCAGCATCCCGCAAAATCCGCCCATAGCCGCTCGGATTAGCCATGCGCACCGTCAGCAGGCCAAGATGTCCGGAAGCAGTTTCGATCAGGGCAACCAGCGTTTGGCTCAAAACAAGCGGTACATCGCCATAGAGCACCAGCGTAGCCACGTCCTCGCGCAGCCACGGCACGGCTTGCAGCACCGCGTGGCCCGTCCCCAGTTGGGGCTGCTGCTCGACAAAATGCAGGTCCTGCTGGCTAGCAAACGCACTTCGCACCGCCTGCGCGCCATGGCCGATCACGACTACGATTTGCGCCGTGCTCTGGCATTGGCGTGCTGTCGCGCGCGCGGTGTCGATCACGTGGGCCAGCAAGGGTCTGCCCGCAAGTGGCTGCAGGACCTTAGGCATGGTCGAGCGCATGCGCTTACCCTGCCCAGCGGCAAGAATCACGATATTCATAGCAGCAATTATCCCGCACAATCCTCACGGCAAGGGCAGTCCGGAGAAGTACCAGGCCATCATCAGCGCCAATGCGCCTAGTGCGATCGCGCCGATGCCCAGAAGCTGGGCACTGCGCTCCTGCGCCCGTCGCAGCCGCTGCAGTTCGGATAGAACTTGGGCATCGACGTTTTCACGCGAGAGCGCATCGTGTACGAGCCGCGGAAGCCGCGGAATGAACTGGCTCCATGGGATCGCCTCTGCCTTCATGCGATCGGCAAAGCCTCTCCAGCCCACTTGGCGACGCATCCACTTTTCCAAAAACGGCTTTCCCGTCACCCAAAGGTCAAGGTCCGGATCGAGCTGACGGCCCAGGCCCTCGACGTTGAGCAGGGTCTTTTGAAGCAGCACGAGCTGGGGCTGGATTTCAACGTTAAAGCGCCGCGACGTGGCAAACAGACGCATTAGCACCTGACCAAAGGAGATTTCTTTGAGCGGTCGGTCGAAAATCGGCTCACACACTGCGCGAATGGCGCTTTCGAGCTCGTCCACGCGGGTGCCAGAAGGCACCCAGCCCGATTCGATGTGATTTTGCGCGACGCGCCGGTAATCGCGCTGAAAAAATGCAAGAAAATTACGCGCCAAATAATCGCGGTCCGTGTCCGTGAGCGTACCCACGATGCCAAAATCCAGGGCGATGTAGCGACCCAGATCCGCCCCGCTAACGCTAACTGCGATGTTGCCCGGATGCATGTCGGCGTGAAAAAAGCCGTCGCGAAACACCTGCGTGAAGAAGATCTCGACCCCGTCGCGAGAGAGCTTCTTTAGGTCCACGCCCGCGCGGCGCAATTCGTCAACACGACTGATCGGCACGCCGCTCATGCGCTCCATCACCAGGACGTTTTCGCAACAGTAATCCCAATACATCTCGGGAATGCGCAGCAGGTGGGAGCCCTCGAAATTGCGTCGCAGCTGCGAGGCGTTGGCGGCTTCGCGCATGAGGTCCAATTCGTCGTGCAAAACCTTGCGGAACTCCCCCACGACTTCGCGTGGCCGCAGCCGCTTGCCGTCGCGCCAGACGCGCTCAACAAGGCTCGCAGCAACCTCCATCAGCGCGAGGTCGCGGTCAATGGCCGCGCGCATGCCCGGGCGCAGCACTTTGACGGCGACAGTTCGTCCGGCTAACGATGCGGATGGCGCACGTGCCGCATCGCCGTGGGCCGGCAAGCTGCCTTGCGCGGCTTGGGTTGCGCCCGAGGCTGCGCTGCGCACGCCTCCGGCGAGCACCGCAAAGTGCACTTGAGCAATCGAGGCGCTGGCCACTGGTTCGCGTTCAAAATGCGAGAACAACTCGCCGATGGGGCGCCCGAGACCTCGCTCTATCTCGCGTACCGCAAGATCCGGATCAAATGGCGGAACGCGATCCTGCAGCTTAGCCAACTCGTCGGCAAAATCCGACGGCAAAAGATCCCGGCGAGTGGAAAGCACTTGCCCGAATTTGACGAAGATCGGCCCCAGACTCTCCAGTGCCAGGCGCAAGCGCTCCGCGCGTGGGCTCTCGAACCTGCGCCCGAGCGCTGCCATTCGGACAAGTCGGACCACAAAGGGATGTTTCAGATTCGCAAGCGCGATCTGATCGAGCCCGTAGCGCAGGCCAACTCGCGCAATACGCAACAACCGCAGCAGGCGCCGCATGAATTAGCTGCGGGCAGAGCCGCGTTGATCCTTCGTTGCTTGGCTCGCGGGTTGGGTTTTTGTGGCCGCGCCGCAGTCGACGCCGCCACGGGCCGCCTCCTGGGCGGCAATGCGCTCCGCAAGCCGATCGAGGCGGCCCTGCAAGGTGGCCAGTTCGCTACCAAAGCGCTCCCACTCCTGCCGACCCAGTAGCGTCGGGTGTTCGCCGACCAAGTAATCGGCCCCTTGCCGCGCGGCGCGCTGCACCGCATCGCGAAGGGCATCGAGCATGGTGCGCACCGTGCGCACAATCCGCTCGGCTGGCGCATCGCCAACAAAGCGCGAGAGTTCTTCGGCGGGGTCAGGGCGCAACTTCGGCAGCACCTCGGTGAGTGCCTGAGCGAAGGCAACGTCGCCTTGCATGCGCAGCTTGCGCAGCAGTCCGGCCGGCTCAAACAAGGAGCTGGCGACGGACTCGGGCTCGATTGTTATGGTGACGCTTGGCGTTGCGCTGCCTGCTGCCAGTGTGCCCCCGGGCTCGACCGCAAGAAACACTGTCGTTAACCCTGCTTCGATACGTGCCGTGCGCCCCGCATAAGGTGCCAGAGCTGCGCGCGCCCATTGTTCGCGCGCCAGCAGCCGGTTGTACCAGGCGACCATGGTCTCGGTAGCAAGGCGATCAAGCACGTCGTGTCTCCTGCAGATTGCGTGGGTGTGGCGCGTGCTGCGCGTTATAGGCGAAAGCCGGTATGTAGTGCGCAAATGCCGGCCGCGAAATTAAACCACTGTACGTGCGCAAGACCCGCGGACTGCATCATCGTGGCCAGTTCCTGCTGTGTGGGATGCATGCGGATGGATTCGGCCAGATACCGGTAGCTGGCGCCGTCGCCAGCGATGCGCTCGCCCAGCCAGGGCATGAGCTTCATCGAGTAGGCATCGTACAAAGGAGCCAGTGGCGGCCAGATGCGCGAGAACTCCAATACGAGCAGCTGGCCCCCCGGGCGCAAAACGCGTTGCATCTCGCCCAGCGCCCGCTCTTTGTGGGTCATGTTGCGCAAACCAAAGGAAACCACGACCCGGTCAAAGCTGCGATCGGCAAAGGGCAGCTGCTCAGCGTCGCACTGCACGACCGCGATCGCCACCCCGGCATCCATCAGGCGGTCACGGCCCTCCGCGAGCATCGCCGCGTTGATGTCCGTGAGCACAACTTGTCCGCGTACCCCGACCTTGCGAGCAAAGGCGCGCGCCAAATCGCCGGTTCCGCCCGCCACGTCCAGTACCTTCATTCCCGGGCGAACCTGCGCCTGCGCAACCGTGAAGGACTTCCAAAGCCGATGCATGCCAGCCGAGAGGACGTCGTTCATGAGGTCATAGCGCGGCGCCACGGAGCTAAACACCCTGGCGACGTGTTTCGCTTTTTCCGGTTCCGGCACCTCGGTATAGCCAAAGTGCGTCTTTTCGGGCTCAGCCATGGCGCTTTACCTCCCGGGTCCCGTCGGGCGCCGCAGCGCCCGCTGTGGCGCTATCGCGCGAAGCTCCTGCCGCTTCGAGGCGGCGAAGATACTCTGCCCACATCGCATCCTGATTAATCCCCAACTCGTAGAGGTAGTCCCACGAATACAGACCCGTATCGTGACCGTCCGAGAAGATGGGCTGCAGGGCGTAGTGCCCGACGGTGTCAACCGAGCGGATCGTCACGTCACGCTTACCCACCTGCAAGCGCTCTTGCCCCGGCCCATGACCTCGCACTTCCGCTGAGGGTGAAAAGACGCGCAGAAATTCAAATGGAAAACGAAAGCGGCGGCCGTCGTTAAACGCTATCTCGAGCACCCGAGAGGCCGAGTGCACCGTGATCTCGGTGGGTAATGGCGAATTGGGACTCAATCCGTGGGTCTGCGTGCTCATCACTTGCAAGCATAACGCGAGCTGCCCAGGACCTGTCCTGTGCCCTCATCTGCAGCTCCACACCCCTGAGCCTGCCCAAAATGCACGCGCCCCGCTTCAAGCCGACCAGGGCGCCGACTGCGATGCGCTAAGCCGGCGCCGCATAGGCCGCGCAACCAATGGACTTTCGCGCAGCCAGCGCGGGGGTTGCTAGATCAGACGGCTGCACGCAGCGCAGCGTGGATTCCGCTGCGAAATCGCTGGGCCATATTTTCGATCGTGAAATGCGAGGCAACGTGCTGCGCATTAACGCCCAGGCGTCGACGCTCGTCCTCATACTGCAACAGCGCTACCACCGCACGAACGTAGGCCTCCATCGAGTCCTCCGTCATCAATCCGTTTTCTCCCGAGCGCAGGTACGCGATCTCGGGTCCGTGGCCTGGGCAGCTGGTTGTGACGATCGGGATACCGGCCGTGAAGGCGTCCAGGATTCCTAAGCCGACGCCGCCTGGACATAACATGAGCTCGGATTGGCGCAGAGCCAGGGCCTTCTCGTGGCCCTGCCGCCGGCCAAGAAAGCGCAACCACGGCCGAGACTGCGATGCCTGTTCAATCATCGGGCGCAGAGGGCCGTCACCGGCGACAAGCAGACGAAATCCGGGGACGCGGTGCAGCACCTGTTCGGCCGCCTGCAGCAAAAAGGGCAATCGCTTCTCTTCACTGAGCGCGCCTAAAAAAAGGGCTACTCGAGCGCCCTTTAGGCCCATGCGACGACGCCCAGAGTCGATTTGCGCGGTGGTCACTGCATGCAGCCGCTGCGCCAACGAGACCGTGTCGCTTGCATTTTCTAGATTCGTGATGCGGTCGCGGGCAAATCCCTGGCGGCGTAAAAGGTCTGCGCCGCCTTCCGTGCTCGTGAACCACCAATTGGCACGAAATGCAAGCGAGCGACAAAAGCGCTCGCCCCAACTTGGCGGTGTATTGCCCAACTCTGCGACGCCCGGTCCCCAAAGCGCATAGCGTTGCGGCCTGCCAGGCAGCATTGCCCAAAGGTTATAGCCCGGGCGATCCTGCTGTCCGATGATCAGTAGCTTTGTCGAGCGCGTCCGAGCGGCAACGGGCTGCCAACACAGCCGTTGATCAAAAAAGTAGCGGGTGGGCAGTTGTTCGGCCCACTGTAGACGGCCTTCATCGTCCCTGCTTGCCTCTTGCGCGCTAGGTTCGCCATGCAAAACGCGCAAATCCACCCCATCGGCCATCAACAGCTTGCGCAGCGCCTCAAATAATGCAAGTCGGTACTCGGGCAGGCGCCGCATGACGATGGCGACCTCGCTACGCGCGTCAGAGCTCATTGGCAATAGGGTCGAAGAGGCACTTGCATCGCGATTTTGGTTAAGGGGCCGAAATATCAGGGCGCGAAGGTAACACAATCGGGTTTTGCGCCTTAAGCCCTCAGGGCATGGCGAAAGGCCCTAGCGCCTTGTCACCGTGCGGTCACGCCGCCTCGCCACTATTCGCCCCGCCCATGCTGGTGCTCATCAACCTGGACTCGGCCGTGCGGCGGCGCCAAGCGATGGCGCGCCAACTCGAACGCTGCGCCTTGGCGTTTGATCGCGTCGGCGTCGACCTGCGCTGCGTTCGACCCTACGAGGTCCAAGCTCAGATTCAGTCAAGATTTCCACGACTGCGTTTTGACCGCAAGACGCTAAGCGATGCAGAAATCGGCTGTTGGCTCTCTCACCTTACGGCCTGGCAGCGCTTGCTGCAGAAAGGCGATCAGGTCAGCTGCTGCACCGTAATCGAGGACGATTTGACCTTGCTGCCGGGCTTTGCCAATGTCGTCAAAGCGCTGTGTGGTCGCAGACAGCAAGACGCGGCCTTTGGCGCCCATGAGGATTCAAACCTTGACCTAATTTACTTGGGCACCTCATCGCGCAGTGTTTCCCAGCGCTGCCGAACGCAAATCAACGGACTATGGGTCCATAAGCCGCTCGGCATTATCTACAACACTTGGGGATACACGATCAGTCGCGTGTATGCGACGCGCTTTTTTGCCAGCGGACCGCGCTTGATTCGCTTGCCCATCGACCACTTTCTGGGTGGCCGTGGAGGGCGCGCCGGGCCACGCATCGGTGTTCTTCAGCCACCTATCTTGGTCGAGGACCCAGTGCTTGGGGCGGCCTCGCAAATTGGACCCTACACGCGGCGCTTGGACCGCTCGCACCTAATCGAAAACGTGCGCCGGCGCATCTTGGCCAGTCCTCTTAGCGAGTTCTATTACACCTTGTATCGCTACCTTTAGGCGCAGGAGTAGGATCGGCGGCGGACAGTGCTTTTGCGCGCTTTCCGCACCGACATGAACCGCTTGCTCATTGCCATCGGCCTGATATTTTTGGTGCTAGGAATCGCCTGGCCTTGGCTTTCGCAGCTTCCGCTCGGAAAGCTGCCCGGGGACATCCACATCAAGCGTGACGGCGTAGATTTTTATTTTCCGCTGGCAACGAGCCTGGTTGTCTCGATCTTGCTTTCGCTGCTGTTTTGGCTCTGGCGGCGATGATCTTGCAAAGAAAAACCCCGGACTGGGCAATGGGAAACAAAGTCCCGGCGCCGGGCACAATCGCACAAACGCCTGCACCATCAAGGAGGATGATATGAACGTACGCTTTGCTTTGAATCGCCGCGTCCTTGTTACCGTGGCCGCACTTCTTGCCGCGGCCGCATCGGTCCCCGCGACGCTAGCAATGGGCGCTTCGTCCGCGCGCGCCGACCTAGGCCCGGCCTCGGGCAGCGCGGTAAGCGGGGCGGTGTTGGTGCGCGCGCTCCCTGGTGGCGGCGTGCATCTGGATGCGAAGGTCTCTGGCTTGACGCCGGGCGTGCATGGCTTTCACGTGCATGAGGTCGGAGATTGCAGTGCTGCGGATGCGAGCAGCGCCAAGGGGCACTTTAACCCTACCGGCAAGCCCCACGGCAGCCACGCTGGCGATCTACCCGACCTTACGGCCGATGCCTCCGGTAGTGCGGTGTTGTCCGCAGATGTACCCGGGCTGACGCTCGACGACAGCGCGATGAGCATCATGGGCCGGGCCTTTGTAGTGCACGCAGACCCCGACGATCATGTCTCGCAGCCCGCCGGCAACTCGGGCAAGCGAGTGGCTTGTGGGGTCATCAAGGCGATGTCGTAGAACAAAAGCGAGCAACCGAACACCAAGGCCATTTATCGCCTGAACCGCCTCGCCCGATATATCCAATTCGCGACCACAGAACAGATGCGGTCTGGTCTCGGCCGGTTGCAATGCCGCGGCCATTTGCTATCTTTGACCAGCGCTTTGGCTACAGCAGAAAAGGACGCGCTCCAACAGCCAAGCAGTTATATAAGAAGAGACGAATAGACCGACAAGGAGGGTTGCGCCATGAGTGAAGGCAAGGACCTAAAGACCAACAGCCGGCGCACGGTGCTGCGCGCCGCTTTAGCGGCAGGTGCCGTCAACCTGGCACCCCCATTTCTTCGGTCGGCCCGCGGCGAGCAAAGCGTGAAGATTGGGTTTTGCGACCCCTTGACGGGAACCTATGCGGAATTGGGCAAAAACGAGCTAATCGGCTCTCAACTCGCGGTCGAACAAATCAACGCCAAGGGCGGCATCTTGGGACGGCCTGTCGAGCTGTTGGTTGAGGACTCTACCAGCGGGGAGGCGGGCACCGCAGTGCAAAAGACGCGCAAGTTAATCGAGCGCGACAACGTGAGCTTTATTCTCGGCAACGTCAATTCGTCGCTCTCGCTGGCGATGGCGCAGGTCACCAACGAAAAAAAGGTGTTGCACATTGTGCAGGGTGGCCACACCGACGCGGTAACGGGAACTAGCTGCCACTGGAACGTGTTTCGGGTCTGCAACACGACACAAACCGAAACGGCAGCGGTGGCCAGCGTGTTAATTAACAAGGTAGGCAAGCGCTGGTACTACATCACAGCGGACTATTCGTTTGGCCACACGCTACAGTCCGGGATGGAAAAAGCTGCGGCGCCACTGGGAGGAGTCAAGGTTGGGGCGGACCTTTTTCCGCTTGGCTCTACGGATTTTTCTTCCTACCTCATCAAGGCGCAGGCGGCCCGTCCCGACGCAATCATCTTCATGTGCGCGGGCGATGACATGATCAATGCGCTCAAGCAGGCGGTGCAGTTCGGGCTGGACAAAAGCCTGCACTTAGGGGGCGCTCAGCAGGAGCTCGAGGCGCTCGAGGGCCTGCCGCCCGAGGCGCGCGTCGGCTACTGGGTGTTCGAGTGGTACTGGAAGCAGCCCGGCGTGCCGCACGTGGCCGAATTCGTCGATGCGGTCCGCAAGAAGACCGGCAAGGTGCCCACGGCACGGACCTGGTTCGGGTTCGCCTCGACCTGGAGTTGCGCGCTCGCCGCTAATACCGCGAAGAGCCTGGATGCGGTCAAGATGGCAAAGGCGTTAAGTGGCATGACACTGCCGCCGGAAATTGGTCTGATGCCCCATCTGCCCTATTACCGCGCAGGACAACACCAGTCGATCAACACTCTGTATGTGGGCAATGCCCAGTCCCAGGGCAGCGTTCCGGAGGACCTGTTCAATGTAACGGACCTCGTCAAGGGAACCGACGTAGCCGACAGCGTGGAGGCAAGTGGATGCAAGATGACGTGGCCCACCTAAACACATCGGTGGTCGTTGCGACTTGCGTAAACAAGCCCATCGGCTTTCTTGCCTGCCCAGCATTGGAACGGCCGACGAGCTGCCTTGGCCGGCGATCGTTGGCTGCGTCGCCGCCGTTACTAACGCATGCAGCAGCTCATATTATTTAACGTCTTTAACGGGCTGATCGTCGGCGCGTTTTATGCGCTCATGGCATTGGGCCTTTCGTTGATCCTGAATTTAAGTGGGGTCATCAACTTTGCGCATGGCGGTTTTCTCGCGCTTGGGGCTTATCTGGCCTATACCGCGATGCCCTACGTCGGCTTTTGGGGCGCACTGTTGCTGGCACCGTTTTTAACCGCCGCCATAGGCCTCGTGGTTGAGCGGTTGCTCATTCGCCGCTTGTACGGACGCGATCCGCTCTACAGCCTGCTGCTCACCTTTGGCCTAGCCTACATAATGGAAGATGCAACGCGCTTCCTCTGGGGTGCGCAGAGCCTTCCCTACCCAATTCCCGACTGGCTGGCGCGGCCGCTAAGTTCGCAGTTCTTCTTTCTGACGGGCTACCGCCTTTTCATGGTTGCGCTCGTTGCCGCAGCCGTGTCCGCCCTATTCCTGATCCTCGGGCGCACGCGCCTTGGCATGCGCATCCGGGCCGGAACGCTGGACCTTGAAACCGTGTCGGCGCTGGGCGTGAACGTGCGCGTGCTGCGCAACCTGAATTTTGGTCTCGGGATTTATCTGGCAGGACTCGCGGGTGTGCTCGCTGCCGGCATGCTGGGCTTGCAGCCCACCATCGGCACTTCTCTGATCATGCCGAGTTTCGTTGCGATCATCGTTGGCGGCTTGGGCAGTCTTGTGGGCACGCTGCTAGGCGGAATTCTCATTGGCGTTGCCTCTGGACTTGCCACCGTGTTTTTGCCCGCGGCCAGCGAAGCGATCATCTACGCGATGATGGGGTTGGTGCTCCTATTGCGTCCGCGCGGACTGCTAGGCGAAGAAGGACGGCTGTCGTGAAGCATGGCCATCTTGTCGTTGGAGCGCTGGTGTGGCTCGTGCTTCTTACGATGCCGTACTGGGTCGGCGCCGTCGGAGGCTATACCGAACTTGCCAGCCGGGTCGTAGTGATGGCGCTGGCGGCGATGGCGCTGAATTTCCTGTTGGGCTTCACCGGTACCCTGTCCTTTGGCCACGCCGCCTACTTCGGCCTGGGCGCCTACGGTGTGGGCATGACTTTGAAGTACCTTGCGCCCAGCACCGGCCTTGGCATGCTCATCGGAATTGCCACCGGCACGCTGGCCGCTGCGGTTATTGGCGCACTCATCACCCACCTGCGCGGCGTGTACTTCGCCATGGTGACGATCGCCTTTGGCCAGGTATTTTATTTTCTCGCGTTTCGATGGAATGAGGTCACCGGGGGCGATGACGGACTCACCGGCTGGCAGCGCCAGCCCCTGGAGTTTGCCGGCTTGCGCCTTGACATCCAGTCGCAGGACACGGCTTTTTATTACTTTGCATTGTTTTGCTTTGCGCTCGCAGTAGGTGCCATGGCGCTCCTATTGCGCTCGCCGTTCGGCCGCACCCTGGTCGCGATTCGAGAAAACGAACGACGGGCGCGCTTTTTGGGAATCGCTGTCGAGCGACACGTGTGGCTATCGTTCGTCATATCATGTGCCCTCGTCAGCCTGGCCGGCACCCTGTACGCGTTGCTGAACAATTTCACCGATCCGCGCGCCCTGCGCTGGGACATGTCGGGCAACTTTGTGATCATGGCCGTGCTGGGCGGCATGCGCACCTTCTGGGGTCCGTTGGTGGGCGCCGCAGTGTTTGTCGTGCTGCAAGACTTCATGTCCAGCCACACCCAAAACTGGATGTCGATTGTCGGTCTGATCTTTGTGCTGGTCGTGCTGTTCTTCCCGCGCGGCGTCCTTGGTGCGCTGCGCAGCGGAGGCTCATCGTGAGTCTTCTGCGCGCCGAGCGGGTCTCGTGCTTTTTCGGCAGCCTGCGCGCCGTGCACGAGATGTCCGTTTCGATCGCACCGGGCGAGCTTCGCGCCCTGATCGGTGCAAACGGCGCCGGCAAGACGACGTTTTTTAACCTGCTCAGCGGCTTTGTGGCGCCAAGTAGCGGCCGTGTCGTATTCGACGGCCTCGACATCACGTCCCACGCGCCTCACGAGCGCGTGAGCATGGGAATTGCGCGCACCTTCCAAATTACCGAGATCTTCCCTGAACTCAGTTTGCGGGAGAACCTGCGCATCCCGGTGGAGGCGGCAGCGGGTCTTCGATTGCGGCCGTGGCTTACACGCGCCGCTTCGCGCGCGATCGTATCCTCGATCGATGAACTGCTGGAACTTGGCAAACTGACCGAAAAGGCGAACCGCCTGGCCGGCGAGCTCTCCCACGGCGATCAGCGCACCACCGAGATCCTGATGGCGCTCGCGCTGCGCCCCCGCTTGTTGCTCCTAGATGAGCCCACTGCTGGCATGGGCGACCAGGAAACCTACGACATAACCGAATTGATCCGGCGTTTGCACCGCGAGCATTCGCTATCAATATTGCTTGTAGAGCATGATATGCGCGTCGTCTTCCGGCTTGCCGATCGCATTATGGTGATGGCCGAAGGCGCGCTGCTGGCCGAAGGTAGCCCGGCGCAGATCGCAGCCGATGAGCGCGTGCAAAAAGCATATCTAGGTGACGCCCAGGCATGAACAGCCTCGAGGTGCGTGACCTCAATACTTTTTACGGCAAGAGCCACATATTGCACGCGGTCAGCTTGCAGGTCGCTGAAGGCCAGGTGGTCGCCTTGCTTGGGCGCAACGGAGCCGGCAAGACCACTACCATGCGCAGCATCATGGGACTGACACCCGCGCGTTCGGGCAGCGTCCGAATCCTCGGTCAAGAGTGCACGTCCTGGATGCCATTTCGGATCGCCTCGCTTGGTGTTGGCTTTGTGCCCGAAGGGCGTCGTGTCTTTGCCAACCTGAGCGTGGAGGAAAATCTGCTGGTGCCCCTCCAACGCCCCGGTCCCTGGACCGTGCGAAAGATCTTCGAGCTCTTCCCTCGCTTGGCCGAGCGACGCCAAAACAAAGGGCGCCAGCTCTCCGGTGGCGAGCAGCAAATGCTGGCCATCGCCCGCGCCTTACTTATCAATCCAAAACTGCTGCTGCTCGATGAGCCGTCGCAAGGGCTTGCTCCGCGCATCGTGCAGGAAGTCTTCCAGGCAATTGTTCGGTTGCGCGACGAAGGCATATCCGTCCTGCTAGTAGAGCAAAACGTGCGCGCTACGGTGAACATCGCCAATGCCGCGTATGTGCTTGACGATGGTCGGGTCGTCTTCGAGGGTCCTGCCGGTGAGCTTGCAGCCGATGAGCAACGGTTGCGTTCGCTCGCCGGGGCGGCCGCCGTGGATTGGGAGCACGCTTAGGCAACGCATCGACCCGCCATGCGCGCTCGCGTCCGAAAAATCGAATATGGCAGCGCCGCGCTATGCCGTCCAGAAGCTTGGCGTCAGGCAAGCTGGCAGGTCAGCTTTATGAACTTCAAGATCGGTTACTTCGATCTTGACAGCCGCCGTGTGGAGCCGGCTGACAACCCCTTCGGGGCCAAAGCGTTAACCACGTGATCGGAACAGAACATTGACTTTGTGGCGCGCCCGGCAGGAATCGAACCTGCGACCCTTGGCTTCGGAGGCCAATACTCTATCCCCTGAGCTACGGGCGCTTGCGGGCGAAGTGTACCCGCTGACCAACCTTTCGCCCCGTTGCCCCAATGTCGCCAAGTTTGACACAGTGCAAGCGCGCGAGCGGACGGCCGCAAATATAATCGCGCAAAACAAAGTGCCACGCGTTCTGGGAGGGAACCTTCGATGAGCAACAACAGCACACTGGCAAGCTTTTTCCCGCCCCCGCTGCTGCGTATTTTGGCCGCGGCGGTACCGATCGTGATCATTTGCTATTTTCTTTCGGGGCTGCACGACTTGCGTGCCGCCGCAGGTTCCATGACAGCCGAGGCAATCGCGGAGCGCCTGCGGCCAGTCGCCCACTTGGCAATGGCGCAAGCCGCGTCGTCGTCTGGCGCCGCGACCACAGCGGCGCTAAAAAACGGCCAAGCCGTTTATCAAGAAACCTGCGCCGCCTGTCACGCCGAGGGCATTGCGGGAGCACCCAAGTTTGGTGACAAAAAAGCATGGGGTCCGCGAATCGCACAAGGCTTTGACACCATGGTCAAGCATGCAATCGAAGGCTTTACTGGCAAGGCGGGGACGATGCCACCAAAGGGCGGCAGCAGTTTTGAGGACGTAGAGGTGGCCCGGGCCGTGGCTTTCATGGCCAATAAGGCCGGTGCTTCGTTTAGTGAGCCCGCAAGCATTGCCAAAAAGTAGTGCCCGGGGCGTCGGGCGAGCCTCGCTTAGCGCCGCCTTATTGCTGCCAGCATTTATCAGATACGGTGGGAGCAGCAAGCACGCCGCCGATTATGGCCTGCTTTGTTCCGGTGTTATCGATCGTCAGCTGGTCGCAGGTGGAATCCGAGAAACCATTGTTGGCCGTCGCGGGACAGCCGGGACCGTCGCCACAGGGCGTAGCGGTGAGCAAAAACCCGCCGCCAGCAGTGTTTGCGCCCGAGATGCAATAGGTGACTATATTCGAATCCATGGGTGCGAGCGCCACGCAGTTCGCGGTGCCCAAAATTGCCGTCAACGGGAAAACCCCCGCGTTTGAGTACGATCCGTTGTTTGTATAAAAGCGCTCCATCGACTGCGCGGTCTGCAAAAGCACTGCCTTGGCCGCCGAACGCTGGCCGCGAATGATGTACGCCGAATAGCTTGGAATTGCGATCGCCACCAAGATTGCAACGACCGCGAGGGCAATGAGCAGGTCAATCAAGGTAAATCCGCGTGCGCGCATCAAAACGCCTCACTGATTGATGATCTGCTCGTGCCACGAGATGCGGCCGGAGTTGGCGAGATTTCCGGCCCCATGCTGGATCGAGCCGCTGGACGGTCCAACTGTGGCGTTGATGCCCACGCCAGTATTGCCGGGTCCACCCAAGGGGCCACCAGAACCCGACCCCGAACCTGCGCCACCGCTGCTGAAGTTCGTACCGTTGCCCGATGCGTACCATTCCAGGGTGGATCCCTTGGTAATCAAAGTCAAACCTTTCACACAACCCACCAGAGTCGCGATAGCGTCGTAACTGACGTTGTTAGCGGCGTCGACCAGAAAGTTCATGCCGCCATCGCCATTGAACTGGTTCACGGCATAAATAAAACCTCCGCAACCGCCATTGCACGGTTGCGACTGCGGAATCACGGTTGAAAACATCAGCATGCCGCCGACGAGCTGCGGCGTGCTCAGCGCCCGCTCCCCGGCATTGGGAAGATCAATAAACCATCCATCGCTTACCATCAGATTTACTGCCGGGTAGGGCGTTTTGATGTTCTCGTTGCCGCTGCCGTCCGTGGCAGCAATAACCGTCTGCTGCACCAGAGTGCTGCGCAGCGTTGCTGTGATCGGGCTACCCTGATCTTGAATGGCGTACACGCTTTGAGTCGTCGTATTGGACGGATCCGCATTGGCGAACAAACGCCCCGTCACAAAATAAACAAGCAAAGCGTTGCCGTTGCCCAGGCTGGGCCCCAGGTTCGATGCGGCGATGATGGGCTGAGGAACACCCGTTGAGGTTGTCGCGGTAAATAGCGGTGCGGGTACTGCGCCCGTGGTATACGCAACCGCCCAGTTTGACGGGTTCGATGAGCTCAGGTCGAACTTCCACATGTGCCCTTGTAAATCACCCGCATAGACAAAATCGGTCGTACCGTTCTGGTCAACATCAAACAACGTGGGCGATCCCAGGCCGTTGGAGTTGGTGCCAGCGGCGTTGACGCAGGGCGTGGTCGAGCCGGCGGTGGCGCCCGAGGTATCAATCGTCCGCACAAGACCGTCGGGCAATCGGACCATGTACAGCACCGCGCACCCGCGAAGGCTCAGGTAACCATTGCCAAAAATTGCGTTCCAGGTGCCATCGTTTAGGCGCGCAATGATCGGCTGCACGATCGAGTAACCCAGGTTGATGTCGCCGCTCGCGATTGCGTCCATGTCCCAAAGGACGTCGGCCGCCGTGAAGGACTGGGGACTCGTCACGTCCAGCGCGAAAACTCCCGCGGCGCCTGCCCCCGTCGTTCCAATCAGGACACTGTGCCAAGCGTTGTTAAAGTACGCGTCGCCGACAAAGCTCGGACCGTCGACGTAAAAATGGTGCAGGTAGTTCGGATTGGCTAGTGCCGGCAGGTTAGAAATCACACTGTGCGGCACGTAGGCAAAGACTTCGTTGCCGCTTGCGCCGGTATTGTTGGTCGCGTTAAAGCCATGGAGCATGCCGTCGTTGGCACCGGCATAGACCATTGGCAAACGATTGGCCTTGCTTGCCAGAAACGTCACATAGCCATTGGCTCCCTGACCCTCGGGTAGGTTTTGATAACCAAAGTTTTCCTGCCACGAATAGATCGGGTTTGAATCAACGATATCGCCCAACACTGTCACGGACCGACTTCGGTACGTTCCGCCGTTTCGCTGCTCATTGCTTGCATCGCCGAGCAGGTAGTTCACGATGGGATTGGGGTTGACTCCTGCGGCTCCCCAGGCGATGGCCGGCACGAGCAAGCCGGCGTTGTTCAAATCCGTCGTGTCAAATGGCATACCCGGACTCGCAGTGATGGGCATGCCGGAAGCGGGCAAAACCGATGAGGCTGTGAAGACCGGCCGGCTGGCGAAGGGGGCGATGCTCGAGGCGCTGGTTTGCCAAACGGGCGTGGGAAGCACATTGCCTTGGGAGTCCAGACCAAAGGCCGTCACCGTGCCATGCCAATCCGAACCGTCGTAGCTGGCAACGTACAAATCTGTGCTCGCCGTAAGCGAAGGCGAGCTTCCGGCCGCCGCCGAATTGCCGTGAACCTGGCCCTGGATGCGAGAAAAGATGGTCTGCATTGCGGTCACAAGGTCCTGCGGCGTCTCAGAACTAAACGCGTTGCCGCGGCTGTTGATCGCAGCGTGCCATAAGTCATAGACGTTGCCGGCACCATCGAGTCCGCCGGTGTACCCGTTGCCGCTTCCGTTAATGTCAACGGGCGGCCAGACACAGGTCGGCGGTTCGGGGTTGGGTGCACCGGTGCAGTTTGGCGCCGCGGTCTGCAAATTGGCATACGCAGCGCCCGAGTGCGCATCGCCCGACCACTGCAGCCCCGGGTATTGGAGGAACCCGGTCAGCCCGACACCCACCGTAAAGTTGACCATATGCGGCCATGTCGCGGGATCGTTAATCGGGTTCCAGTACGGCCAAGTCGGGTCGTTCGGGTTGCCGGTCGTTGGATTAACCGTGCTAGGTATCGGGTTCGTTGGAGATTGCGGCGCGTAGTACGGTGGGACGTAAAATCGCGTCAGGTCCGGACGCAAGTTCGTCGACCAGTAGTAAAAAGCGATATCAGCGAGTCCGCCATTTTGAATGCCGGTGTCGCCGCCGCTGCTGCCGTCGCCGTAAATCGTGGTCGATGCAGACGTTGTCGAGGGCGTATAGATCGTTCCGTCGGGAAACGTCGTCG
>CAZSOI010000392.1:0-14093 GCA_964608115.1 uncultured Burkholderiaceae bacterium | reverse complement strand
CATGAAAACGCGCATGCGAGCCCGTCCGCGCATAGCTACTTCGGCTGCCGAACCCGTATCGCCCGAGGTCGCGCCCAGAATGTTCAGATTTTCCCCGCGATGAGCCAGTTCTTGCTCGAAAAGAGCGCCCAGCAGCTGCATCGCTATGTCTTTAAAGGCCAAGGTCGGCCCGTTGGAGAGTTGCAGTAGGTGCAGTCCGGGTTCGAGTTCGGCAACGGGTGTAATGCTTTCGCTGCCAAAAATTGCCTGTGTGTAGGTGCAACGAACCATCCGATCCAACTGGGCTCGTTCGTAATCGTCAGCGTATAAGCAAAGCACCTCCAGTGCCAGCTGCGCGTACGAAAGACCGCGCCACCGCGGCAGGAGCGAATCCACACGCGGATACTGCGCGGGGACAACCAGGCCGCCATCGGTGGCCAAGCCTTCCAGGAGCACGTCCCGAAACCGAGCGGGCGCCATTTTCCCGCGTGTCGAAACATATTGCATCGTTAGCGGTTCCTCAAGCCAGGGATTCCTGGCGAATACGAATTACCGGCGCAAGCACGGTATCAAGCGCCTCGATGCGCTGTAGCGCCACGTTGACGTCCCGTTCGAGTGCCTCGTGAGTGAGCATGATGACGTCAGTCTGATTTTCACCTTCCCCCGGTTCGCGCTGAAACAGCGCGTCGATGGAGATTCGACCGTCGGCGAGTATCCGAGCTATGTCGGCAAGAACGCCCGGTTGATCGGCAACGCGCATGCGAAAGTAATACGAGGTGAGCGTCTCTTCAATGGGCAACCAAGGCAGATGCATCAAGGAGTCGGCCTGAAAAGCAAGATGCGGCACGCGGTCATCGGGGTCGGCTGTGTGCATGCGCGTTACATCGACAAGGTCGGCCACGACCGCCGAGGCGGTCGGCTCGGAGCCGGCGCCAGGCCCGTAGTACATTGTCGTTCCAACCGCGTCGCCTTTTACCAGGACCGCGTTCATTGCGCCTTCGACGTCTGCCAGCAGCCGCTGCACGGGCACGAGCGTCGGATGGACCCTCAGTTCCACCCCGGCGGGCGTTAATCGGGTGATCCCAAGCAGCTTGATGCGATAACCGAGCTGTTCCGCGTAACGGATGTCGACCGCCGCCAAATCGGCGATTCCCTCGATGTGCGCCGCGTCAAAGCGAATGGGAACTCCAAAGGCTATGGCCGAAAGAATTGCGATCTTGTGCGCGGCGTCCGTGCCGTTAATGTCAAAACTTGGATCGGCCTCGGCGT
Organism: uncultured Burkholderiaceae bacterium; assembly: GCA_964608115.1. Taxonomy (GTDB): domain Bacteria; phylum Pseudomonadota; class Gammaproteobacteria; order Burkholderiales; family Burkholderiaceae_F; genus GJ-E10. The sequence goes on along the minus strand of CAZSOI010000392.1, from coordinate 12,845 downwards.
AACCCAGATCCTGCGCCTGTTGCAAGGCGGCCTCGAACGATGCGCCGGTATCACGCATGCGCGACAAGATGAAATTGCTCGTGCCATTGATGATCCCCGCAATCCACTCGATGCGGTTTGCGGTCAAACCTTCGCGCAATGCCTTGATGATGGGGATTCCGCCACCGACTGCCGCCTCGAAAGCAACCATTACGCCCATTTTTCGGGCCGCGTCGAAGATTTCGTTGCCATGCACGGCCAGCAACGCCTTGTTGGCCGTTACGACATGCTTGTCGTGAGCGATGGCGTCGAGCACAAGCTCCCGGGCTGGTTGATATCCGCCGATGAGTTCAACGACAATGTCAATTTCGGGGTTGCGCACGATCTCCTGCAACTGATTGGTGATAGGAAACGCATCTCCAATTAGTGCCCGTGCGCGCGTCACGTCGCGCACCCCGACCATCGCAATTTCAATGCCCCGACCGGCGCGCCGGCGGATCACCTCCTGGTTACGTCGCAAGACGTGGAAAGTTCCCCGCCCAACAGTTCCCAGGCCCAACAAGCCAACTCGTAATGGTTTCATCAATTTTTCCCGGCGATACTTTCGCCGTCGTTAGGCTGCCTTGACGACCATCCCGTCGCGGCGAAACATGTCCCGGATCCCACGCACTGCCTGTCGGATCCGCAGTTCATTTTCGATCAAGGCGAAACGCACGTGCGTGTCGCCATATTCGCCAAACCCGATGCCAGGCGAGACCGCGACCTTGGCCTCAGCCAGAAGCTTCTTGGAAAATTCCAAAGACCCCATATTCGCAAATGGTGCCGGGATCTGCGCCCAAACGTACATCGTTGCGCGCGGAATATCCACCGGCCAGCCAACATCACGCAGAGCCTTGACCAAGACGTCGCGCCGACGTTGATAGTGCTGGGCTATGTCGCGCACACAATCTTGTGGGCCTTCGAGCGCGGCGATGGAAGCAACCTGGATGGGCGTGAAAGTGCCGTAGTCGTGATAACTCTTGATGCGTGCCAGCGCTGCGACCAGCTCGCTGTTGCCCACCATAAAGCCGATTCGCCAGCCGGCCATGTTGTAGCTCTTGCTCAAAGTGAAAAACTCGACCGCCACTTCGCGCGCGCCGGGTACCTGCATGATGGACGGTGCACGATTATCGTCAAACACGATATCGGCATAGGCAAGGTCGTGAACGACAAAAATCGAATGTTCGCGGGCCAGTTCGATCACCCGGCGAAAAAAATCCAGGTCTACGCATTGGGCCGTGGGATTGCTCGGAAAGCCGATGACGATCATCTTCGGTTTTGGCAAAGACTCGCGAATTGCACGTTCGAGTTCGCCGAAGAAGTCCACGCCGGGGATCAATTTCACGGAACGAATATCGGCACCGGCGATGATTGCCCCGTAGATATGAATCGGATAACTCGGGTTGGGAACGAGCACCGTGTCACCACGGTCTAGGGTCGCCAGCATCAAGTGCGCCAAACCCTCTTTGGACCCGATGGTGACAATTGCCTCGGACTCGGGGTCAAAGTCGACTTGATAGCGGTCGCGATACCAGTTGCAGATCGCGCGGCGCAATCGGGGAATCCCTTTGGAGACCGAGTAACCGTGTGTGCTGGGTCGCTGCACCGAGTCGAGCAATTTCTGCACGATATGTGCCGGCGTAGCGCCATCGGGGTTACCCATGCTCATGTCGACGATATCCTCGCCGCGCCGACGTGCCGCCATTTTGAGCTCGCCAGTGATATTAAAAACGTAGGGCGGAAGCCGTTGGAGGCGCGAAAATTCAGGAATCGGGTGAATCATTAAATCCCCATTACAGGCCAGACAGCAGCAGCTTGGCAGACGCGGCGATGGCGGAAAAAGGCCCTTTTCTTGTGGGCCAGCTGCCGGCAACGCGATTTAGTTGCATAATTTACCCGATCTGCGCCGTCCAACCGCGGGAACTCCTCCGCGGCACGGCGCGCGGAGTATGTTTGAAGCTGCATTTCGAGGCGCCTACAAATCTCAACACCGTGACCGCCTACGGGGCGGGCTACATCGAAGTCAACCGAATTCGCCATAGTGGTTCGCTGATCGTTGCACCGGACGTGCCGATCCAAAGATGGGATGCCGCCGACATCGAGCAGCTGCGGCCGGAGCACTTTGCAGCGGTCCTGGAGCTGGGTCCGGAATTGGTGCTCGTTGGCACGGGCGCGGTGCAGCGTTTTTTGCCCCCACATACCACATTACCTTTGTCAAAGGCGGGTGTGGGATTTGAGGTGATGGACACCGCGGCAGCCTGCAGAACTTTCAATATTCTTCTGGCAGAGGGCCGGCGCGTGGTAGGCGCATTCCTGGCCTGCGCGTCGACATGACATTTGGCAGCTGCGCATGAGTAGCGAAAAGAAATTGGCATTGGGAAAAAAAGTTCCAGATTTTTCGGCTAGTTCCACTGCGGGGCAATTCCGCTTGTCGGGCTGCCGGGGAAGTATCCTGGTTCTGTACTTTTATCCTAAAGACAACACGCCCGGCTGTACCAGCGAGTCGCGCGACTTCGCCGCGGCCAACGCGCAGTTTGCCGCGGCCGGTGCGCGGATCGTAGGCATATCTCGGGATTCACTGGCATCGCATGAGCGGTTTCGTAGCAAATATGAACTTCCGTTCGAGCTGATCTCCGATTCCGATGAAACCTTGTGTTCGCTATTTGCTGTGATTCGACAGAAAAATATGTATGGAAAATCCGTGCGCGGCATCGAACGCAGCACATTTTTGATTGATGGCGAAGGCGTGTTGCGACACGAATGGCGTGGATTGAAAGTCCCTGGTCACGTCGCCGAGGTATTGCAAACCGTACACGCAATCGCCTGAGTTGGCCTGTTTATTAACCTTTTCACGAGCAACACGTCCGCATGCCCCTTCCGAAGGCACCAACTAAGCCCGCTACTCTCATCGAACCGACGCTCCGTACCTCTACTGCCGCTACCGCGCGCCGCGGCGCCTTCGAGCGTCCCGTCGTCGAGCCCATCGCGCGCAAACCCGTCGAAATTGCAGCCGACTCTCGCCTGACGCTGGTCGAGACGCAACCACGCCTCGAAGAGGGGCGAAGAATCCGTCGACAAGCAGTCTCCGAGCGGCCAAGGCTGTTCGTGCTCGATACCAACGTTCTGATGCACGATCCGACGTGCCTTTTTCGCTTCGAAGAGCACGACTTGTTCTTACCAATGATGACGCTCGAAGAGCTTGACGGGCACAAAAAGGGAATGTCCGAGGTCGCTCGCAACGCGCGTCAGGCAAGCCGCTCGCTCGATGCCTTGGTGGCTGCCTGTAAGACGCCTATCGAGGACGGTATTGCACTGTCCGCGCTCGGCAACGCTGAGGCGAAGGGACGATTGTTTCTTCAGACGCAGGCGATCGGCGCGGCGTTGCCTGCGAGCCTGCCGGTGGGAAAGGCCGACAACCAGATACTGAGCGTTGTGCGCGCGCTCAAGGAACTGCACCCGGATCGCGACGTGGTCCTTGTCTCCAAGGACATCAACATGCGGGTCAAGGCACGCGCGCTGGATTTGGCGGCCGAAGATTATTTCAACGACAAGGTTCTCGAGGACACCGATATCCTCTACACGGGGATGTGCGCGTTGCCTGCGAAATTCTGGGACCGCCACGGAAAGGGCGTTGAGTCCTGGCAACAGTCCGGCGCGACCTATTACCGGATCAGCGGACCGCTGGTCTCGGAATTGCTGGTGAACCAGTTCGTGTACTTGGAAGATGGCACAGCGTTTTACGCTCAAGTAAGGGAAATTCGCGGCAAGACAGCCGTTTTGCGCGTGGCTCGCGACTACTTGCACGCCAAGAACGCCGTCTGGGGTATCACGGCCCGCAATCGAGAACAGAGCTTTGCGCTTAACTTGCTTTGCGATCCGGAGTGCGACTTCGTTTCGCTCATCGGACAAGCGGGCACGGGCAAGACATTGCTTGCATTGGCGGCCGGCTTGGCGCAGACGTTTGAATCCAAGCGGTTTTCGGAAATCATCTTCACCCGCGCCACGGTACCGGTTGGCGAAGATATCGGGTTTTTGCCGGGAACCGAAGAAGAGAAGATGGCTCCGTGGATGGGCGCACTGGAAGATAATTTGGAAGTACTCAATCGCAGCGATGATGCCGGCGGCGATTGGGGACGAGCGGCGACCAATGATCTGATTCGCACGCGCATCCGTATCAAGTCAATGAATTTTATGCGTGGGCGAACATTCATCAACAAATACCTGATCATTGACGAGGCGCAGAACCTGACACCCAAACAGATGAAGACGCTCGTTACGCGCGCCGGTCCAGGTACCAAGGTAGTTTGTCTCGGGAACATCGCCCAGATTGATACGCCATATCTCACCGAGGGCAGCTCCGGGTTGACGTTCGCAGTGGATCGATTCAAGGGTTGGGCGCACGCTGGCCACGTGACGTTGCAGCGCGGCGAGCGCTCGCGTTTGGCCGACTACGCGGCCGAGGCCCTTTGACGCATCGTGCGCGACCCTGGCTGCGACGGCGAGCGAACCGTCAAATGCCGAGGTGGCTCAAAACGATTGCCTCCATCTCGGCGGCAACGTCCTTGCAAACGTCAGTTAATCCCTCGAGCACTTCGTATACCGCGCGCAACTTAATCAGCTCGCGAGCATCCGGTTCGTCGCGGAACAGGCGGGACATGCCCGCTCGCAGTACGTGGTCGGCTTGTGCCTCCAGATCGTCGATGCGTTCGCACAAGGAGAGCACTTCGCGGCCGCGCTCCGGTTCAGCCAAGATCGCTACGGCCGTCTCGATATTTCGGACGCTCTCCAAAGCAAGTTGTGCGAGTCGGACGGCCTCCGAGGTGACCGCCGTTACGTGATAAAGGTGAATGGTCTGCGCGGCATCCTCAGTCAGATCCAATATATCGTCGAGGCGGTTGATCAGATCGACGATCGACGCGCGCGGATGCGGAGGAAACAGGGAGCGGCGAACAGCAGCGTGCACCTCATCGACGATCGCATCTGCGCGCTTTTCCATCGCTTCGATCTCTCGCACCATGCCGTGCGGATCGCTCAGATCGGTGAGCAGACGCACCAGCGCCTCGATCGCGCCCACGCATAACTGCACGTGCAAATTAAACAAAGGAACAAAGCGTCGGTCGCGAAATCGCAGGCGCATCAGCAGCGTGCGCCATAAGCTGGGCTCCGGCCGCTCCAATACAGGGCGCGCCTCGCTACTGGAGCGTTGCGTTTGCGCCTTTGCAAGCGTGCGGACCTCGGCCATCGTCAGAACACCGGGCTGGACAAGGACAAGTTGTCAAATCGTGTGTGCTCGCCGCCAAATCGCAGCTGCACACGTCCGATCGGACCGTTGCGCTGCTTGCCCAAGATGATCTCCGCGATACCCTTGTCAGGGCTGTCCGGGTTGTAGACCTCGTCGCGATAGATGAACAAGATGACGTCGGCATCCTGCTCGATGGCACCGGACTCGCGCAGGTCCGACATCACAGGGCGTTTATCGGTGCGCTGCTCCACGGTGCGGTTCAGCTGCGAGAGTGCGATGACGGGAACCTTGAGTTCCTTGGCCAAGCTCTTAAGCGAGCGGGATATTTCTGATATTTCTGTCGCACGATTCTCGCCCGCCGAACTTGCGGACATCAGTTGAAGATAATCGACGATAATCAGTCCGAGCTTGCCGTACTCGCGGGCCAGGCGCCGCGCGCGGGCGCGCAGCTCCAAGGCATTGAGTGCCGGCGTTTCGTCGATGTGCAACGGTGCAGCGTGCATGCGCTCCATCGCTTCGCTGAGCTTGGGCCAGTCTTCATCGGTCAGACGGCCGGTCCGCAAGCGATGGGCATCAATCCGGCCCACCGACCCGAGCAGCCGCATGGCGAGCTGCTCGGCGACCATTTCCATCGAAAACACGGCCACGGGCATTCCTAAGTCGATTGCCACATGCTGCCCGATATTTAGCGCCAGGGCCGTCTTGCCCATCGACGGTCGGCCGGCGATGATGATCAGATCGCCTTCCTGAAAGCCGGCAGTCTTGGCGTCCAGATCCGTAAAGCCGCTAGGCACGCCCGTGACGTCGCTTGGACTGGCGCGCTCAAAAAGCTCCTGAATCCTTTGGACTACGCGGGTAAGCAGCGGTTCGAGCTTGACAAAACCGCCGCGGTCACGAGCACCTTGCTCGGCAATCTGAAAGACCTTTCCCTCGGCCTCATCGAGAATCTGCTTGGCGTCCCGACCTTGCGGATTCAGTGCGGCTGCCGCTACCTCCTCGCCTACGCTCACCAGTCGACGCAGTACTGCGCGCTCGCGGACGATCTCCGCATAGCGTCGGATATTGGCCGCCGAGGGCGTGTTTTGCGCAAGAGCATTGAGGTAGGCCAGTCCACCGGCCTCCCCGGCTTTGCCGCTCGTCTGCAGCGCCTCGAAGACGGTGACCGCGTCGGCTGGGCGCGATTGCTCAATAAGGCGCGAGACGTGCTGAAAAATCAGACGATGATCGTGACGATAGAAATCTTCCCCGCCAATGCGGTCTGCAATGCGGTCCCAGGACGAGTTATCGAGCAGCAGGCCTCCAAGAACCGACTGCTCGGCTTCCACCGAATGTGGCGGTGTTCGCACTGCTGCGAGCTGCGGATCCGCGACCGGTGAATTCATGTTTCCTCCCGATTTGGCGGGAACTATAGTAATTTGCCGCGGCCTACCGCAACCTATGAGCGGCCGGCGACGCGGTACCTTGCGCCGCCACAAAGAAAGTCGCTCAGACTGCCTCGCCAAGAACCGAAACAGTAATTTCTACCACGACGTCCGAATGCAGTGCGATCGACACCTTGTGGTCTCCGACGGACTTGAGCGGACCCAACGGTAAGCGAACGTTCGCCTTGGGAACCTCGAACCCTTGCTTGCCCAGCGCTTCGGAAATATCAAAGTTCGTAACTGAACCAAACAGGCGCCCATCCACGCCAGCCTTAGCCGTAATCTGCAATGTCAGGCCTTGCAGACGCTCGCCCAGGGCTTGCGCGGCCTGGAGCCGGTCTGCGTGTGCGCGCTCAAGATCGGCACGGCGGGTCTCGAACTCCTTGATGGCCGAAGCGGTCGCACGCTTGGCTTTGCCTGAAGGCAAAAGAAAATTACGAGCAAAACCGTCCTTGACTTTGACGACTTCCCCGAGTTGTCCCAGGTTTGCGATTTTTTCCAGAAGAATGACTTGCATAGCGAATCCTGCTAAGAGGCCCCAAGCGATCGGGACAAAACCAATATCGCGGTCTACGCGCGTTGGCCGGAAACGCCTCCGGCGCAAGGCGCGTTGCCGGGTCAATGAATGTCGGTATAGGGCAGCAAGGCCAGAAAACGTGCCCGCTTAATTGCCGTGTCCAGCTGACGCTGGTAGTGCGCCTTCGTGCCGGTGAGCCGGGCGGGAATGATGCGCCCATTGTCTTGGATAAAGTCGCGAAGTGTCTCAACGTCCTTGTAGTCGATCATTTCGACTTTTTCGGCCGTGAATCGACAAAATTTCTTGCGCTTAAACAGCGCATTTTGCTGCTGAGAGCGTCTTCCGTTGGGTTTGCCTTTGAACTTTAGACCGGCCTTCCCCCTGCTACTGCCTCTTTGCGCTGTTGCCATCGTCATACTCCGTCGTATTGACCGTTTCGTTTTGCTTCGCGTCGGTCTGCCCACAGGCGGCCAAGCGCGAATATTGCTGCACATGTACCAAGAGTCGCGAACTGCGGCGGCTGCGCGGCGCCAGAAATCCAGTTAGCGACAGTTCACTACCCAAACTCTCATTTGCCAGTTGTTTGGCAGTTCCGCCAAGCGCAATGACCACGAAAGGAAATTGCAACCTGCGGCTTACCCCCGCCTCGACCGTGTCTGACTGGTGCTGCAACTGCGCTTCGATCACCGCAACGCCAGCTGGCGTATAGCGCAGCGCTGTACGCTCAATCAAAGTTGCGTTTAGGAGCACGCGATTCACTTTGCCAGGACCCCGTTGCTCGCGCCACGATCCGTGATCGGTTCGGGACGCCGCAGTGCTGGGATTAAAGTCGTTCGGTAATCGCCTAGCCACCCGCGCCAATAGGGTCTGCCACCGCCTTGCGCGCCTCTTCCTTCTCCACAGCCTTCATCATCGGGCTGGGCCCGGTAACGGCCTTTTTCTGGCCTACCGTCAAGTGGCGCAGTACGGCGTCGTTGTACCGAAAGCCGTGTTCGAGCTCATCGAGCGTGGACTTACCGCATTCGATATTTAATAGCACGTAGTGCGCCTTGACCAGCTTGTCGATGGGATAGGCAAGTTGACGTCGTCCCCAGTCCTCGACGCGATGCACTTTGCCGCCTTGGGATACAACCAATGTGCGATAGCGCTCGATCATCGCCGGGACCTGTTCGCTTTGGTCCGGATGAACGATAAAGCAGATTTCATAATGCCGCATACATCATCTCCTTTTGGATTTCCCCTTCCGGGATTAGCTGCCCGCTAGCTCGCCTTGTGGCGCAATGTGCGCTCCCGCAGCCAATGCAAGGTACTTTCACGCCTTGCCCTGGTCATGCGATCCGCCCCCAGGTACACGAAGGCGACGCCCTATGTTCTTTGCAGGTTAAACGCGGTGCAGCAAGGAAAAAAACAGTGCATTTTATCCCAAATCGAAATCTGCCGGCAAATCTGTTATGACGCTAGACCAAGACCCGGGTACTCGCACGTACGATGTGCCCGCCTCTGTCCGATTTTTGACCACCGCGTTGAGGGAAGTAACGCTCCCGGATGGCGTTGGGGCCGAGGTCCTCGATTTCGCAAAATCCCAACTCGGCCAATCTAGCGTGCAGGGCCTCGGTTTCGAAGTGGCTCTGAAAACGCTCCCCCACGCAAGCAACGCGCGCTGCCAATGCGTCGCGCGTGCGGCGGTTTTCGAGTGAGTCCTCCTGTTCACGAGCTGGGTTTGCGTAATCGAACACGACCTGCGCGCCCCCCGGCAGGCTCGCGACAAAACCCAAAGTAGCAAAGACCGCAGAGTCGGTCAGGTACGGCACAACCCCCAACATTGTGAAAAAGGACGGTCGGGCAGGATCAAATCCACTGCCGCAAAGCACATGAGACAAATCCTCGTGCGCAAAATCGATCGGGACGAACGTCAACGTCTGCGGCACCAGGATCCCTGCCTGCGCGAGACATTCTCGCTTCCTAGCTTGGGTCGCGGGATGATCGATTTCAAAGATTCGCAGTTTTTGCGCTAACGACGAACGGTAGGCGAATGTGTCCAGGCCCGCTCCGAGTATCGCGACCTAGCAAAAACCGTGCCCCAAAGCGTGGCCGATTGCGTCCTCCGCAATACGTGTTCGGATCGCAATAAAAAGGCGAAGACCACGAATCGATGGGTCGCGCCGCGCTTGCTCCAGCACCAATCGGGCGTCGCGCCCAAGTATGCGCACAGCCAGAGGATCCATGAGGATTCGTCCAGCCTCCAACTGCTGGTGGATCGCGCGATGCACCGCCGCTGCGAGCGCGGTCCGACTGGGCTGTCCTGCTTCCATCAGTACTCTTAGGCGGGTTGCACTTGCCTTCGCTGGCGCAACGTTTCAAACAGGCACACCCCCGCGGCGACGGAAACGTTGAGGCTTTCTACGCTGCCGCGCATCGGAATGTGCACGAGGCTGTCGCAATGTTCGCGTGTCAAACGCCTCAGCCCGGAACCTTCCGCGCCCAAAACCCAGGCCCGTGCACCTGTCAGATCGATGTCGTACAGGCTCTTTTGTGCCTTCATTTGCGCACCTGTGATCCAGATTCCCGCTTCTTGCATCTGTTTCATTGCGCGTGCAAGGTTGGTCACGGCGATCAGGGGCACGGCCTCGGCCGCGCCGGCCGCGGCCTTGGCAGCCACGGCAGTCAAGGCGGCCGAACGATCGCGTGGCACGACAACGGCATTGACTGCAGCCGCGGCCGCGGTGCGCAAGCAAGCACCAAGATTGCGCGGATCCGTCACGCCATCGAGTATCAATAGCAAAGTCTCGGGACTAACTACGTCCAGCAAATCGTCCAGACTGGGGCCGCTGGAGCGCACGCTTACCTGTGCGACAAGACCTTGATGCGGTACTTCGGGTGAGAGCCCTTGCAAACGAGCAGCGTTGACGGCGACGCACCGCACCGCAGCAGCCTGCGCGCGCGAAAGCATCTGACGCATACGAGCGTCTTGGCGACTGGGGTCAAAGTAAAGAACCTCGATAGAGCTCGGGTCGTTGCGCAGACAGGCCCCGATTGCGTGAAACCCTGCAAGTATTCGATGCGCGCGAGCATTGGGCGGCGTGCTAGCGTCGCTTACGGCAGATTTTTGCCGGGTCATGTGCTATTCGCAGAGAATTACCGGCGCCGGCGATGTAGTCCCGCACGCCCGTGCTTCGGTCCAGCCCGCTCTAACGGGCGCTGCACCCCTGAGGACTTGGCGCGGCGCGCCGCAATGCGTTGGGCGCGGGCCGCCTGCCGCTGGCGCCGCTGCTCGACGCCTTCGCCCGGCGCGGCGCGCGGCAGTGTCCGCCCCGCCGCCGCATCGGCTGCACGTGCCTGCTCCGGGCGCATTAAGCGAAAGTCGATTCGGCGCGCCTCCAGGTCAACGCGCACGACCTGCACGGCGAGCCGATCTCCAAGACGATACCGGATGCCGGTGCGCTCACCGCGCAACTCGTGCGCAGCTTCGTTGAACTGAAAGTATTCGTTGCCTAACTCCGAGACATGAACCAACCCTTCGACGAACAACTGGTCCAGAACGACAAAAAGGCCAAACGGAACCACCGCACTGATCGATCCGGAAAACGTCTCCCCCACTCGTTCGCGTACGTAATAGCTCTTCAGCCAGGCCTCGACATCTCGCGAAGCATCGTCTGCGCGGCGCTCGTTAGCGGAGCACAGCAACCCCAGTTGTTCCCATCGCACCATTGGCGTCGCCAAGTCGCCTGCGTCCGCGAGCGCGGGAACATAGCGCTTGCTGCCCAAAATGGCTTTGAGGGCACGGTGCACCAGCAGATCCGGGTAGCGGCGGATCGGGGAGGTAAAGTGCGTATAGGCCTCGTACGCTAGTCCGAAGTGTCCAACATTATGGGGACTGTATTGCGCCTGCTGCATCGAACGAAGCAAGAGCATGTTTAGCAGCGAAGAGTCAGGGCGTGAACGGATATGGGAGATGAGCTGGGCATAATCGTTCGGCTGAGGTGTGTCGCCACCGGCCAGGTGAAGACCAAGGGTCTTGAGCGTTGCCCGCAGCGCTTCGAGTTTTTGTGGAGTCGGCCCTTCGTGCACGCGCAAAAGCGCATCGTGCTTTCTTCTGCGTAAGAAATCGGCCGCACAGACATTGGCAGCGAGCATGCACTCCTCGATTAATCGATGCGCGTCATTGCGCGTGCGTGCCACGATGCGTTCGATGCGCCCATTGGCGTCGCAGATAATTTGCGTTTCCGTGGTCTCCAGCTCCAGTGCACCGCGGCGGGCGCGCGCCCGCGCAAAAGCCAGATAGACCTCGTAAAGCTCGTGCAAGCGCGGCAAAAGCTGCGCCAGACGACCTGCAGCGCGGCTGGAGGGATTGGAAAGCGCCTCCCAGACGTCGTTGTAAGTAAGGCGTGCCTGCGAGTGCATGACCGCAGGGTAAAACTGATATCCGCGCACTGCACCTTGCTTAGTCACCGTCATGTCGCAGACCATTACGAGGCGGTCCACCGCGGGTTTGAGCGAGCACAGTTCGTTTGACAGCGCCTCCGGCAGCATTGGGATTACCCGGCGCGGAAAGTACACCGAAGTCGACCGCTTTTGTGCCTCTTTATCCAGACTCGATCCGGAGGGCACGTAGTGGTCGACGTCGGCAATTGCAACCAGCACCCGCCAACCGCGCCGACCATCGGCTTCACAGTACACCGCGTCATCGAAGTCGCGCGCGTCCTCCGAATCGATCGTCACCAAGGCGATATCGCGCAGGTCGATACGTCCGCGCAAATCGGACTTGTGCACTTCTTTGGGCAGCGCGTCGGCGGCTCGCATCACGTCGGTCGGAAACTCATACGGAACGCCGAATTTGCGCACCGCGATTTCGATCTCCATGCCGGGGTCGTCGATTTCACCGAGTACCTCTACGACCCGTCCGACGGCCTGCATGTTGCGCTGTGGCTGCTGAACGATTTGAACGACAACAACTTGCCCATCGCGGGCGCCAGCGCAGGATTGCGGAGGTACAAGAATGTCGTGGCGAATGCGTTGGTCCTCGGGAACGACAACGTTGACACCCCGCTCGTTCAGAAGTCGCCCAACCAGCCGTTCGGTTCTGCGCTCGATTACGTCGACAATTTCCCCTTCGGGACGCCCGCGACGATCGGTGCCCGTGACGCGTACCAGTGCGCGATCACCGTGCACAAGCTTGCTCATTTCATGCTCGGAAAGCAGTACGTCGGGCCCGTGGTCGTCGCGTATCAGAAACCCGTAGCCATCGCGATGTCCTTGTACTTGTCCTGAGACAAGATTGGCGCGCGAAGCTACGAGCAGCAATCCCGCGCGATTGCGCACGACTTGGCCGTTGCGCTCGAGCTCGGCAAGCGTATGCTCCAAGTCCGGATATCTCCCCGGCTCCAGAGCGAGCAAATTTCCGAGCTCCTGCAGCCGTAGCGGCGAACCCGCTCGGGTCATTGCCTCGAGCACAGCCGAGGGCGCAACGGCTGCGTCGCTGGCAGCAATACTGACGTTGCTTTCGGGTTTATTTCGGACCATTTGACAAGCAGGAGCCTCGACTTAGAATTCGCCCTCCGCTCTCCTGCCCAGGTGGCGAAATTGGTAGACGCGCTAGATTCAGGTTCTAGTGCCGAAAGGTGTGGAGGTTCGAGTCCTCTCCTGGGCA
>CAZSOI010000391.1:0-13696 GCA_964608115.1 uncultured Burkholderiaceae bacterium | reverse complement strand
GTCGCGGGCCTTGGTGCCGGATGCGTGTATGGCACCTGCGTGGGTAACGCTTTGAAGTGGTTTCCCGACAAGCGAGGGCTGGCCGCCGGGCTCACGGCCGCGGGCTTTGGTGCGGGCGCTGCGCTTACAGTGATTCCGATTGCCAATATGATCCAAAACTCTGGCTACGAACAGGCCTTTCTTTTTTTCGGAATTTTGCAGGGCGTATGCATCTTCGTGATTTCGATGTTCCTGGTAAAGCCGGTCCCGCCCGCTGGCGTGGTCGCAGCCCCGCGTGTGGTGCTCTCCAAGATCGACTACACGGTTGTGCAGATGGTCCGTACCCCGGTATTTTGGATCGCGTACCTGCTGTTTATCGCGGTTGCGGCCGGCGGCCTGATGGCCGCTGCGCAGATCGGCCCGATAGCTAGGGATTACGGACTTGCCCAACTGCCCGTTAGCTTGCTCGGAATGGCGAGTTTGCCGCTGCTGACACTGACCTTGATGGTCGACAATCTGGCCAACGGTTTTACGCGACCCTTGTGCGGCTTTATCTCCGACCGAATCGGCCGGGAGAACACAATGATGCTGGTTTTCGTCGGCGAGGGTCTTGCTTTGCTGGGGTTAATGACCTTCGGGCACGAGCCGATCGTTTTCATCACCTGTGCCGCGCTGATCTTTTTGTTTTGGGGGGAAATCTTTTCGATTTTCCCGGCCCTTTGCGCGGACACTTTTGGTGTGAAGAACGCCGCTGCGAATGCCGGAATGCTGTACACGGCCAAAGGTTGGGGCTCTTTTCTGGCTCCACTGGCCTCCGTGCTGTCGGCCAACGGCAACTGGAATTTCGTTTTTGTTGTTGCGGCGGCCATTGCTATCACGGCCGGTATTGTGGCCAAGCTCGTGCTTGCGCCAATTCGCATGCGTTGCATTGCCCGGGCAAACGCAAGCGTGCAGTTCTGATCATGTCGGCCCGTGCTGCTGGCCGGCGTTGCGCCTGACGAGAGTCTGAGCGCGCCTATCACGAACGCGGTCTGTCGATCTTGGACGTTTTTGGACAATGGCCCCAGTGGACGTGGTACGCGATTGCCGCGGCAGCTGCGTTCGCGGCCGTCGCCCACGGTGCAATCGGATTCGGCTTTCCCTTAATTTCTACGCCACTGGTCGCCCTCATTACGGATGTGCGCACGGCCGTTTTGACGACTCTGATCCCGAACCTTGTATTAAACGCAATCAGCATTGTCCGGGGCGCCGACGCGGCCGTGACACTGCGCCGCTATTGGCCCGTGGCGGCCTACGTATTGCTAGGGGCCATCATCGGCACACGCGTACTTTCGGTGGCCGACGCCCGAACGCTAAAGCTGCTGCTGGCGGCAATGATCGTCACGTACCTGTTGCTCTCCGGTCATGCGGGATTTGACTGGAAGCTGCTGCAGCGTTTCCCGCGTCTTGCGCCGCTCGTATTCGGTAGTTTGGGAGGCTTTTTCTCCGGGGCGGTGAACGTGGCCGTGCCGCCGCTGCTTATTTATTTTTCCGCGCTCCAGCTGCCGCCATTGGTAATGACGCAGGCGCTGAATTTGTCGTTTTTTGTCGGCCGCTCGGCGCAGGCGGTCAGCCTTCTTTCCTCAGGTCAGCTGCACTCCGCGCTGGTATTGTTCAGTTTACCGCTGAGCTTGATTGCAGTCCTGGCGCTTGCGGCCGGATTTCGTTTGCAACCGCGTATTCGCGCAGCGAGCTTTACGCGAATCGTGCGCGCCACCTTGTGGACGATGGCAACGACGCTCATCGGTCAAGTGGCGTTGGCCTATTTCAGGTGAATTTTGCCGCGGTGGCTAAGTCGGCTGAGCGTTTCCGCGCAAAGATTCAGATACGAAGCCAACTCCTTTTTTGGCAATATGTCGGAGAACTGGGGCAGCTTACGCTGAAATCGGCGCACACGACCGGGCGCATCGAGCAGGTGCAAGGTGATGATGTGGCCCATGATCTCGCTCATGTGCCGCATGACCTCGAGCTCAAATACCGCCTTTACCTCGGGTTGCCGTTCCATGAATGCGACCCACTGTGGCAGTGGAAGTTTTGCGACCCGTGCCTTGGTGACGGCGGTGATGCTGTAGGGTGCGGGTGTTTGTAGTCGCCATGCTGCATAACTTGTTTCCATGTCGCCTTCGCGCGTGAAGCGCAGAATCATTTCTTTGCCCGCGGGGTCGCTCACGACGCGCTTTAGTACTCCCTCAAGGACGAAGTACTGCTCCATTTCGTGCGTGCCTTGCAAAAGCAGCACCTCTCCCTTGCGGCAATCAACGACCGTCAGCTGCGATTCGAGTTCGCATTCGGCATCTGCGGCTAGCTGCGCAATAACGATATTGCGCGTAAGTTGCATGCGCAGTTCGGCGCAATGCGGATGACGGGAGAAACGAATCAAGAGCGGCCTTGATAAAAGCAGACTTCCGCAGTCAACGTGGCAACTGACTGGCAAAAATTGACAGCGGTCAATGATACGCCGCGTAGCGCTGGGTATCGTGTTGCGATGCCAAACGATCGACCAGAGCAGCGACGGTCCTTGCGTAGGTTTCACGCGACCACAGGGCGGCGCAGGGAAGCCTCTCGGGCAACGTCGCCAACTATCGCCGAAACGCGGGACGAGCACAGGAGCGCCGCGCCAAGGCGACCTTGGCAAGCTGCGGGAGGATGGGCGCTTTGCAGTGTCGCTCAGGGCGATGGGCGCAGCCGGCATCCGCCTCGCAAGGCCGAAGTAAATTCATCTCACCTTCGAGCCCGCGCATGCGCCCTACCGATCGAGCCTGATCGATGTGGGGCTTAAATCCGATTTGAACTACAGCGGGACTACAAACCACACGATGTACATGTAGGCGCGGCGGTGACGTCAACGAGTAACTTGGTGATTGAGTCTCAGGAGGAGAGGGTATCGATGGACAAGGCACTAAGCGGCATTCGAATACTCGACATGACGCACGTGCAGGCGGGACCTACGGCATCGCAGCTGCTCGCCTGGCTCGGCGCGGACGTGATCAAACTTGAGCCGCCGACCGGCGATGTGACGCGTGGCCAATTGCGCGACGTGCCCAACGCCGACAGCCTGTATTTTACGATGCTCAATTGCAACAAGCGGTCGATCACTGTGAACATGAAAAATCCGGCCGGCAAGGAGGTCTTTATTGCGCTGCTAAAGAAGTGCGATGTCCTGATGGAGAATTTCGGCCCCGGGGTTCTTGATCGCTTGGGCTTTTCATGGGAAACCGTTCACCAGATCAATCCGTCGGTCGTCATGGCATCGATTAAGGGTTTCGGCAGCAGCGGCCCCTATGCCGACTTCAAAGCCTACGAGAACGTGGCTCAGGCGATGGGCGGCGCCATGAGCACAACGGGCTTCATGGACGGTCCTCCCGTTGTCACCGGCGCCCAGATTGGCGACTCCGGAACGGGACTGCACTTGGCAATTGGGATCCTGGCTGCGCTGCATCAACGGAATCGCACCGGCACGGGACAGTATGTTGAAGTGGCAATGATGGACGGGGTCATGAATCTTTGCCGTGTGAAATTTCGCGACCACCAGCGGCTGGCACACGGCCCTTTATCCGAGTTTTCGGTGGCCACGGAGGGCGCCAAGGAGACACCGCGCTCGGGCAATGATTCGGGCGGTGGGCAACTTGGCAATGCCGTCCGATGCAAGCCCGGTGGGCCCAACGACTACATCTATGTCGTAGTGCAGGAGGCAGTCTGGGCCGCGCTGGCGCGCCGTGTGGGCGGCGAGACGCTGGCCAGTGACGAGCGCTTTGCGACAATTCAAAACCGGCGCCAGAACCAAACACAAATGTGGAACCTGCTAAACGAGTACGCCAGTGGATATACCAAATGGGAACTGATGGGCATTCTTAACGAACTTGATGTGCCATGCGGGCCGATCATGAGTACACAAGACTTGGTAAACGATGAGCACGTACGGTTGCGCGAAATGATGGTCGAGCTCGACCATCCTGAGCGCGGCCAATGGCTCAACGTAGGCATGCCAATCAAACTGTCCGATTCGATGGTGAAGATAGAACGCTCGCCGTTAATTGGGGAGCACACCGAGCAGATTTTGCGCGATGTGCTGGGCTTGAGCATCACGCAGATCGCTGCCCTTAAAGACGGCGGGGCGTTTCGCAAATAGCGGGTGAGGAGCAAAAACCGGCACGGTTGGGGTCGCAAAGCTCTTGCGCCGTTTACGCAAGCATGCCGACTGTTGCGCTTGTGCGAGAAGCTCGTTGCAAATCAGCGCACGGGTACGCGGCGATTCGCGAGGCTTTTTCGATACCGGTTTGGGTGGGTAGGCAGGCAATGAGTTTGAGGTCCGTTGCCCGCGAGGTAAAACCACAGCTGCCAACCAGCCTTCCGCTAAGGCGCAGGCGCCGGCGGTCGCAGTAGCCGTTTTGAGCGCAGCAGCCCAGTTGCAAGGCCCAGCGCAGCAAGCGTACCGCCCATGGCAACCCGGTGCCTGCAGGGACGCCGCCTGCAGCGGCATTGACAGCAGCCAAGACGGGCATTGCGGTGGATGCCGATGCATTTGATGCGGTATTTGCCTCGGACTCGGCACCGCTAAAACCGACCGCCGAGCATCTCATGTGGCTCGATAAGCTCTCGCCCGTCGCTGGCGAGACCGCGTTGGTCGACCGGCAACAAAAGTTCCTTGCCCGTAGCCGCCCGGGCTAGACCTGTCGCAACACGACCCGGTGCTGCGGTTTTGCGCAAAAATTGACCCCGGTCAAGGACCGTGGTCTTTGAAGATTCATATCGTAGTGCCCGCTATGGGGCTGGCCGCGGGATCGGGCAGCAATGTGGCCTGAGCACACAGCGCGTGCACCCAGTACCCCGCCTGTGGCCCGTATTGCGGCCAATTGGGTGGCAGTTTTGGCAACGTTGCATCAGCGTGAGGCGTAAGACATGAAAATCGCGGTTGTTGGCGCAGGCGCGATCGGTGGACTCATTGGCGCCAAGCTCGCCATGGCAGGCGAAGACGTCACGTTCCTGGTTCGCGGCGCTTCCCTTGCAGCAATCCGCGCTAATGGCATCAGGCTAATCGCGCCAGATGGCACGCAGCGCGTCGCGGACAAAGTCAGGGCCACCAGCGACTATAGCGAGGCGGGCCCGCAGGACGTGGTGATCTTGGCGCTAAAGGCGCACCACGTGATCGACGTCGTGGACGAGGTGCCCAAGCTGTTTGCGCCGCACACGGTTGTTGTGCCGATGCAAAACGGCGTCCCCTATTGGTACTTTTACAAGCACGGTGGTGACCTCGAGGGTCGGGTGGTTCACAGTGTTGACCCTCACGGCCGCATCTCGACGATGATTCCCGCGCAGCGCGTGATCGGTTGTGTTGTGTATCCGGCTTCGGAGCTGCTGGCGCCGGGTGTTGTGCAGCACGTGGAAGGTGACCGCTTTCCGATCGGGGAGCCAGACGGTACGACGAGCGCGCGCGTAACACACCTGTCCGAATGTTTTATTCGCGCGGGGTTTAAAGCGCCGATTCTCGATAACATCCGAGCCGAAATCTGGCTCAAGCTCTGGGGCAATCTCACATTTAACCCGATCAGCGCCTTGACGCACTCTACCTTGATTGATATTTGTCAGTTTCCGCTCTCGCGAGATTTGGCCGCGGCGATGATGACGGAGGCACAGACAATCGCCAACCGGCTGGGAATCACGTTCCGTCTTTCGCTGGAAAAGCGCATCGCCGGTGCCGAGCGCGTTGGCCGCCACAAGACTTCCATGCTGCAGGACGTAGAGGCCGGTCGCGCGCCCGAGGTCGACGCGCTGGTGGGCTCGGTGGTCGAGCTGGGACGCCTTACCCAGACCCCGACCCCGCACATCGATGCGGTCTATGCCTTGACCAAGCTTCTGGCCAGAACGATGGAGCAAGAGCGCCTAGGCGAATCGACGGGCCACGCGCACTAGCGCGCTAGCGCTGCCCGCTTTTTCTCCAATGTCGGGCAAACCGCCACGCCGTGCTCGGGGCATGATCGGACGGCGTGATCCGGAAATTGACGACAGTCATGGAGCAGCGAGGCGATCGGCGCCAAGCTTGGCGCGATGGGTTGTTGGTGCGCAGGCGCATAAGGGGAGCGAAAATGGGCAAGGACATGGCCGCGGTTCGCCGGATTTTGGGTACGGTCAAGGCCGACGGGCGAACGACCTTGACGGCGCCAGAAGCAAGGTTCGTCTGTGGCGCCTACCAGATCGCCTTGCCGCGCGAAGCAGTGGCTATTTCGCCCGAGGAAGCGGTGCAGATCGCTGAGGCCATGGGTTATCCGGTGGTTTTGAAGATCGTTTCCCCCGAGATTTCGCACAAGACTGAGGCCAGCGGCGTTTTGGCAGCAGTGAGCAACGCGCAGGAGGTTCACAAAGGCTTTGGCACCGTGGTGGCCAACGCCTGCGCTTACAACCCCAAGGCGAACGTGCTCGGTGTACAGGTCCAGCAGATGATTGCTCAAGGGCAAGAAGTGCTCATCGGTGCGCTCACCGATCCTTCATTCGGCAAGCTCGTCGCATTTGGTTTGGGCGGGGTTCTGGTAGAGGTGCTCAAGGACATCACCTTCCGGCTCGCCCCAACGTCGAAGGACGAGGCGCTGTCGATGCTCGACACCATCGCTGCGGCTGCCATGCTTAAGGGTGTTCGCGGCGCGCCCGCCGTGGACCGAGACGCGCTGGCGGCCATGATTCAAAAAGTATCCGAACTGGTTTGCGACTTTCCGCAGATCGCCGAGATGGATTTGAACCCGGTGTTTGCGTCAAAGGACGGTGCAATCGCCGCCGACGTGTGCATCGCCGTTGATTTTGCCCAAGCCCCTGCGCGCTATCGTCCTGCCCAGGAGCTCATTGTGCGGCAAATGAACCGCATCATGAAACCCGAAGCAGTGGCCGTCATTGGGGCGTCCAATGAGCAAGGCAAGATTGGCAATTCCGTAATGAAGAACCTCATCAACGGTGGCTACCGCGGAAAGATATATCCCATTCACCCTAAGGCCGGCGAAATCATGGGCCGAAAAGCCTATGGAAGCGTGAAAGATGTTGAGGGATCCATCGACGTTGCGGTATTCGCAATTCCGGCAAAACTCGTCGCCCAGGTGCTCGAAGAGGTTGGAGAAAAACAAATTCCTGGCGCCGTACTTATTCCATCCGGTTTTGCCGAAACCGGCAACGTTGCCGGTCAAGAGGAGATTGTCGCAATCGGGCACAAGTACGGTGTGCGCTTGATGGGCCCCAACATTTATGGCTTTTATTACACACCATGCAACCTATGCGCGACATTTTGCACAGCATATGACCTCAAAGGAAAGGCCGCGCTGTCGTCACAGTCCGGCGGCATCGGCATGGCGATCATCGGGTTTAGCCGCTCGGCCAAGATGGGCGTGTCGGCCATCGTCGGGTTGGGAAATAAGTCCGATATCGATGAGGATGACCTACTGGCCTTCTTCGAGCAAGATGAAAACACCCAGATCATTGCGCAGCATTGCGAGGACCTAAAGGACGGCCGCGCGTTTGCGGAAGCCGCAAAGCGCGTTTCGAAGAAAAAGCCCATCGTCGTGCTCAAGGCCGGTCGCACGAGCGTGGGAGCGCGCGCCGCGCGCTCGCATACGGGGGCGCTCGCAGGCAACGACCGCATTTACGATGACGTCCTGCGACAGTCAGGCGTAATTCGAGCCCGCTCTTTGAGGGATCTGCTCGAATTTGCCCGCGGCTTGCCCGTGCTGCCGACGCCCCACGGTGAGAACGTAGTGATCATTACCGGCGCAGGCGGCTCCGGTGTGTTGCTCTCGGACTCGTGCGCGGATAACGATCTGTCCTTGATGAGCATGCCGGCCGATCTCGATGCGGCATTCCGCAAATTCATTCCGCCTTTCGGTGCCGCCGGCAATCCTGTCGATATCACCGGTGGGGAACCCCCCTTGACGTACAAAAACACCCTGCGCTTGGGCATGCAGGATCCGCGCATCCACGCGATCATTCTGGGCTACTGGCACACGATCATCACGCCGCCCATGGTATTTGCCAAGCTCGTCGTCGAGGTAAAGGAAGAAATGCAAGCCAAGGGCATCGAAAAACCCGTTGTTGCGTCTCTTGCGGGCGACGTCGAGGTCGAGGCCGCGTCGGAATACTTATACGAGCGCGGAATTCCCGCCTACCCCTACTCCACGGAGATTCCGGTTGCGGTCCTGGGGGCAAAGTATCAGTGGGCTAGAGGCGCGGGACTGATCGGATAGAGCAACCACGGAGCGCAGGCATATGACCAATTGGGTGCGTTTCTTGACCGACGAGGGCGCTGCGAGCTGGGGCCGGCTCGGGCCGCAAGGCATCGCCGCGTATCGAGGAGAGCTATTTGGCGAGCCGGTTGCTACAGGGCAAACCCTCGCCGTGCAGTCCGTGCGCATTTTGCCTCCGTGCACGCCCAACAAGGTCGTCGGGCTTTGGAACAACTTTCGGGCCCTTTGCGTGAAGCTCGGAAAGCCGCAACCCGAGCATGCGCTGTATTTCATAAAACCGGGCACGTCGGTTATAGGTAACGGTGAACTTATACGTCGTCCACCGCGCTATCGCGGAAAGATCGCCTTTGAAGGGGAATTGGGTGTTGTGATCGGGGTCCGCTGTGCGAATGTTCGCGTAGAGGATGCTGAGCGTTACATTTTCGGCTACACCTGCGTAAATGACGTCACCGCCGTCGACCTCATCAACGAGGATCCAAATTTCGAACAATGGTCTCGCGCAAAGGGATCTGACACCTTCAGCTGCTTGGGGCCCTGCATCGCAACCTCGCTTGATCTTGCATCGGCGCGGGTGGTGACAACTCTCGACGGCGTCGAGCGGCAGAACTATCCACTATCTGACATGATTTTTTCGCCTGTGCAGCTCGTGGCGCAAATCTCTGGCGATATGACGCTGTATCCCGGCGACGTCATCGCTTGCGGCACCTCAGTCGGTGCCGGATCAATGAAGGACGGCGCCACGGTGCGCGTGCGCATCGACGGCATCGGCGAACTGCACAACCGGCTTGTCGGCTAGGCAGTGCGCTTTAGGGCATCTCGGCAATTCTCGAGCGATGCGTGTAGACCGAAAAACTGGCGCCGCGCGCAAAGCCGATCAACGTCAATTTGCTGTGTTGTGCAACCTCGAGCGCCAGGGACGTCGGTGCGGATACCGCGGCGAGCACACTGATGCCGGCCGTAGCGGCCTTTTGCACCATTTCAACACTGGCGCGACTCGTGATCAATGCAAAACCTCGATCAGTCGACACCCGCGCGCGTCGCAGCGCGCCAATGAGTTTGTCAAGCGCGTTGTGCCGGCCGACGTCCTCGCGCACCGCCAAGAGATCGCCGTCAAGCGAGCACCAGGCGGCGCCGTGGGTCGCGCCCGTTTGCCGCAACAGTGGCTGCGCGCCCGAGAGCGCGGCACTGGCCAAGGCTAGCGCGCCCGCTGACAGCTGCCAGTTGGAATCTGGGAGCTTGGGCAAAGGGCGCAAAACCTGCTCAAGGCTTTCGGTGCCACAAATTCCGCAACCAGTGCGCCCGGCCAGCGTACGCCGGCGCTGCTTGAGCGCGGCAAAGGCCCCGGCAGCCACCTCGAGCGCCAAGGTGATGCCCGGCGCATCGACCCGCACGTCGACCTGATAGAGCTCCGCCGCGTCGCTCAGGATGCCCTCGCCGAGTGAAAAGCCTAGGGCGAAATCCTCCAGGTCGCATGGCGTTGCAAGCATGACCGCATGCGAGATACCGTTATATTCGAGCGCAATGGGCACCTCGACGGCCAACGCCGCATCGACCCGGGTAAATGCGCCGTCGCGGTGACGCCATTCGGTGGTCGCAACAGCGCCGGCGGTCGACTCTTCACCGGCTTTGCCTGAGGTTGAGCCATTGCTGGTTGTCATGGAACATTCGCCGCAGCGGTAGGATCATCCCTAGGCGATATGCGCCCCAGGCGGCAATTCGGGCAGAACGCGAGGGCGGCGGTTAGCGTCTGTTGCAACGTACACCAGGGTCGCTTCCGTCACCTTTACAACGTCACCGTCCATGCGACTGCGCTCGGCGTACGCGGCCACGTCCACGGTAACCGAGGTGCGGCCGCTGCGCACGATGTGCGCATACAAGGAAAGCACATCGCCGACGAAAACGGGCTCCTTGAATACAAAACTGGTCACTGCCACGGTGGCCACACGACCATTTGCGCGACGCGACGCCAGTATTCCGCCGGCCATATCGACCTGCGACATGATCCAACCGCCGAATACATCGCCATGGGCGTTGGCGTCGCCTGGCATAGGTACGACCCGCAGAACCGGATCGTCTTTGGGCAAAACCGTTGTCATCGTGGCCCTCAATCGTCTCGATACGTCACACAGGCGCGTAACGCGCGATAATTACCTGCCGACGGACGGCTCCGCACGCGCCTGATCAGTCAGAGCTTGCAATTTGGGGCCGGACGTGTCACCTGTCAAGGCCGCGGCGGACCGCTAACAAAGCGGCCGCGGGCGCTGGGTACCATAGCGAGGACGGGATTGTCATGCGCGGGGTAAGGCCACTACGAGGCCACGATTTTTCGCAACCGGCCGAGCCTGGTCAGCCGCGTCGCGATCTGGCGACGCTGCGCGCCTTGCTGCCCTATCTTTGGGCGTACCGGTTGCGTGTCGTGCTTGCGGTTCTCTGCCTTGTCCTGGGCAAGGTGGCAGTCGTGGGCGTGCCCATTTTGCTCAAGCAAATCGTCGATTCCTTGACGGTTTCCCCCACGCTGCATGTGGCGATCGTCCCGATTGCTCTGGTGATCGCCTATGGCGCCTTGCGTTTGGCGACGTCACTTTTCACCGAGCTGCGCGAGTTTTTCTTTGCAAAGGTCACGCAATCGGCGGTGCGCACACTGGCACTTAAGACCTTCCGACACTTGCACGAATTATCGCTTCGTTTCCATCTGGAGCGGCGCACGGGCGCAGTGACGCGGGAAATCGACCATGGTATGCGCGGGATCAGCTCCTTGGTGAGCTACACCCTGTACTCCATATTGCCAACGCTGGTGGAAATCAGTCTGGTATTTGGCTACCTATTAACCCATTACGAGATCTGGTTCTCGGTCATTGTCGCTGTCAGCCTCTGCCTGTACATCGCCTTTACTCTGGCCGTGACCAATTGGCGTACGCGTTACCGGCGGCAGGTGAACGAACTGGACGCTAAGGCTTCCTCCAGTGCTGTCGACTCCCTGTTGAACTACGAAACCGTTAAGTACTTTAACAACGAAGAGTTCGAGGCGCAGCGTTACGATGCAACGCTGTCGCAACAGGAGCGTGCGGCGTTGCGAGTACAGCAATCGCTTAACGTTCTTAATGGCGGGCAACAAGCGATCATCGCGATTGGTCTAACGGGCATGCTGTGGCGCGCCGCGCTTGGAGTGCACAGCGGTGCGATGTCCATTGGCGACCTCGTGCTGGTCAACGCCTTCATGCTCCAGTTGTATGTTCCGTTGAATTTTTTGGGCGTTATCTACCGCGAGATTCGCCAGGCACTAACGGATATGGACCGGATGTTCCGACTGTTGCAGCAAAACCGGGAGATTGCCGATCGTCCGGATGCCCGTCCCCTGCTATTTCCGTCTTCTGGTGATCGATCGATCACGGTACGCTTTGCGCATGTGGAATTTGGATACGACGCGCGGCGCAAAATACTTCACGGCGTTGACTTTACGATCCCGCCACGCACGACGTGCGCAGTAGTGGGAGCCACGGGTGCCGGCAAATCCACGCTCGCGCGCCTATTATTTCGCTTCTACGACGTGCAGGGCGGCGCAGTATTACTCAACGGTCAAGACATCCGCGAGCTGACGCAGCAGAGCTTACGCGCCGCCATTGGAATCGTGCCGCAGGACACGGTTTTGTTTAACGAATCCATTGAATACAACATTGCCTACGGACGGCCGCAGGCCAGCCACGAACAAGTCGTTGCGGTGGCGCGGGCCGCGCACATTCACGATTTCATCCAGTCCTTACCTGATGGCTACCGCACCGTGGTTGGCGAGCGTGGACTGAAACTTTCGGGAGGCGAGAAACAACGCGTGGCGATTGCTCGCACCTTGCTCAAGGACCCGGCGCTGATGATTTTCGACGAGGCGACCTCGGCGCTGGATACGCGCACGGAACTGGCTATTCAGGAAGAACTCAATGCCGCTAGCGCCCAACGCACCACGCTCATAATTGCGCATCGCCTCTCTACCGTGGTCGGCGCCGACCAGATTCTGGTGATGGATCACGGACGAATCATAGAGAGCGGTGACCACCCCTCTTTGCTTGCACGCGGCGGCGCTTACGCGCGCATGTGGGCCTTGCAGCAACGCGAGGGCGAAGCGCAACCGGGGCTTGCCGCAGCCTGATTTTTTTCGACATTACGAAGATGCGAATGGTCAACGGACGCGCCGTGCAAAACCTGACGATTACACGGCCCGACGATTGGCATTTGCACCTGCGCGATGGCCCAACAATGGCCACGGTATTGCCCTATACCTCGCAAAGTTTTGCGCGGGCCATCGTGATGCCAAATCTTCGCATCCCGGTGACGACTGTCGAGCAGGCACTCGCCTACCGTGCGCGAATACAGTCGGCAATTCCCACAGCGCATTGCTTTGAGCCACTGATGACGCTTTACTTGACGAGCGCGACGTCACCGGACGAGATCGATCGAGCCCGACAAAGCGCAGTGATCCACGGGGTCAAACTTTACCCGACGCGCGCGACGACTCATTCGGACGCCGGCGTGCTGTCGGTCGGGGACTGCACGAAGGTTTTTGAGCGCATGCAGCGAGTCGACCTACCGCTTCTCGTGCACGGCGAAGTGGCCCGACCCGATGTCGATGTATTCGAGCGCGAGCGCATCTTTGTTGAGGAGGTATTGATACCGCTGCGGCGCGATTTCCCAGACCTGCGCATTGTCGTGGAACATGTGACGACTCGCGAAGCGGTGCAATATGTGCGCGAGGCACCCGGTCGCATCGCCGCGACGATCACGGCGCATCATCTTTTGTATAACCGCAATGCAATGTTTGTCGGCGCAGACGGTTCGGTCGGTATGCGGCCGCATTTTTATTGTCTGCCGGTGCTCAAGCGCGAGGAGCATCGCCAGGCGCTGGTCGCAGCGGCCACGAGCGGAAGTCCTCGGTTTTTCCTCGGCACCGACAGCGCACCGCATCCCAGGAGCGAGAAGGAATCGGCTTGCGGGTGCGCGGGCTGTTTCACTGCCCCGCTGGCCCTACCCATGTACGCACAAGCTTTCGAGCTGGCCGGTGCTCTTGACCGATTCGAAGCGTTTGCCAGCTTTTACGGCGCGGATTTTTACGGGTTACCGCGTAATGTCGAAACCATAACGCTAGTGCGCCAGTCGTCGGAGGCGTTGCCGCCGATAATGAGTTCGCAGGGTCAGCAGTTCGTGCCTCTGACCGAAACGTGTCATTGGTCCGTGGCGCACTGAACCCGACTGCGCTTGGTGCTAGTAGCGGTAGTACTGCCGCACCCAGTCAACCAGGCGTGGCAGCCCCACCTCAATACCGGTCGTCGGCCGCCAACCAAGGTCGTTGGCCGTTACTTCGATATCGGCGGCGGTGGACCTCACATCGCCGGGCTGCATGGGCCGCAGAATTTTTTGCGTTGGTTTACCGATCGCCCGCTCGAGTACCGCAATGAAATACAGCAGGGCTTCCG
>CAZSOI010000390.1:0-10341 GCA_964608115.1 uncultured Burkholderiaceae bacterium | reverse complement strand
TAGACTCGTAGACATCCGCAAGGGCCTCATGCCGGCTCTTTTTCTCGAAACTGCGGTACACCTCCGGCCGCCAGCGCTTAGCCAATTCCTTGAGCGTGCTCACATCGAGGTTGCGATAATGGAAAAAGGCCTCCAAGCGTGGCATCCAGCGTGCAAGAAAGCGTCGATCCTGGCAAATTGAATTGCCGCACATCGGCGACTTGCCCGGCCGCATATGCTGGCCCAAAAACTGAAGCAGCGCGTCCTCAGCGGCGGGCTCATCCAAGGCCGACAGCCGGACCCGCTCAGTCAGACCGGAACGAGCGTGCGTGGCTTGATTCCACGCATCCATGCCGGCGAGGACCGACTCGGCCTGATGCACCACGACAAGGGGGCCTTCGGCAACAGTCTGCAAGTTCGCATCGGTAACAACCACGGCGACCTCGAGGATCCGATCAGAGTCCGGATGCAGTCCGCTCATTTCCATGTCGATCCAGACCAAATAGTTATCATCCATCGTGGACGTTCCCGCATCTACGGATGCGGCCAGATTGCGTGCTGATTCGGAGCCAAGCTGCTGTGCCATAATTTTGCTTTCTCATCGCTCACTGTGCGGCACCTCGTAGAGGATGTCACCTTGCGCAGCGCGGGCGCAATTGTCGCACGCCCAAAGAAAACCGCAGACGTGCGATCCGCGTCGGGGTCAGCGCTGTGAGAGCACAAGACCACAAATGAGCCTATTTTTTGCCTGCCTTTTGGGCGTCCACCTTACTTTGAAACTCTGGCTAAGCGCACGCCAGATGCGTTATGTCGCTGACCATGCGCATCAGGTGCCGGCCCAGTTTGCGGCGACAATTGGCCTGGAAGATCATCGCCGGGCCGCGCGCTACACGATCGCCAAGCAGCAACTAAGCATGGTGCGCAGCTCGTTTGCGACAGCGCTGTTCGTTATTTTGACCTGGGGCGGCGCTTTGCAATGGTGGTACCAGGCGCTGCACTCCGTGATGACCGGAAACCTGGGCTTTGACCTTGTGCTTGTCGCATCTGTAGTGACCGTGATGGGTCTGCTGGACCTGCCCTTCGAATGGTGGCGTCAGTTTCGAATCGAGCAACGCTTCGGATTTAACCGCATGACGCAAGCTCTGTTTTTCGTGGACGCGCTCAAGTCCTTTCTTGTTGGCGCCGTTTTAGGTCTGCCTCTGCTTGCGGCCGGTTTGCAACTTATGCGCTCCGCCGGCTCTTTGTGGTGGCTCGCGGCCTGGGTACTGTGGGCGGCCTTTTCCTTTTTTCTGAGCGTGGCCTATCCGTGGTTGATCGCGCCGATCTTCAATCGCTTTTCGCCATTGGCCAACGAGGCGCTGCGCGAGCGCATCGCCCGATTGCTGGAGCGCACCGGCTTTCGCAGCCGGGGCGTCTTTACGATGGACGGCTCGCGACGCTCGACACACGGCAACGCATACTTCACGGGCTTGGGTGGGGCCAAACGCATCGTGTTCTACGACACCCTGATCGAACGGCTGCATCCCGACGAGATTGAAGCGGTGCTTGCGCATGAGTTGGGCCATTTTCGCCTTCACCATGTCGTCAAAGGGATAGCCAGCAGTCTTGCAATCGCGCTTATTGGGCTTTTGTTGCTGGCCTGGTTGCAGACTCAGCCCTGGTTTGCACCCAGCCTGGGATTTACTGCGGATCCCGAACTGCCTCGCAACGGTTTGATGCTCGTGCTATTTGGCCTAGTGATGCCGCTTTTTGCCTTCTTGCTGGCGCCGCTACGCAGTGCGCTATCGCGTCGTCACGAATTTGCCGCCGATATTTTCGCCGCGCAGCACGTCTCAGCCGATTCGCTTGTTCGGGCACTTTGCAAGCTCTACCAGGACAACGCGGCGACGCTCACGCCCGATCCGGTGCACTCGGCCTTTTACGATTCCCATCCGCCGGCATCGATGCGGATTCATCGGCTGCTCACGAGTGCACCAACGACTGCATCCGCGTGAAAGCGCCGATGACTGCGAGGCGCCGCTCGCGGCTGGTGCGGCATCCAAGCGCAAAGTTCAGGGTAGCGACGAGGCCGAGGGCACGGGTATTTTGGGCCGCGTAGTTGCGCGCTTTGGTCAGCGCTTTACCGTCGCGCTCGATGCAGTTGCTAGCGCTGCCGCTGAAGCGGCGGAAGTCGATGCAATCGCTCGAGGACGACGGCTGCAAGTCGTGGTCGGCGACCGGGTGCGATGCTCGCAGGAGCACGGATCGCACGTGATTGAGTCGGTCGTGCCGCGGCGCAATCTCCTATTTCGGGCTGACGCCAACCGTACCAAACCGTTGGCCGCCAATGTGGACCAAATCGCGATTGTCTTTGCCGCGCAGCCCCCGCCACAGCCGGAATTTGCGTGGCGCGCAATGTTGGCAGCCAGCGCAGCCGAAATCTCCGCGGTGGCAATACTGAATAAGACCGACCTAGAAAGCAGCGCCGCCCTCGCAGCGCTCGACGAACTGGCCCGTTTAGGAGCGCGCGTCTTGCGCCTTTCCGCGCGCACCGACCCTGCGGGGGCGGCGGCGCAACTTGCACTCGTATGCCGTGGTCGGGTAACGCTATTTGTCGGGCAATCGGGAATGGGCAAGTCGACTCTGCTCAATTTACTGATCGACGCACGTCTGCGCACCGGCGCCCTTTCACGCCGTGGCACGCATGGGCGACAGACGACGACCGTGACGCGCTGGTTTGCATATGGGTCAGACGGGGCCGTGATCGACTCGCCAGGATTTCACGAATTCGGCCTCTCGCACCTATCCGCGGCCGATCTAGCGCGTTCGATGCCGGAGTTTGCTGCGGTGTCGCCCTCATGCCGGTTTACAAATTGCCGCCATGCCGAGGAGCCCGGTTGCCAAGTCCGCGCGGCCGTCGCGCGCGGGGATATTGGCCTTGCGCGCTACGAGTTTTATCGCAAGGTACTAGCGCTGGACAATAACAGTGGCGGCGCACACCCGCGCCGCTAGGTTCCTACGCAAAAGTTGCTTGCGCGCCAGCGATGATCACGCAAGGGCGCTCGCCAGCGTGAGCAGCAAAAGCAAAACGAGCCAAAGGACCATCGCCCGCCATGCCAATCCCACCGCGGAGCGCAAGGACTCTGTACTAGCCTCCGCAAGTTCTGCACTCTCCTGGGCCGATGCATCCAGATATTTGGCCGAGTCGATCGCGCTCAGAAGGCGAATGCCCATCGCGCCGCTGGCGGCCGCCAGAATCAGCACTCGCCCGCTGAAGGCGTTGGGTCGTGACTCAACAATCGTGTTGCGCCAGCAATAAACCGCGCCTTCGAAATCGCCGACGATAGCAAAGCCCAGCGCTGTCAATCGTGCCGGTAACCAGTCGATCCAGGCGAATGCCAGTTGAGCGAATTGGCCAAACTGATCGGGCGGGATAGCGCCATCGCCTGCCGTCGACGGCCGATTCCAGTGTCGCGCCAGGTATTCGCTTAGGCGATAAAGTACCGCGCCGCTAGGTCCGGGCAGAAGGAGAAACCAGAACAAAACACCAAAGACGTGACGATGCGCGGCCAGCAGCCCAAATTCGATCGACTGCCGTGCGATTTCGCTTTCACTCAGCTCTGTTGGATCAAATCCCGGATCGGTATTGCGCCTCCAGCTGGCAAAGACTCGCCTCGCTTCGTCAATATCACCCTGCTCCAGGGCCGCCTGAATCACGGTGAGCGGGTGACTGAACTGCCGAAAACCCATGGCAAAGAACAACACGAAGACGTCAACGACCAGAGCCGCGAGCCAGTTCCACGAACGCGCAAGTTCAAAAATCAGTAGCGTCGGGACTAGGCCGGCAACAACAACCAGCAGCCAGCCATAGACACCGTGGCGGACTTTGCCAGCGTTCAAATTGCGTGCAACCTTGTCGGCCCACGCTGCCGCGCCCGCGTACACCGGATTGGACGATGGCATCGCCCGCACCTGTTCAAGCAGCAAGGTAAGTACCAGGGCGATCCAACTCATGGTGGTCCAATGCAGGTTGTGCGATTCTGTAAGGACGGTAACCGTCCGCTCAGGACGCCAGGCGCGGCAAATGGTGCAGACACATGCGCGGTTCAGTCGAGTAGGAATCGGTACAAATTACTCAGCATGGCCGCGGTGGCCCCCCAGATCAAGTATCGCCGCTGACCGTAGTATTCCATCGAATATACGAAGCGCCGCCACGTTTGCTGCACGACGACACGACGCTGAAAGTTGGCGCCGTCCATCAAAAATGTGAGAGGCACTTCGAAAAACTCCTCCACTTCGAGCGGATCGGCGCGAAGCTGCGCACCCGGTGCGATCAGACCTACAACGGGAACCACGTGAAAGCCACTGATCGTCGAGTACGGCGGCATGGTTCCGAGCACTTCAACCAATTCACGGTCGAGCTCGATTTCCTCTCGCGCCTCGCGCAGCGCGGCATCAATCGCGCTGGCATCACCTGACTCGAGGCGGCCGCCAGGAAAGCTAATTTGCCCCGCATGGTCCTGCAGTCGCGACGAGCGCACGGTGAAAAGCACTTGCAATCCACTGGGGCGCTGGACCAGTGCGATGAGCACGGCCGCCGGTCGTAGCGGCCGATCCGACTCTAGCAAGCCGCTGTCGCCTGATTGCTCGGTTTGCCAAGAGCGCGATTGCACGAAGCGCGCACGCAGCGCATCGGGCGTCAGGCGCGAGGCGTCAATCGCCGGGCCGCGCTCGAGTTCGAACTGCGGATCAAAAGGAAGGGTGTCGGGATCGATCGAAGTGCGCATCTTGCCGGCTCGCCGGCACATTGTATGCCGCCGCGTTCGGCTCCCGTCGTCG
Source organism: uncultured Burkholderiaceae bacterium (assembly GCA_964608115.1). Classification (GTDB taxonomy): domain Bacteria; phylum Pseudomonadota; class Gammaproteobacteria; order Burkholderiales; family Burkholderiaceae_F; genus GJ-E10. Next base: position 5,544 of record CAZSOI010000390.1, on the reverse strand, counting down.
AACTTCCCCTATGCGAAACTTACGCTTCGCCCTTCGATTCGAGCTTCTCCCGGATCCGCGCCGACTTGCCCGAGCGGTCGCGCAGGTAGTAGAGCTTGGCTCGGCGTACATGGCCGCGGCGCTTGACTTCGATCGAGGCGATCGAGGGCGAATAGGTCTGGAAGGTTCGCTCGACCCCTTCGCCGCTTGAAATCTTGCGCACGACAAAGGAGCTGTTCAGACCGCGGTTGCGGCGCGCGATGACCACGCCTTCGTAGGCCTGAACACGCTTGCGCGTTCCTTCGACAACGTTGACGTTTACGACCACGGTATCGCCCGGGGCAAAATCCGGAATCGGCCGATTGGCGCTCAAACGCGCCATTTCCTCTTTTTCCAACTGCGAGATCAGGTTCACCTTCGTTCTCCGTTTGCCATCATTGGGGTGGCGGTCATTGGCGGCGGCAAGCGCACACTGCATGCGAATGCCACTGTTCTTGTTGCCAGCCCAGAGGATGGGATTATTTATTTACTGCGAACTTCCTCTTGCACCAAGTCCGGGCGCAACCTTCGCGTCCGGGCATTTGCCTGCTCCTGGCGCCAGCGTGCGATGCGCGCATGATGCCCCGAAAGCAATACCGTGGGAACCTCCTGGCCACGCCAGATCTCGGGCCGCGTGTAATGGGGTACATCGAGTCGACCATCGACAAACGACTCGTCCTGTACCGACTCCTGCTTGAGCGCCCCTGGCAGATGCCGTACCACTGCATCGACCAGCGCCATGGCGGCGATTTCGCCGCCGGATAACACAAAGTCGCCGATCGACACTTCTTCGTCGACGAAGGTATCAACAAAACGCTGATCAATGCCCTCGTAACGACCACAAACCAGCACCAGGCCGGTTCGCGCAGCCGCCATGGTCGCTAAACCGCGCACGCGCGCATCGCGCAACGGCACGCCACTAGCCGACAGTACGATGATATGCGAGCGCTCGCACCCGGCTGCTTGCTGCGCACTGCGCGCCGCCTCGACGCATTGCGCAAGCGGCTCGGCCATGAGCACCATTCCGGGCCCCCCGCCAAACGGCCGGTCGTCAACTGTACGATGCAGGTCGGTCGTGAAATTGCGCGGGTCCCAACACTTGAGTTGCCACAGACCCAATTCGTGGGCGCGGCGCGAAATACCAAAGTGCGTCAGAACCGAAAGCATGTCAGGAAACAAGCTAATGACGTCAATTTGCATGTTCGCCTTTCGCGCACCGGCAGCCCATGGCCGCCCGCGTCGCCGCTATGCTGCCGAAGCCCCGACGGGCACGCCGCCGATAATTGTCTGATTGACCGGGCCCAGGATCACCACTGTGCTTCCCAGTCGACCCGAATCCGATGTGCAGCCAGATCCACTTCTTCCACGTACGCCGCAACCATCGGTATCAAAATCGGGTCTGTGACAGTTTCTTGCGTGTCCGTGCGCATTACCTCCAACAAGTCCTGAACGCCGTTGCTGCGCAGTGCTCGCACGATTCCCAACTGCTGCCCGCTGCGGTTGACAACTAACGCCCCGATCAGATCTACCCAATAGTACTGACCCTGCGGCAGCGGGGGAAATGCTCTGCGCGACACTGCCACGCGCCAACCCTTAAACGTTTGGGCCGCCTCCCGGGCATCGCAGCCACGCCATTTGGCAACCAGACCCGCACCCTGGGTTCGTACGCCGGTTACCTCGACCGGACCCAAAGCTTCGCCGGCACGGGACGCCGCCCCTGGGCGCAATAACCACCACTGTCGCGCCGCGCGCAGCACTTCGCCATCGCTTGTATACGGTTGCACGTGCGTCCATCCTTGCAAACCGTACGCGCCTCGCAGCCAACCGAGTTCCACCAAGTCAGTGACCGCTTCGGTGCTGCTCGGTGTCGCGCCGCGCTCCATGGCAGCCGCCACCGGATCAAGGCCTGTAGATGCGCGCGAAAGCCGCGCGCTTACGATGCCTTCGTAGCCTTGCCAGTGGCCGCTTGCGGGGCGCTGCCTGCGCCGGCAGCGGCCACTGCGTCTTGCCCGCCAAACTGCTTGACCAGGCGCGCCACCGTCGGGCTCAATTGTGCCCCGACGCCGCTCCAATAATTGAGCCGGTCGGTAGCAATTCGAAACTTCGCTTCCGCTTCAGATGCAACCGGGTTGTAAAAGCCCACGCGCTCGATAAAGCGGCCATCGCGCGCGCTGCGCGAGTCGGTCGCAACAATATTGAAAAACGGGCGCTTTTTGGCACCGCCCCGGGCCAACCGGATCACAACCATGAAGTTATCTGCCTTGCCAAATATCGCTAAACCGCGCAGTTTAGCTTGACAAGGACACCCACGCAAGCACGAATGGACGATCCGGACCCACGGGACACCGGGTAAGCACCCCGCGCGCGGCTAATCCAGGCGGGGTTTGAGCCCCCGCACGTCATGGTCCGAGACCACGCCAAGCAGCCGTCGTTGCTCGTCGACCACCGGGATCGCCCGCAAGCCGTAGCGTCCAATAGCGTGGACGGCATCGCGTAGCGTCTCATCAGGATGCAGTGTGATGATCTGCTCGGTCATCAGGTTGCCGAGCGTCTGATCAGGATCCGCGGCAACAAGCTCGCGCAACCCGACGACCCCCTGCAGTCGCTCCTCTTTGTCGACGATATACATGTAAGTCAGCACGTTTTTGTCGCGCGCCAGGTCCCGATAGTCAGCCAATACTTCGTGCACGAGCGCTTGCGGCGGTAGGCGTATGTATTCTTGCGTGGTAAACAGCAAAATGTTTTCGTCGTGGTGCTCAACGATGCGCCGCACTTTGCTGGCATCCTCGGCGTCCATAAGAGCCAAGATGCCGTCAGCATCGGAAGCGGGCAAGATCGCCAGGACGTCGGCCGCCTGTGCCGGACTCATTTCTCCGACAAGGCGCGCGGCGCGGTCGTGCTGCATCGTGGCCATAAGTTCGCGCTGCACCCTTGGCTCGATTTCCTCGAGCGTCTCGGAAGCATGTTCCGGATCGAGTTGATTAAACAGCGCCTGGCGCTGGCTGCTGTCAAGTTCTTCCAGAATATCGGCCAGATCGACAGGGTGCATCTCGTGCAGCTTGGACTTGAGCACGTTCAGCCGTACATCTCCCGAGAAGCTCCCCAGGTCATCGGGAAGCCGCTGAACGTACAGCCAAGATACCGTCGAGCCGCCCCGTTGCTGCGCAAAAAAGTTCGACAGATGTCGCAGACCCAGCCGGCGCAAGAGGCGGTAGCGACTGAAGTCGACTTCGCTTGCGTAGAGTTTGCCCGCCTGAAATGCCAGCTTGACGTCGTACACCACCTCGACTTCGCGTCCGTCCATATCGAGGATTTTCTTGTCCAAAATATAGTCGCGCAGCAAGATGGCACCCGCTGCCGGCGCCTGCGCAAGGGTTTCAAGGTTCTCGGCCTCAATGGCGATCTCGTTAGTCGAGATGACCACGACCTTTTCCCAAGGCACGAGCAACGACACTTGCCCGTACGGCCGCCTGACGAGCAATAGGCTGACCTCGGGCAACTTGCCCGTCTCGACGATGACCAGATCCTGCAAGCGCCCAATTCGCTGGGAACGGTGGAACACGCGGCGGCCGATGATTTCGCTGAGAAAAAACTCGGACTCGACGACGGCAACCATGATTACCTCTTGACTTCCAAGCGCACCACGATCTGCACCGTCGGCCTCAGGCCACGATCAGCGAGACAAACTTGTAGAGCATCAGCGCCACAAGGAACAGCAGATATAAGCGCAGCGCCATCAAGCAAGTCCGAACCGCCGGCGACATGCCGATCCGGGGGTTGCTATAACGCACGTTGATTGAGTGAAATTTTTGAACCAAGCGCGACAGGCTACGGATCATCACGCCTCCTAGCCGAAAAGACCCGGAAACAGCACGCTCATACCATAGAGTGTAGAGAGCACCACAATGATTACGACGATCGTTCCCCCCAGGACGTTTTGCAAGGGCGTATTGGTGAAATCGCCCATGTTCTCCTTGTCATTGAGCAAGAGGATGAGGAAAACCAGCGCAGCCGGAAGCAGGGTCACGGCAATGACCTGCACGAACAGCGTAATGAGCACCAGCGGTGCACCGGGTATCAACACCACCGCCCCCGCGCTCACGAGTGTCAAAAAGTAACACGCATAGAACCACGGGGCTTCCCTGATATTCGTATTTAACGAGTGAGCCCAACCAAAGATCTCCCCAAACGCCCAGGAACTGGCAAGCGAGATGCAAATCGCCCCTAACAGGCCCGCGTCGAACAGGCCAATTGCCATGAACGTGCCGACCCAATGGTGGGTTTCCTGCAACTGAGAAGACGCCTGGGCGGCGCTGTCGATATCGACTCCCCGCAGCACCGTGCCAGTAACCACGACGATGAAAACTGCCACAACAACCGTCAAAACGGACCCAAGCCAAGTGTCGAACTTGCCCCAGGGGATGTCCTTTTCGAGCAGGCCTTTGTCGACGACGGCACTTTGCTGAAAAAACAGCATCCACGGTGCAATTGTTGTGCCGATGTTGGCCATCAGAAAGAAAAACAGCTGGCCGTTAAAGCCACCCGGCAGATTCGGCAGCAGGCCCTGGCGCGCGATGTCCTGCATCGACGGATGCACCATGAACGCGCCGGGGATGTAGACCAGGTTCAGAGCGCAAAACAGCAGGGCGATCTTCTCCCACGTCCAATAACGCCCATTTAGAACGATCGTGCCCAGCAACAGCACCACCGCGACGTAGGTAAACCAAGGGGGAATCCCAAAGATCTCCAGCGCCGAGGTCATCCCGATGAACTCCGTGACCAGCGTGAGCCAATCGACGATCATCAAATCGATCAGTGAGAACCAGCCCCAGAATGCTCCAAACCCGGCAAAAATTGCTTCGGCATGCCCGCGTTTGGTAACGGCGCCAAGGCGCACAGTCATTTCTTGAACGTAGTACGCGACGGGTATCAAGAGCAGCAAGAACCAGATCAAGTTATAGCCGTACTTCGCACCGGTGGCCGCGTACGTCGTGATTCCACCCGCGTCGTTGTCCGCAACCATCACGACAATGCCCGGTCCGGCGATGACGAGGTAGAGCTGCATCGCTTTGGCCGCTTTGGCCAAGCGGTAATAGAGTTTGGCGAAAACATTCATCGCGGGCGGTGTTGAATAATTAGACGGTGCGCCGCCTTGCGCTCAAGCGTCGACGTTGCACGTCAGGACGCCACTGCGCGCGCCTAGCAAAGTGCAGGCCGGCCGCAGTCTACAGGCGAAGCACGGCGGCTGCGCGCTCGAGCGTCAGCCGCTCAAACCCAGGTGCTCGATGCCGCGGTTGATTCCGGCAACACCGCCGAAGAGTTTGGAGTTGAGTTTGATTTGCAGGCGCAGATCGTTCACCGAGTCGGCATTGCGCAGCGCGTCCTCATAGGAAATCATCTCGGCTTCGTGCAGCTCAAAGAGCGCCTGGTCGAAGGTCTGCATGCCTTGATCACGCGAGCGCTTCATGACTTCCTTGATCTCGTGGACCTCGCCCTTGAAGATCATGTCCGAGATCAACGGCGTAT
>CAZSOI010000389.1:0-4570 GCA_964608115.1 uncultured Burkholderiaceae bacterium | reverse complement strand
TCGAACGCGCTCCGAAGGATCTGGATCTTTTTCACCCTTGGGATCTGGATTCGGAGCAGGCGATCGCTACTGCACAGCAGGCCGAGGAAGCCGCCTTCGCCGTCAGCCGGCAGATCGTCAACTCCGAGGGCGCCAGCGTGCAGACGGGTTGCGATCAGTTTGTGCTGGCTAATTCACGGGGATTTTTGGCCGGCTATCCCCAGTCGCGTCATCTGGTCTCGGTGACCCCGATTGCGCGAGGCCGCGGTGGGATGCAGCGCGACGACTGGTACTGCTCGACGCGCGCGGCCGAGGACCTCGCGTCGGCCGCGGCGATCGGTCGGTATGCCGCGCAACGGGCGCTTGCGCGTTTGGGCGCACGCAAGCTGGCGACGCGGCAAACTCCAGTGCTGCTGGAGGCGCCCGTGGCATGCGGGCTACTGGGCAATTTCGTGCAAGCGGCAAGCGGCGGCGCCTTGTATCGTAAGGCGTCCTTTCTTGTAGACAGTTTGGGCCAAAAGATCTTCCCAAGCCACATTACGGTGCACGAAGATCCCTTCGTAGCACGTGGCATGGGCTCGGGTCCGTTCGACGAGGAAGGTGTGCGCGGTCGTGTGCGTGACGTCGTGGCTGCGGGCGTGCTCGAGGGTTATTTTCTTTCGTGCTATTCGGCCCGCAAGCTGGGCATGAAGTCCACCGGTAACGCAGGCGGCTCGCACAATCTGGAGCTGTACTCCGAACTGACTCGGCCGACCGACAATTTTGAGGCAATGCTGCGCACCCTGGGAACCGGACTGCTCGTGACCGAGCTGATCGGCATGGGCATTGATTACGTCAACGGCGATTATTCGCGTGGGGCGAGTGGATACTGGGTCGAAGACGGTGCGATCGCCTACCCTGTTGAAGAGATCACGATTGCGGGCAACCTGCGCTCGATGTTCGCCGGCATTGCCGCGGTGGGCGCCGACAAGGTCGTGCGCGGCAGCAAGATCTGCGGCTCGGTGCTCATTGATGCAATGACGGTCGCGGGCAGCTAAACCGGGGCGACGTGGCGCCGGGCGCAAAGGCTGGTTACTACGTTTGCGGTCGCGCGCGTATCGATAGACGGCTGCGCCAGTAAGCCACCTGACGTGCAACCTGCGCGGGCGCAGTGCCACCGGGGTGATCTTTAGCGGCCACCGATGCCTCCAGGCTTAGCGCCTTGCGCGCATCGGCCGGCAGCTGCGGCGCAAAGATCCGCAGCTCTTCGAGTGGGAGCTGCTCCAGGTCCAACCCGAGTTCCGCGGCACGCCGCACCGCGCGGCCTACCGCCTCGTGGGCGTCTCGAAATGCCATGCCAGTGCGTGTCAGGTAATCGGCCAGGTCTGTGGCCGTGGCAAAACCCTTTTGTGCCGCCCGGTGCATTGTTTCGCGATGCACGACGATGCCGGGCACAAGTTCGGCAAAGGCGTGCACCGTGTCGCGCAGCGTATCGACAGTATCGAACAAGGGCTCCTTGTCTTCCTGATTGTCTTTGTTGTAGGCCAGGGGCTGGGCCTTTACCATTGTGAGCACGGCAACGAGGCTGCCCACAACACGCCCGGTCTTGCCACGCGCCAGCTCGGGCACGTCGGGATTGCGCTTTTGCGGCATGATCGAAGAGCCGGTCGTGAAGCGGTCGGGCAAGTCGATGAAGCCGAATTGCGGATTGGCCCACAAGATCAGCTCCTCGGCGAACCGGGACAGGTGGACCATGACCAATGCGGCAGCAGCGCAAAACTCGATGACAAAATCACGATCCGACACCGCATCGATCGAATTACGACTGATGGTCTCAAATCCCAGGCGGCGGGCCACGGCCTCCCGGTCAATCGGGTAGCTCGTTCCGGCAAGCGCCGCCGCGCCCAGTGGCAAACAGTTCACACGCGCGCGCGCCTGGTTCAGGCGCTCGACATCGCGCTCGAGCATCTCGACGTAGGCTAGCAAATGGTGCCCGAAGACCACCGGTTGCGCGACCTGCAGGTGCGTAAAGCCCGGCATGATCGTGTCCACATGCGCACCCGCCAAATCCACTAGCGCGCCTTGTAGTTGCCGCAGCTGTGAAAGCACCAGATCGATCTGGGTGCGCAGATACAGACGAAGGTCGGTGGCAACCTGGTCGTTGCGCGAGCGACCCGTGTGCAGCCGCTTGCCCGCCGGCCCAATGAGCTCGGTGAGCCGCGCCTCGATGTTCAGGTGTACGTCCTCCAGATCGCGGCGCCACACAAACTCACCGCGCTCGATTTCTCCGCGCACGATGGCCAAGCCATGCTCGATGGACGCGAGATCCTGTGCGCTTAACACCCCGACCTGCGCCAGCATCCACGCGTGGGCTAAGGAGCCCTCGATGTCGGCCGGCGCCAAACGCTGGTCAAATCCTACGCTTGCCGTGTAGCGCAATACAAAGTCGGCAACCGGCTCGGAAAACCGGCCAGACCATGCTTCGTGCCGCATGTGCAGGGGCGAGAGATTTGGCGCTGGTTTGTCAGCGCTTTTTTCCGTTTCGGCGCCCAGTTCGCGCGCTGACCCGCCGCCGGCGCTGCCGCCTCTGCGATCCTTGTTGTCGTTCATGCGCAAATTCTAGCGCGCGCCTTGCGCTTTCTCGCATTGAGGGCCAAACCATGGATAATCGTGCCTCGTGCCCGAGCCCCGCCAACTGATTCCCGACGGCTGCAACGCAGGTACCGTTTTGCGCATCGGCGTTGGCGTCAACGTCGCTCTCGCAGCGGCCGTTTTGGCTGGCCGCGCCAGCGAACTCTCTTCGCCCCAGGCCTCGGCGCAGTTCGCGTCGGCGTTCCTTGAACTGGCCGCGATCGTCGAGCCAACGACTTTGTTAACGCTACTGGGCTGGTGTGTTCTGCGGCGCAGCGGCCCTGCGATCTCCGCGCCGGTGCAGCGGGCTATTTCGTGGCTGCTGCCGGCCCTGATGGCTTATATCGTGGATCGGTTGGCGATTGGTTCGGCGCTGCCCGCATTTTCGCGCGTCGACCTTGTAGCTGCCGCCCTTGGTCTGCTAGGCGGAGCCGCGGCGCAGCACTATTTGGAGCTGCGATCTCGGGCGTTTTCGCCAGCGATCGACGAAGCAAAGTTCCAGGCGCTGCAGTCGCGCATTCGCCCGCACTTTTTTTTCAACAGCTTAAATGCCGTCTTGGCCGTAATTCGGCAAGATCCGGTGCGCGCCGAGCGCATGCTCGAAAGCGTCGCCGAGCTTTTTCGCGCGGTAATGGGCGACGTCAAACGGCTGGTGCCGCTGGAGCAAGAAATCGACCTGTGCCGCCGCTATGTCGAAATCGAGCAAACCCGCCTCGGCGAGCGATTGCACGTGGACTGGAACATCGGCGCGGTGCACCCGCGGGCGCGCATTCCGCAGCTTCTGCTGCAGCCGATCATCGAAAACGCCGTGCGCTATGGCGCTGAACGGCTTGCCGGGCCCTGCGACATCCAGGTTCGGGTGCGCCAGCACGGCTTTAAGCTGGAAATTTTCGTTAGCAACCCGATTGCGCGTGAGCCTGTGCAACGCGAAGGCAACCAGATCGGACTAAACAACATTCGCGGGCGCCTGGCGCTGGTATACGATTTGGAGGCCAGTTTGGAGACTAGGGTGCGCCGGGAGCGCTTTGAGCTTACGCTGACCATACCGGTGGAAACTAAGGCGAGTGTCTAGCGCTTGGATCCTCGCTTGTCAAAGGATTGAAACTTTCAAGAACATGCTCAAGGTGCTGGTTGTTGATGATGAACCGCCGGCGCGAGCGCGAATGGCTCAGCTGCTGACGGATTGTGCGCGGCAAGTGGCGCTGACGCAGGTCGGGGAGGCTGCTGGGGGTCTGGCTGCGCTCGATGCAGTAGCTCGACTGCAGCCGGATGTCGTATTGCTCGACATTGCTATGCCAGACATGAGCGGCATCGAAGTGGCGCGCCACTTGGCGCAATCCCAGAACCCACCGGCGATCATTTTTGTGACCGCGTTTGACGAGCACGCGCTCAAGGCCTTTGAGGTCCAGGCCATTGACTATTTGCTCAAACCGGTGCGGGTGGATCGACTGCTTGCGGCCCTGCAGCGCGCTCGGCGTACGCTGCCGCGCGAAGCGCGCTACGACGAACTGGCGCGCAGCCTCGGTGCCGCACGTTCGCAAATCAGCGTATCGGAGCGCGGGCGGCTTGTCCTTGTCCCGGTCGAAGATATTGTGTACCTGCGTGCCGAGCTCAAGTACGTCACCATCCGAACGGTGGCACGCGAATATCTCACCGAAGAATCGCTCACGACGCTGGAGAATGAATTTGGCGAGCGATTCGTGCGCATCCACCGCAATTGCCTGGTGGCGCGTGGCTACATCGCAGGCTTTCAGCGCGTCAAAGCAAAGTCTGACGCTGTTGGCGATTCGCCGGAAGGACATTGGGAGATCTTGCTGCGCGACCTCGACGAGCGTTTGCCTATTAGCCGGCGCCAATGGCCAAGCGTCAAGGCCGCTGCCGGAGTGTGAGCTTGCTAAACTCGCGGCTCCATGTCCTTGTCCTCTGCAAAGCTTCGCATCGCAACGCGCGCGAGCCCTTTGGCACTGTGGCAGGCCGACCA
>CAZSOI010000388.1:0-2635 GCA_964608115.1 uncultured Burkholderiaceae bacterium | reverse complement strand
GGGCCGGTCGCCTGGCGCTTCGCAAGTCGCTTAAGGTCGGCACCAGCACAAAATGCTCCGCCCTCCCCATAAAGGATGGCCACGTCCGATGCCTCGTCGGCTTCGAACGCAACAAATGCGTCGTAAAGTGCGACGGCGTGCTCGGGATCAACGGCGTTGCGTGACTCGAATCGCGAAATGATGACGATTAGGACCCGATCGACGCGCTCAGTGAGAATTGCCATAGTCGCATTCCGAATAGGCGCATCAGGCCGGCACTGCCGAAGGAAGGCCAAGATCCTTGCCCGGGGGACGTTCGTCCATTAGCCATTGCAAGGTGAACGCGAGGAGCCCTATCGAAATCAGCGCGCCCCAAGCAACGTCGTAGTTGCGGAAGTGATCGAAAACCGCACCACCCATCCATGCGCCACAGAATGAGCCGACTTGGTGGCTAAGGAAGACGATGCCGTAAAGCGTGTTGAATCGCTCAAGGCCGAAAACTCGGCTAACGATCCCGCTGACCAGCGGTATTACCCCAAGCCACAACAATCCCATCGCGGAAGCAAACACCATGGTCGAGGCAGCGCTGACGGGGAGAGCCAGAAAGGCTCCGATACATGCCGTCCGACCCAGATAGATCAACGCCAGGAGGTGTTTTTGGCTGTAACGCGCTCCAAGTAGACCAAAGCCATATGTTCCTATTGCGTTGCATAGACCAATCAGTCCCAGAGCGCTCGCCGCTACTCCAGGAGCAATGCCGCACATCTGCAGGTACGAAGGCAAGTACGTTGCCACAAACACAAGCTGAAAACCGCACGCGAAAAACGCAAGCGTCATAAACAAGAAGCCCCTATGCGTGAGAGCCTCCATCACTGCTCCGCTGGAGGGTGCGTTCGCCGCTTGCCCTCGAGCCTTCGGACCCGACGAGTCATTGATTGGCAATGCGAAGAATGCAAGGGATCCGGCCAGCGCTGCGAAAATGATCATCGCCGTCTTCCAGCCGAAGTCGTCGATCAACCATTGGCCAATTGGAGCGATCGCGATCGTTCCGAGCGATCCGGCCGCAGCAACGGCGCCGACAATCTTGCTGCGCTTTTCTGGCGGTGCTGCACGGGAAACCGTTCCAATTAGTACGCCAAATCCGGTGCCGGCAATTCCAATTCCAGCGAGAAATCCGGCGATGTCGAGACCACCGGTCATCTTCTTCGCGAAAACCGTCAATAGGAGACCAGCGGCGTACGTGAACGCTGTCCCGATCAGGACCGGCCGTGGCCCGTAACGATCAGCAAGCGCGCCCAAAAACGGTTGGGAGAGCCCCCAGACAAAGTTTTGCAGAGCAATTGCAAAACCGAAGGTGGCAGCCGATATTCCCAAATCAATCGTCATCGGTCTCATGAAAAGACCAAGACTTTGCCGCAGACCCATGCAGATCGAGATGATTAGGCCGCACAGAATGACCAGCCAGAACAACGGAAGATTCGCTTCTCGGCTCGGTCTCACATTGGACTCGACCATGGTGTTGGCTCCTTGTATTCGGAACAGACTTGCAGCTTCAGTCAACAAGCGGCGAACGACCAAGACATTAAATTCGTTGGGTGGACGAAATTCAATTGATGATTTCGTCGACGATCCATGAGCGATCCGAATACGTTATTCGAGCATCGATGCGAATTGAAAGTTCGTGCGCCGGCTTTTGTCGCGACCGAGGCGTGCCGCCAATGTTGGAAAGGACGTTCGAATTTCGACATGGGTCGCGCATCATCTGGCTAACCCCCCACGAGGTGGCCGAGGGACCGTAACAGCGTCCAAGGGATCGAATTTCTAATTTGACTGCGCCCACTGAACTGCACTTTGCCGCCGTTCAAGTCGCAACGGGGACATTCGGCTACTAGCGTCGGGCTGGAACAATGGCTAATCGCGGTGTGTTCCAGCTTTGAACTGCCATGGATGAGTCCTTGTCGCCCCCACGCCAGTTAGCCAACGAAAGAGCGCGACGATCGCTCAAGGAATCGCGCTGACGCATTACCGCAACGCAAGCATGTTTGACTCGATCCTCTTTCTATGTATATTGATTCAAAAGGCGAAAGCGTGGATTTCGCATGATTTGCGATCATGGAATACATGAGGTGGTCGAATGTCTGTTTCAATTGCTCGCTTGGCTTCGCTCGATCTAATTCGCGGCTTCGTTGCCGTTGGTCGCCGCATGAGCATCACGCAGGCTGCGGACGACCTGTGCATCACCCAGTCCGCCGTTAGTCGCCAGGTGCGGACCCTCGAGGACGCACTTGGCGTCAAGCTATTGACGCGTGGACATCGGGCGATCGTCTTCACTCCAGAAGGAGAAAGGCTGTTTCGGACGGCTGATATTGCCGTCCAGAATCTGCAAGACGCAGTCAGTGCGGTTCGAGCCGAAAGCGCACGTCATCCCGTAACTATTACTTGCACGATCGGTATAGCCGGCCTGTGGCTTTTGCCGCGCCTGGGGGATTTTCAGGAGAAGCATCCCGGCATCGACGTTCGCATTGCTGCCAGCGAGCGCGTGGAAGACCTACGAGGGGAGGGAATTGACCTTGCAATCCGCTATAGCTCAAAGAAAACTGTCCCCGAAGGCGCAGAAAAGCTTTTCGATGAGATCGTCGTACCGGTGGCCCACCCA
>CAZSOI010000387.1:0-28523 GCA_964608115.1 uncultured Burkholderiaceae bacterium | reverse complement strand
CTGGGACATCTCGAAATCTCGCGAGATGGACACTTTGATGGATGCGGCCTCACCCGAGGCGATCGCGCAAGCGGCTGCGAAGATGCAGTGCAAGAGTGTCGCCTTCACTTACAACGATCCGGTCATCTTCGCCGAGTACGCGATGGATGCTGCTGATGCATGCCACGATTTGGGGATCAAGACCGTTGCCGTTACTGCTGGCTATATTGGCGAGCAAGCTCGACGCGAGTTTTACGCGAAGATGGATGCGGCCAACGTCGACCTAAAGGGCTTCACCGACGAGTTCTACGCAAAGCTTTGTGGGGCACATCTTCAACCGGTGCTCGACACGCTCGTGTACTTGCGGCGCGAAACGAATGTCTGGGTGGAAATCACCACGCTGCTGATCCCGGGGAAGAACGATTCCAATGAGGAGCTCGAAGCAATGTGCGAATGGATTGCGCGTGAGCTCGGAAGCGAAGTACCGCTGCACTTTACCGCCTTTCACCCTGACTACAAGATGACGGACCTGCAGCGCACTCCGGCAGCAACACTCACACGGGCGCGCGAGATTGCGCGGCGGGCCGGGATTCAGTACGTCTACACCGGCAATGTGCACGACCGCACCGGCGGCACGACCTTTTGTGCGGGATGTGGCGAACCGCTCGTGGTGCGTGACTGGCATCAGATTCTCGCCTACGAGTTGACGGTCGAGGGACGCTGCCGGCACTGCGACAAGCAGATTCCCGGGCGCTTTGGCACTTTTTCCGGTCAAAAGGATCATGGCCTTCGCACGCCGGTGCGGCTAGCAATGCCGGCGCGGGTTTGATGCGCTCGACGCTCGCGTGAATTTGCTGGCCACCGCGCCGGTCAGAAAGGCCGATCTGGCGCAAGGCCAGCGTTTCAGGCGCCGGCCAGCTTCACGCGTTGTGGCGCATAAAAATAAACCGCTACCATGCTGCAAAGAAAGAACAGCGCCAGTGCATTTATGGCACCAAAGAGGCTGCCCGAGACCACTTTCATCCAGCCGATGAACATGGGACTTAGCGCCGAGCCCGACGCGCCGATCGAACTGACCAAGGCAATTCCGCCAGCACGCGCTTCCTTGCCGAGCTCCGCGGTGGGAACGGTCCAAAATAAGGCCAGAAATGCAAACATCGTGATGGCGGCGAGCATGAGGCAGCCGCTTGTGCCGTCGGGGCTTTGGGCAACCGCCGGCAATAGCAAATAAGCAGCGCAGGCGATGGTGCCGCAGACGATGAGGTGCCAGCGTCGCTCGCCGCTTCGGTCGGAACTCCAGCCGATAGCAACCATGCCAATTGCACCCGCAAGAAAGATTGCCGCCGAACGCCAGCCGATCTCGACCAAGTCGCGAACGCCAGCATTGCGCAACAGCGTGGGCACCCATAACAGCAGGATGCTTTGCGCGGAGTAAAACGCAAAATAAACCAGTGCCAGAACGTAGGTTTTCGGGCGTCGCAACGCCTTCGCAAACGTCGGGGCATTTCGCGGCGCTAAGACCTCTTGTTCGAGGTCGCGCGCGATCTTGCATTTCTCGTCTGTTGACAGGAAGCGCGCGGTTGTCGGTCGGTCAGGGAGGAAAAGATAAGCCGCTATGCCAAGGCACACCGCGGGCGCGCCCTCGATGAGAAAGAGCCACTGCCAGCCCCGCAGCCCGCCAACTCCGGCTAGTTGCGTCATGATGGCTGCGGATAGCGGTCCGGCGATGACGCCCGAGACGGGAACCGCAATCGCGATCAACGAAATCACGCGGGCCCGATAGTGGCTTGGGAACCACAGCGTGGTGTAGTAAATCAATCCCGGAAAAAAGCCCGCCTCGGCAGCGCCAATCAGAAACCGGAACGCGTAAAAACCCCACTGGCTCACGGCAAAGGCCATTGCCATTGTGAACAGTCCCCAAAGCGACATGATGCGCAAAAGTGTCAGCCGCAGGCCAATGCGTTTGAGCATGAGGTTGCTGGGAACCTCAAACAGGATGTATCCGAGGTACAGGCTTCCCGCGGCAACGCCGAACACGGCTTCGTTAAAGCCCAAGTCGGCCATGAACTGTAATTTCGCGTAACCGACATTTAGGCGGTCGATCATTGCGACGATGTAACAAGGCAGCAAGAAAGAGATCAGGGTGACTGCTACCCGGCGGTACAGTCTGGCTTGGGCACGATTGTCGTCTGACGAAATTTGCACGGGACTATCTTGGGATCCGAAGGCCAGCGGGGATACGGCCGCATCGCGAGTCTTGCATACTCCGAGGCAGGAAATGCGAGGCAAAAAGAACTACTTGTGCCATTTGCCTTTTGCGATCGAAAACGGTAGCAGTGCGTCCTGCCGGTGCAAACGCAATGAAGGCTGCGCCGATGTCATGATGGTAGTTCACGTCGGCGATCAGGCCGCGTTGCGTTTCCTGGCTTCTTGGATTGGATGCTATGCGCTCACTTTTTGAGCCTCGTCTGGTAAACACTGCCTTCGGAGATCCGGGGCTGTATGTCGATTTTCGCGATGAACGGCGGGCCTTGCTTTTTGACTTGGGTGATATCGCCGCCTTGCCACCGCGCAAGCTGATGCGGCTGTCGCATATTTTCGTGACCCATGCCCACATGGATCACTTTGCCGGATTTGACCACCTGTTGCGCGTCATTCTCGGGCGCAAGGCCGCGATTGCGCTGTACGGTGGACCGCAGTTCATCGCGCAGGTCGAACACAAGCTGCGCGCCTACAGCTGGAACGTCGTGCAGCGTTACGAGATCGAACTGCTGATCGACGTGCACGAAATCGGCACCGACGGCCGTTGCCAGCGCGCTCGGTTCTCGAGCAGGACGGGATTTGCGCGCACCGCATTAGAAGCAGTCGAATTTTCGGGTGATGTTTTGCACGACGAGACGATTTTTCGGATTCGTGGTCGGTTCGTCGATCATGGCATTCCATGCCTTGCCTACCTCATTGAGGAAAAAGCTCATGTCAAGGTCAACAAAGACCGCTTGGGAGCACTTGGCGTGTCAACGGGAGCGTGGCTGCGTGATCTCAAGCAGGCGATCGTCATGTCGGCCCCCGGCCGGTCGCCGATTTTGATGCGCTGGCGCGATCGACAAGGCGATCACACCTTGACTCGAACGGTCGACGAGCTGCGCGACCTCGTACTGGACGTTGTACCAGGTCAACGTATCGGGTACGTCACGGATCTTCGATTCACTGAGGCGAATGTGCGCACTCTGACGCAACTGCTAGCCGATGTCGATCTGCTCTTCATAGAAAGTGTTTTTCTGCACGAAGATGCGGATCAGGCGGTCAAGAAAAACCATCTTACCGCGCAGCAGGCAGGTCAAATTGCACGCGCGGCTCGAGCCAAGACAGTCGTCCCGTTTCACTTTTCGCCGCGCTATGAGGGCAGGGAAACCGCACTCATCGAGCAGGCTTTAGCCGCGTGGTCCAGTGCCGCGGCCTCAAGCAGTTAGCGCCACGCGAAAAACCGCCGGACCGTCTCTGTATTCTTTGGTAACCAAGGATTGTGCTGGCACTTTGGCTCCGTAGTGGTCGTTTGGCGCCGCGGTGTCATGTAAATAGGCAAACCAAAGCGTCGCTCCTGCGCGCCGTCGTGAGCAAGTTGCGCGTCGCTTGAGTTGACACCGGTCAAGGCTTTGCTCAGCGTGCGCAGTAGGCTGTTGACGATTCGATAATCGCATTGCGCTCGCGCCTTGTAGGAGAAACTATCATATGGACCGACCAGCGCTTATCCGCAAGAGCATGGCCGGGCTACGCGTGGCGCCCAATCTGAGCGACTACGTGGCGCAACGAAGCACTTTTTCTTGGGACGCGGCTCGAGGGGAGTTAGAAGGCCTACCGGGCGCTGGCATCAATATTGCCTGGGAGGCGGTCGAACGCCACGCTAGGGGTCCGCTGAAAGCCAAGGTGGCGCTACGCTGGTTGGGCCGCAACGGAACAACACGCGACATCAGCTACCAGGAACTTGGGCGCGAGACCAGGCGCTTTGCGGGTGTTTTGCGCGAGCTTGGTGTAGGCAAGGGCGATCGAGTCTTCGTACTGGCGCCGCGAATTCCCGAACTGTACGTGACCGTCCTCGGGACGCTGCGCAATGGCAGTGTGTTATCGCCATTATTCTCAGCCTTTGGCCCTGAGCCGATCAGAACCCGCATGGCCGCGGGCGATGCACGGGTGCTCGTCACCACTGAATCGCTGTATAAGCGCAAAGCGCAACAGATCGTTGCTGCGCTTCCAGGGCTGCGTCACATCCTTGTCATCAGCGAAGGAGGGGAACCGATCCCTAACACGCAAGATTTCGCGACGCTTATGAGTACCGCCCGAGATGACTACCCAATGGTCAGCACGGATGAAGAGGATATGGCGTTACTTCATTTCACCAGCGGGACAACCGGTACGCCTAAGGGAGCGATCCACGTGCACGGTGCAGTCGTGGCGCACTACGCGACCGGGAAATACGCGCTGGATTTGCACGCCGAGGACATTTTCTGGTGCACGGCCGATCCGGGTTGGGTCACTGGGACATCGTACGGGATCATTGCGCCCTTATTACATGGCGTCACCAGTATCGTCGATGAAGAGGACTTCGATGCTGAGCGCTGGTATCGGATCTTGGAGGAGCAGCGCGTGACGGTGTGGTACACAGCGCCGACTGCGATTCGCATGCTGATGAAGGCGGGCCCGGAGATGGCGCGCGCACACAAGCGCGAAGCATTGCGATTTGTTGCAAGCGTCGGTGAACCGCTCAACGCGGAGGCGGTGTGGTGGGGCGCGGAGGAGCTCGGACTGCCGATCCACGATAACTGGTGGCAAACGGAGACGGGTGGCATCATGATTGCCAATACGCCCGCTTTCGATATCAAGCCTGGCTCAATGGGCCGGCCCTTACCCGGGATTGACGCATATATTGTGCAGCGTGACAAAGACGGCGCCGTGCGGTTGGTCGATTCAGCGGGTGTTGAGGGTGAGCTTGCATTGCGTCGCGGCTGGCCCTCGATGTTTCGAGGCTACCTGGGCATGGAGGAGCGCTACCGCAAATGCTTTGCTGGCGATCTGTACCTTACGGGCGACCTTGCCAAGCGTGACGCCGACGGCTACTTTTGGTTTGTTGGCCGCGCCGACGATGTCATCAAATCCTCCGGCCATTTGATTGGTCCCTTTGAGGTCGAAAGCGTTCTCATGGAGCACCCAGCGGTTGCGGAGGCTGGCGTGATTGGCAAACCGGATCCCACAGTTGGCGAATCGGTAAAGGCGTTTGTCTCGCTACGCAAAGGCTATGAGGGCAGCGATGGACTGCGTCTGGAACTGCTTGGGCACGCGCGAAAGCGGCTGGGAGCCGCGGTTGCACCCAAGGAAATTGCGTTTGTGGCGAGTCTTCCACGCACACGCAGCGGCAAGATCATGCGCAGGCTGCTCAAAGCGCGCGAGCTCGGACTACCCGAGGGAGATACGTCCACCTTGGAGTCGGACAAGTGAAGGCGCAGGAAAATTTTGCTGCCGCGCATTTGGAGCGCGCGTGCCGTTCGCCAAGAACTGCGCTGATAGGCAGGGGCGCGGACCGGCGATGAACGCGGACATTACCTACAGTCGAGAGCAGTCGCTGGAATTTCTGCGGCAAATGCTGCGCATCCGACGATTCGAGGAAAAGTGCGCCGAGCTTTACGGCAAGCAAAAAATCCGCGGTTTTCTCCACCTGTACATCGGCGAAGAGGCAGTAGCGGCAGGCGCAATTCCCGCGCTGGGGGCCGAAGATGCTCTCGTATGTACGTACCGCGAGCACGGACACGCCCTCGTGCGCGGCGTGCCGATGCCTGCGCTGATGGCCGAAATGTACGGCAAGCTTGAAGGTTGCTCGCGAGGGCGAGGCGGCTCGATGCACATCTTTGACGCGCAGAGGCGACTATATGGAGGAAATGCGATCGTCGGCGGAGGCATTCCGCTTGCGGTGGGTCTAGCGCTGGCCGACCGCATGCAGGGCAAGTCTCGGGTGACGGCGGTCTTTTTTGGCGAAGGCGCGATGGCCGAGGGGGTTTTCCATGAATCGCTGAATCTGGCGGGTTTGTGGCAACTGCCGGTGCTGTTTTTCTGCGAGAACAATCTCTACGCCATGGGCACGCGTCTGGATCGCTCTGAATCGCAAACAGACCTCACCGCCAAGGCGGCGAGCTTTGCCGTTGCGGTGGCGAAGGTCGATGGGATGGACGTGGTGGCAGTGCACGAAGCGGCCCGCAAGGCGGTTGCCTACGTGCGCGAGCACCACGCGCCGATGTTTGTCGAATTTCAGACCTACCGATTTCGCGCGCACTCCATGTTTGACCCGGATCTGTATCGCGAGAAAGAAGAAGTCGAGCAATGGAAAAGGCGTGGCCCTCTGCACAGTTTCAGCGATCGGCTCAAGGCGCAAGCGCTGATGACCGAGGAGGACTTTCAGCGGCTCGATGCTGCCGTGCAAGCGGAAATTGAGGCGGCGGTGGACTACGCGGAGGCGGGTCATTGGGAACCGGTCGAGGACCTGACACGCGACGTACTTGCGCCAGCAGCCGCATCATGAAAATGAGTTACCGCGAGGCGGTGCGATCGGCAATTCGTGAGGCGCTCGAGCGCGATCCGCGTGTGTTCTTGATGGGCGAGGATGTCGGCAAGTACGGCGGGAGCTACGCGGTGTCACTGGGGTTGCTCGAGCAATTCGGCCCCGAGCGCATACGCGACACTCCTTTGTCCGAGCTGGCATTTGTAGGCTGCGGCGTTGGGGCGGCGCTCGGTGGCATGCGACCTATCGTCGAGATAATGACGGTGAATTTCAGCTTGCTTGCGCTCGATCAGATCATCAACAATGCCGCATTGCTCCGGCATATGTCCGGCGGGCAGTTTTCGGTGCCACTCGTGATTCGCATGGCAACCGGTGCCGGGCGGCAACTTGCGGCACAGCATTCCCACAGCCTCGAAGGATGGTACGGCCACATTCCTGGCATCCGCATACTGGCACCTGCGACGGTGCAGGACGCCCGTGGCATGCTCTGGCCAGCGCTGCAGGATTTGAATCCCGTGCTGATTTTCGAGCACGTTTTGCTCTACAACATGGAAGCTGAAGTAGACGAAGCGGTCGTTGCAACCGATGTCCGTCATGCACACGTGCGGCGCGAAGGAACGCAAGTGACGCTGATCACTTACGGAGGGATGCTGTGGAAGACGCTAACTGCCGCGCAGCAGCTCGCGCAAGACGGTATATCTGCCGAAGTCATCGATCTGCGGGTGTTACGCCCTTTGGACGATGTGACGATTCTTGATTCGGTGCGCAAGACCCGCCACGCCGTGATAATTGACGAGGGTTGGCGCAGCGGCAGTCTTTCGGCGGAGATTTCCGCGCGCATTATGGAGCAGGCGTTTTACGACCTGGATGCGCCGGTGGCACGCGTCTGCAGCGCGGAAGTGCCGATACCGTATCCCAAGCACCTTGAGGAAGCGGCGCTGCCGCAGCCCCCGCAGATTGTGGCGGCCGCAAAAGCTGCGCTTGGCCGCACATGATCGAATTTCGGCTCCCGTCGCTTGGCGCCGACATGGACGAGGGCACGCTCCTGGAATGGTGTGTCAAGCCCGGCGACAGCCTCAAGCGTGGTCAGATCGTCGCGATCGTCGATACCACGAAAGCCGCAATCGATGTCGAGTGCTGGGACGAAGGCACGGTCGATGAACTTATCGTGGCGCCTGGCACCAAGGTGCCGGTAAATAGCGTCTTAGCCTTGTTGCGCACGCTGGGCGAGAGCCCTGAAGAATGCGCGCAGTGGAAGGCGCAGCACCGTGTTGCCCGGGCTGCAGCGCAAGCGACAATGCCCGTTGCGGCGGCTCACGCCGCGC
Source organism: uncultured Burkholderiaceae bacterium (assembly GCA_964608115.1). Taxonomy (GTDB): domain Bacteria; phylum Pseudomonadota; class Gammaproteobacteria; order Burkholderiales; family Burkholderiaceae_F; genus GJ-E10. The sequence goes on along the minus strand of CAZSOI010000387.1, from coordinate 20,675 downwards.
CGGCTGGTGGTGCGGCCGCGACAGCCGCCGGGCGGCGACGGGTCTCGCCTGCAGCAAGGCGGTACGCGGAGCAAGCCGGCATCGATGTTGATGCGCTGACCGGTTCAGGGCCGCAGGGCGCGATCGTGCTCGAGGACGTCCAGAAAGTGGCTGACAAGGGCGCGACGGCCGAGGCCAAGCCGGTTGTGGGCGCGGCGGCAGCTGCGACGGAGCGTGCCGTCGAAATGCGCCGCACGATTGCCGCCGCAATGGCCCGCTCCAAGCGCGAGATTCCACACTACTATCTTGCCACCGACGTGCCGCTGGAAGTGGCAAGCCGCTGGCTCGGGGAGCGCAACGCCGCAGTGCCGGTGACCGAGCGGCTGCTAATGGCGGTGTTGTTCATTAAGGCCGTGGCCAAGGCGTTGCTTCGTTTTCCCGAATTCAACGGTTTTGTGCGCGAAGGGCAATTCGAGCCATCCTCCGCCGTCCACGTCGGCGTCGCCATATCACTGCGGCAGGGTGGGCTGATTGCTCCGGCGATCTTAAATACCGAGAGGCTGCCATTGGATCAGCTCATGCGCGAGCTTGGCGATCTTGTCAAACGCGCACGCGCCTTTACGCTGCGCAGCTCCGAGTTGTCGATGCCGACCGTGACCGTAACTAACCTGGGCGAGCAGGGTGCAGACTGGGTGTTCGGCATCATCTATCCCCCGCAAGTGGCCTTGGTCGGATTCGGAAATATACGAGAGCGGCCGTGGGTCGAAAGTGGGCAACTGAAATTGATTCCCGCCGTGACCGCAACGCTGTCTGCGGATCACCGAGCAAGTGATGGTCACCGAGGTTCGCTGTTTCTTGCCGAGGTGAGCGCGCTGTTACAGCAGCCGCAGACGCTTTGAGACGGGTGAAGCGAAGAACAACTGCAGCCTACGGACGCACCTTCCCATGGACGAACCGACTATTCGCGACGCGATTTCCCGAGTTCTTGCCAGCATTGCCCCTGAAGTCTCGCTCGATCAGATCGTTGCAACGGTGCCGTTGCGCGACCAGATCGATCTGGACTCGATGGATTGGCTCAATTTCATCGTCGGTTTGCACGAGCAGCTGCATGTGGAAATCCCGGAGACCGACTATAGGAAGCTGCGAACGCTCGATGAGTTGATTGCCTACCTGCGCGCAAAGTCAACCTAACGGGAACTCCTGGCGTTGGGGATCTGAGCACAAGACCGACGTTTGCTAAGCGTGCAAACATAAGGCCAGCTGGAAATCGTGGCCCGTCTAATGCCGTCGGGCGATTTTCTGGATTGCTAGGGAAAAGGCTTGCCGCTTGCACGCTAGAGGCTTTTCTCGATGGTGCTGCTTTGATTGTGCCTTGCAAGAAAATCGCAGCGCTCGTTGCCGCTTTTGTATCTTGCCAAATTATGAGGTCAAGTGCGCATAGCGCGCCGGATGCACCGGCCGCATTGCGTTATCGTGGTGCGCTGATCCGAGAAGGGAGCAACCTGTGGCCGACACCCCCTACTATTACGAACCGCGCCATGGCCACGGTCTTGTACACGATCCGCTGAACGCCATCATCGCGCCGCGGCCGATCGGCTGGATCTCCTCTTGCAGCGCGGAAGGTTGGTTGAACTTGGCGCCCTACAGTTTCTTTAATGCGTTTAACTACGTCCCTCCTATCATCGGTTTTGCCAGCATTGGTTATAAGGACTCCGTTCGCAATATCGAGCAAACACGGGAGTTCGGCTGGAGTCTTGTTACTCTTGATTTGGCCGAAGCGATGAACCAGACTTGCGCAAGCGTGCCAGCCAATGTGAGCGAATTCGAGCTGGCGGGACTGACACCAGCGCCTTCGCGCCTTATTTCTGTTCCTCGAGTTGCGCAAAGTCCCGTGTCCTTCGAATGTCGTTGCACGCAGATTATTCAACTGCAGAACGCCGACGGCGAAAAGCTGAAATCGTGGCTGGTGCTAGGAGAGATTATTGCGGTGCATATCGCACGCAGCTATCTGAAGGATGGTGTGTACGACACGGCGTCGGCCGGACACGTTTTACGCGGAGGAGGGGCAGCGGATTATTTTTGCGTTGGAAAAGATCAGCTCTTTCGGATGAAACGGCCCGCCTGAAGGCGTTGGCGCGCAGATTTCGCCAGAAAATCCTCCTGAGGGGCTGATTTACGGCGGCAATGGTTTGCCTGCGGTCTCGGGCGCAAACCACGGAACAATTAGACCCACGATGTAAATGCAGCCAAGGGTAAGCGCTGCGCGCGATACACCACCAAAGGTCTGAATCAGTGTTCCCGCAAGAATTGGGAAAAGCCATGCGATCAGACGCGCGGCGTTGAAGATGAAGGCCGAGGCCGTGGCGCGCACGCTCGAAGTAAAGAGTTCTGGCGGGTAGATTGCCATCCACGAGTAGGCGCAACCTAAGGTGAAAAAGCCGTTAACGAAGGCAACCCACAATAGAATCTGTGGCGAGCGTGTCCACAGATACGTGACGGCGGTAAGAGCGAGCGCACCAAGATAGGTGAAGAATAGATAGGCGCGCCGCCCGATTGCGTCGGCGATGAACCCGGAGAGAAGATAAGCAAACACGGCGCCGCAGGTGTAAATCAGGGCCGTGCGTGCGGCGAATACGGCTGGGTTGGGAAGACCCTGTGATCTGGCTATTTGGGCGGCGAACTCCGGTAGCCAGCTCGAGATGGCCCACCACCCGACGGTGGTCGTTAACGACAAAACAAATCCCAGCAAGACACGTCGGCGGCTTTCGTGCTCGCGCAGAATTTCGATAAGAGTAAACGGACGCTTTTCGACAGGCATGGCAGCGCGCGGCGCATCTTGTTCGGTTGCGGCCCAGCGTCGGGCGCGGATTGCTTCGGCCCACTTTTCGGACTCGCCAATGGCACGCCGGATATACAGACAAAACAAGGCGGGCAGCGCACCGACAACGAACACCAGGCGCCAGTTTTCGTTGCCCAGCAGCGCTGTTTGGCTCAGAGCAAGCCAGACGAGCGCGGCAATCAGCGTGCCGAACCCGAACCCCGACTGCAGAAAACCCGCGCCTTTAGGGCGCGCGCGGTCGGGCCAGGTCTCGGCGAGCAGCGCGACCCCAGTGCTCCATTCGCTGCCCATGGCAAGGCCGGTTACAAAGCGAAGGACGCAAAACGCCGCAAAGCTGCTCGAAAAAGCTGTGAGGCCGGCAAAAAGCGCGTAAAAAAAGACCGAGTACATCATCATTCGTTTGCGACCGATGTAGTCCGCAAGGACGCCTCCCGTCATGCCGCCGATACCCCAACCAAGGAGCGTGGCGCTGATTGCGACGCCGGCCCATACCGCGCGATTGGCGAGCTGGTCGATCGTCAGGAGTGATTGCAAAACAAAGGGCATAACAACAAAAAGGGCGTACGCCTCGTAGCCGTCGAATACCCAACCGAGAAAGCAGGCAGCCAGGATGCGCCAATGAACGGGACCTAGGCCCAGGTACCAATGCGCCTTGCCCCCGACAATTGCGGCCGCGATGCGATTCATCGGTGAACTTTCTTCGTAACTTGCAACGACTGCACCCGGATGCGCGCGGCGCGATGCACCCCGCGAAGCGGCTGGCTGAACGATCGCGTCGAGCGCGTGGCACGGCCCATGGCAGCCGATGGCGCACGACACGCCAAGGCTCTGCCCCAGGATCTTTATTGCGCCAACTTCGCGCGGCCGATCCCAACGGGGCCGGATACTGACGGAAGCTTAGGTTTCTGCCCAGGCCCAACGATCGCGGCCCGCGGCCTTGGCAGCGTACATGGCGCGGTCCGCACGATCTATCGCCTGGGCCATCTTCTCATCACGGCCAACAGCTGCCAAGCCCGCGCTTATGCGCAAATTCAAGACGGTTCCGTCATCGAGGACGAGCGGGGAGTCACGCAACGACTGGAACAGCCGCCCGGCTGCCTGAGTGGCGCCGTCGAGGCTACTTGCTTGCAACAAAACAAGGAACTCTTCACCACCAAAGCGAAAGACCGGTTCATCAGCGCGCGAGTGCTGCAGGAAGATATACGCAAGGTGGCGCAGCGCCTGATCGCCTACGGCATGACCGTATGCATCGTTAACCACTTTGAATTGGTCCACATCGGCCAGCAACAATACGAGCCGCACTCCGTGGCGTTGCGCGACGGCGCGGCAGCGCAAAAATTCCTCTTCCAAACCATAACGAAGGGGCAGGCTCGTGAGCGCATCGTAGCGCGCACTTTGGGCAAGTAGCTGCGTCTTAAAGTGCTCCATGGTACTAATCAAGGTGGACTGCGCGGCCTCGAACGTCTCAAAATCCTTGCGCGTGCCTTGGCCGCTGGCCAGAACTGCGGAACATAGCGCTCGTACGGCATCGTGCATACGCTCGTGCTCGCGCACCAGGAGCGCCGTTGCTATCGGGTCAAGCTGCTCGAATCTCTCGCGGTTCTTGGAAAACCACTGGCCAAAACGGCACCGTTTGGAGGCGTCCGGATCCAACAGGTCGGCGCCGGGCGTCTCTCGCAGCATCGCGCAGCGCAGGACACGCCGCATCCACTCCAAGTGCGCCCCTATGGCAGCGTCCAATTGGCTTACAAACTGCTCCGTCTCCTCGGAAAACACAGCCGATGTACCCATGCGGTGCATGCTGCGCTGTTCGGGGATGCGGGTCAATCAAACAATCGGCGCTGCGAGTTGACGCCCGTCAACTCTGCCTCTTTTGAAGCGATCGCTCACGACGAGCGATTCGTACCGTTGGTATTGCGCACCAGTGCACATAAGAAAGGTGCTCTCGCCTGTAAGCCTGCAGCACCTGCCTTCCTCTGAGCAATCCAAACTGTCGACTCGCGGCTTGTACTCGTTTTTAATTGCAGTTGGTACGATCCGGTGACCAGAGCGTTCGCGAGCGCTCCCACAGCAACGCGCATCCAAGCCGCGTCGCGCCCCTAGAGATTTTGTTCTTTGCGACCAGGCCGGCCGCTTGCCCGCTTTTGCTGAGGTTTTTGCTCGTTTTTAGCGCGGCGGCAGTAGATGCTGCTCAATGCGACGCGACAGCTCGGGCCCCGCGAAGCTCGTCAGGTCGATCGGCATCGTTCTGCCAAGCGCTCGCCTGGCGCGTTCATCGAGAAAGGACTTCACCTCCCCTAAGAACGGATTGGAAGCAAAGATGACGAGCTCTTCGCATCGGTGCGCCCCGACGGCTTCATTCAGATAGTTCGCCAGTTGCCGAGCGAAACCCTCGTGTTCCTTTTTCTTGGCATCGAGGCGCGGGGTATACGCCGTACCGCCGCGGCTTTGGCTGGTGCCTTCATAGCCGGATCGGTCTTCCGACAGATCCGATCCCTTGGCGCGGCCCCATGCATCCTTGAACTCTGCCACCTCGGTCCACGGGGAGTTGGCGTGTTCGCGCGTGTAGCAGCGCGCTTGACTAGCGTTGGCAATCAGAACCCAAGTGATTTTCATCCTTCCTTCTCCGATGACAAAATCCGCGGCACAGCGCGCATCCACTACCACGCCAGGCCGGCGATGACTAATGTCAACGCCTACAAAACGAGATCAGTTTGATGCCCTGAACACGGACGCCGTTTGATACCCATCAAGCGTGGGACATAAGTGTGCGTCTGGCTTTTGCGCCATGACACTACCGCGCAGCAGGCAGCGGGTCAATTAACGCTTGCCTGCAATACCAAACTGGGTCGCCACGGTCCTCAATCTAGCCAAGCTTAGCAACATGCTCTCATGCAGGCTCAGGCAAGCGACTTGCCCCCTGCGTTTTTGGCAGGGATTTGAGCGATCCCAAGACCAGTGCCTCGCGCAATTGAGCGGCCGAGGCGCCGTATCATGGGCGCTGCCAAAAACAATCATTGGCTATTTTTATCGGAGAGGAACCCAGACATGAGCATGCTTCAGGAATTCAAGGAGTTCGCCGTCAAAGGCAATGTCGTCGACATGGCGGTCGGTGTCATCATCGGTGCGGCATTTGGCAAGATCGTCACATCGCTAGTTAGCGACGTCGTGATGCCGCCCATCGGAATGCTAATTGGCGGGGTTGACTTCTCAGGACTGGTCTTGACGCTAAAGGCAAGTGCGGGTCCGAACACTGCGGTTGTCGTCAGCTACGGCAAATTCATCCAGACCGTTCTGGACTTTGCGATTATTGCTGCGGTGATTTTCATGGTTGTCAAAGCGATCAATTCGCTAAAGAAAAGCGCGCAGGCCGCGCCCGCCGCGCCACCACCACAGGAAGTTTTGCTGCGCGAAATCCGCGACTTGCTAAGAAAGTAAGCGCTGCATCGCGACGCGGCCCGCCAAACCGCGCAAGAACTGACGTACACAGCGGCCGGCAAGTGCCGAAACATGGTCCTTTAAGACCCCTCGCGCGGTGACTCAATGAGGCTGCCGACGGGTTGGCAACCGCGCATCTTGCGCGTTTTGGCTACGAGCTACGGGGATGGCCCGCGAATGCGTTTGCGAGCAACTTTTGCGACGATGACGCGCCGGCCATATATAGGGCTGGCGCCAGTGACTCGGCACCTAGCGTTGCTTCGATGGACTATTGAGCAACAAACGGCTGCGCTCGAGCGGTTGCTCCGACAAGGAATTTGCGCTGCGGGGCGGGCCGAGTTCACGCACGTGCGCCGGCCGTTTTGCTCAGGTGTTTTGGGATCTTGGGAGAATTAAGGTACTAGGTCGGCAACCGCTTTTTGCAGCCGCTTTGCGGTTCGTGATTCGGCTTCGACCCCCAGCGGGCGCGCGCTGGCTGTGGATTCAACATCCAAGCCAAAGTCTGCATTAATCCAGACTTCGGCGATCGCGCTGCTTTGTATTTTGCGCAGGTCGACCTCATTGTCCACGACAAATCGGGCGCACCAGAAGGGGTGGTCCATCCAGGATCCGCAGAACTCCTCGATATACATGCCGAGGCGAAGATCCGAAACCGAAATGCGCTTTCGCATGAAACTGACTTGATTCGCGCTAATGGTGAACACAGACATTTTCGGGTTCGTGGCCACGGTGCCAGCGAAAAAGAAAGGCAAATTTCCCCCGGCATTTCGGGGGATGAAAAAGCTCGGTGCGATTACTTCTGTATGCGAGTGATCTTCGATCCTTCCAGCGTCAGGTTGTACATCAGGCCTTTGTTGGAGTACACAAAACCAATGATGGGTTTGCGGGCCGTTTCGGTGTCCAACGACTTACCAGCGCCCAAGGTGGCGATCGCGATGGATCCGTCGACACCTGCCTTCCAGCCTTTGCTTTCGCGAAACTTTGCCAGGCTGTCGGCCGTCATGAACAGGATCGCTACGCTCTTTTGCTGCACGCCGAGCTGCAAGCCAATGGAGGCCGAAGCGATGTTGTAATAAGCCACCGTCTGGTCACCGACAAGCAGTGCGCCCTCTCCGAACTCGCCGCCGATGCCCAGCCCCGCCTTCAGGATGCTGGGAAAGACCAACATGCCCGACGATTTTTCGGCAAGCTCTTTGGCAGCTGGGCTTTGCTTGTACAGGGTTTGAACTGCCTCGCGCACGTGCGCATCGAGCTCTTCGCGGGAAGTGGCCAACGCAGAAAAAGACGCGCAACTGACGATGAGCGCGATTAGCGTCGGAAATGCGTTGCCGGCCAGGTTCTTGCGCAAGGTGCGCATCTTCTTCTCCTTGTGTGCGGTCGTTGCACTGACTATTGCACAAAAAACCGCGCAAGCGTGCAACAGCCAATGAACGGCTCGAAGCGGGGCAGTGGCCAAAGCTCGGTGCGCTTATTTTCGGTGCTAATCAAGGCTGGGTGCGTAGCTTTCCTGTTTTGGTGCCAAGGGGAAATGCGGCCACTCGTTGCGACGTGAGCGAGGCAATGGTACTGTCGTAAGCGGATTAATGTTGCGGCGCCGCTTAGCGGCCAGTGTTCTTAGCAATGGGGGATAGCATGGCGGCGAAGTCCAACCCTATCGAAATTGGTTCCCAGGCTCCGAACTTTGAATTGCCGGATGGGCAGGGCCGACCTGCCCGTTTGCGTGATTTGGCCGGTTCGGCCGGGACCCTGGTGATCTTTATCTGCAACCACTGTCCCTATGTGCTGCACATGCGAGATGCGTTGCAACGATACGCGCTGGACTATGCCTCGCACGGAATCCGGGTAATCGCAATCAACCCCAACGATCCGGTTGCCTACCCACAGGAGACGCCCGAACATATTGCCGAGGTAGCGCGCCATCTGGCGTTCCCATACTTGGTCGACACCGACCAGAAAGTTGCGCTGGCCTATGATGCCGCCTGCACGCCCGATCCGTACCTCTACGATGGGCAACTGCGCTTGTACTATCACGGACAGTTCGATGCGACGCGCCCAGGGGGTCCGGCCGCAACGGGGGCCGACTTGCGCGCAGCGACTGACGGCCTGCTTGCAGGCTTGCCAACGACCGCGAATGTGGCCGCCTCAATTGGCTGCAGCATCAAGTGGAAGCCTGGCAACGCTCCTAAGCAATAACGCGTGCCCGGGGCAGCGCTCGGTCCCCTGAAGAAGTTCATCGATCGCAGTCTGTACCGATATCTTGGGACGCCATGCAATATTTGGGCGCCTGAATCGTCTACCCCTGCATGAATGCAGCAACCGACCTTTCGGCGGACGTTTCTTCAGCGATGAGCGGCCAAGATGAACGCATCAGCGAAGTCGTTGCGCGGGAGCGCAGCCGCCTGCGCAGCTTTATTCGGCGGCGCGTGCCCGATGCCGGCGACGCGGAGGACATACTGCAAGAGGTCTTTTACGAATTGATCGCCGCGACACGACTGTTGCAGCCTATTGAGCGGGTCAGTGCTTGGCTGTTTCGTGTCGCGCGCAATCGGATCATCGATCGCTTTCGCAAAAGTCGCGAGACCGTTGCGCAAAGCAATCCGGTGCTTGGCTCGGAGCAGCAGGAAGCCGACACCTTGGAGCAACTGCTGCCGTCGGCCGATGCAGGGCCGGAGGCACTATTTGCGCGCCGGATGCTGCTCGAGGAGCTCGATGCCGCCTTAGATGAATTGCCAGCAGCCCAGCGCGATGTCTTTATCGCGCATGAGCTAGAGGGCAAGAGTTTTCGGGAATTAGCGCAACAAACCGGGTTAAGCGTCAATACCTTGCTGGCTCGCAAGCGCTATGCGGTCTTGCATCTGCGACGGCGGCTGCAGGATATTTATGAGGAATTTAGTTCGTCTACAGGGTGAAAGTCATGGGTCCGAGTCGTTGGCGTTGGGTGGCGAAGTTTCTGGTAATCGCGGCTGTATTGATCGCGGCGATAAGCGTAGTCGTGATGAGCCTTTGGAACTGGCTCGCACCGAGCTTATTTGGATGGCCACAGATCAGTTTCATTCAGGCCGCGGGTCTGCTGTTGCTTTGCCGGATTCTTTTCGGCAGTTTGCGCGGCGGCTATGCGGGCATGCACTGGCGCCGGCGACTGGCCGAGCGCTGGGAACAGATGAGCCCCGAAGAGCGGGAACGATTTCGAGCGGGGATGCGCGGCTGCTGTGGCCGGCGCAGTGTCGACACGCCTGATACGGGACAACCCGCATCGACTGTGTGAAATTGCTCGCAATCAGAATTGCGCGTGAATACGCAGTCCGAAAATCGCAACCGGCCCGCGGTCGCGGTTGTAAGCAGGGTCCACGACATACTGGAAGTCGCCCGATATCGTCAGATGCTCGATGAGTTTCGTTGAATAATAGGTCTCGAGGATCCTTTCCCACCCATAGTCGGGCAGTCGGCCATCGCCAATTAATACACCGAGGCCGCCCGCGGCAAAATAATCGCGCGCGGCGCTTGACAGCCCATTGCTCACTGCCGCAAGCCCGAAGGTGTCGTCGGGTCGACTCCAGCGTTCGCCGCGCAGGCTCAGGCCCGCTGCGATAGAGCGGTTGATATCGGTGAAATCGAAGGTCTCCCGTGTTCCGTCGTTGATGCTGGCGCGGAGAAAAACGCCAAGATCGGAGGCCGTGGCCTGCTCCAGGTTCAAGGCCAGGCCTGGTCGCGACGAGTACTGGCGCACCAGTGCCGTGCTCGGCGTGCTGGATGTTTCGCGCGCTAGGTCAACGGCGTCTTCGTAACCGCCCATGCGGCCCCGGAGCAGGTAAGCCAACAGCTTAACTTTGCCGGGTTGCTCGATGAGCTGGTGACGCTCCTCGAGTTCTCCGACGATCGAAAACTGCCGAAACTGCCCGTCAATGTCTTTGCTGTTAGGAACCTTGGACAATGCAAAAAAGCCGCCGCGTACGCTCCACCACGACTGTGTCCACTCAGCCGCGCCGCCATAGGTGTAGCCCCAAGCGTCGGCCGCATAGTCAAATGCGCCGCTCTCGATGATCGACCAGTTTAGAAAATCGGCTCTCGGGTCGTGTGCGTAGCTGTTGTTATCGAAAATATCGACGACAGAAAATTTGCCTATCGTTATCGTGAGGTTGTCGGCTGGCAAAGATCCGGGTAGCTGGTTGGGCGCATCTTCGATGGCAGATGCGCGCTGCGTTGTGCCTAGCCCAATGACCTGTCGTACGAAGGCGCGTGGGAGCCGAAAATACGGGTTGCGCGCGCCCACCTTGTAGGCTTCGCCACTTGGAAAACCCGCAACGCCAAGCGTGTTGCTGAGGCCAAAGCCTTGGTCGATTTCTGGATTGGCGTAAGCCGCAGCGCCGCTCCAAAGTCCGATGCCGCCAAACGCCGTAACGTCGACTGTTTCCTTGCCGGCGTTGCCCGGATCCAAGCTGTTGGCGCCTTCATAGGGTGAGGAAAAGGCCGGGTGATACTGCCATACGCTCGTGAATTGGCCGTGCAGGTTCCACATCGGGAGTGCTTCGCCCCCACTGGCTTGCGACGATGCCTCCTCGCTCGCGGCGGCATGCACGCCGGCCGCGGAAAGGGTCAAAAGCGTCCCAAATAAGAGTGTGCGCGTGCACCGGACGACGAGGCGAGCTGGTGGGCGGCCGATCATGTCCGGGCCTAGCTCAAAAAGCCGCTCAGAGCTTCACAAACGGATAGCAAAATCGAGTTGCGCACACTAGGGAGTTGTTTTCCTCGCCTGCGTACTGGCATCACGCAGTAACTCAAGTTTTACGAGCAGCGGAGCAATGCTCAGACCCTGCACGATCAGGGAGAACGTAACGACCGCAAATGCGACGCTGACAATGCGTTCGCGAAACGGAAATTCATCCGGCAATCCAAGAGCAAGGCCAAGTGCAAGAGCTCCGCGCAATCCACCCCAGAAGAGCACGTGCTGGTGTGCGACGGGAATTCTCCAGCGGCTTTTGCGAAACATCGCGGACAGGGGGTAAATCGTTATGGCGCGTCCCAAAGTAACCAGCACGATCGCAACCGCAATGTCGGTCCCCGCCGCCAGGAGGTTTTGCTCGGCCTCATGCATGCCAATGAGCAAAAAGACCAGCGAGTTCGCGAAGAATGCGACGACTTCCCAAAATGCCTCGACGGCTTCTCGTCCCTTGGCGGCAATCATGCCGGAGGCGCCGCGTTGCGCAACGATCAGTCCCGCGGTAAGAGTTGCGAGGATTCCGGATGCGTGGAAATGTTCGGCGAGCAAGAACGATGCGTAGGCGGCAACACTTGTGAAAGTGATGTCCACGAAGTGATCGGCACTTCGGGCTGACAAAAAGGTGAGCGGCAGCGCCACGAAAACACCGCAGATCACGCTGCCGGCGCTGGTAAACACGAATTCCCAGAGCCCTTGAAGCAGCGTGGGCCGGCCACCGTGGAACGCGGCAAGAACTAGCGCAAAGAGCACCGCAGCGGTGCCGTCATTAAAAAGACTTTCTGCCTCGACCAGTACGCGCAGACGGCCTTTGACCCCTACCTCCCGGAACATCGCGATCACGGAAACGGGATCCGTAGCGGAGATCAGCACGCCAAATACGGCTGCAGCCATCATGGGCCAGCTGGCCAACCAATACAGCCCCAAACCCGTGACCGTTGCGGCCAATGCCAGGCCCACAGTGGCGAGCACCAGCACAAGCAATACTTCGCGGCGCAGCAGCCGCCAAGGCAAGAACAGCGCCGCTTCAAAGATCAGGGGAGGAAGTAATGTGGTGAAGATCAGCTCGCGCGTCATCGCCACACGTGGCGCAAGGGGCAAGGCGGCCAGCGCAATGCCCGTTACGACTAACCCGGTTGCGTACGGCATGCGCAGGCGTCGGGCGACGATTGCGACAATTGCCGCGACCAGTAGCAAGCCGGCCACTTGCTCGATGAGTTTGTCCATGAGGCCGCTATGGTACGGTGTGCCACAGCGGCCGCGCCTTGCATGGCGCCAAATTTTGCGTTCGTTCGCCTAAGCAGGTTTGTGGTGTGAACCCGGCGTTGGCTCCTTTGAACTCCTAACAACAATGCGCAAAGGCCAGTCCGCAGCGACGGCGTGCAGCTTCGAGCACTTCATGCGCCATTTCATCGGCCGATTGCGCCTGCGCGCGATAAATATCGAGTACGAGGCGACGAACGGGTGTATCAGGCCAAGTGCGCTCAATGCATTGGGCGGCCCCTTGCGCGCGCGAGCGCGCTGCCACCGCGCAAGCATAGGCGGCCTGAACCTGTGCATTGAGCACGATATTGGTCACTCGCGAGCCAAGCGCGAGAGGCAAGATCGTTGGAGCCAAAGCCCCCGGACCCGGTTGGCCTTTTTCGGCCGCGAGCGCCAGCGATTGCTCCTTCATGACAGCAGCTCCCATAAGATGTTGCACAGCAGCATAACGCATTCGAGCGCAAATGAGATGACACATTGCGCCTGAAACGCAGAGCTCCAGCCGGTCTCGTCCCGTAATAACTAATTGATTTTATTGAATATACGATCGAGCCGAGAGAAAGGACGGCTAAAGCCGAGCTATTTTCTCGCTAGGCCAACCCGCGCGGCGTGCGACGAAAGCGATGGCTAGCGAGTGCGGCTGGAACGCACCCAAGACCAGGGGATTCGCCCGGCGGTGCTCTTAGGGGAAAGCGCGTGCAGGTGGGCAATTTAAGGTGGCGAAAAAAGGGGGCTTAGCGGCGTTGGAGCGCCAAGCCCCCTTTTTGTGCCGGTGGCGCAAGAGGCTTACTTGATTGTCGCCTTCTTTTTCAGGGACTCGACGAAATCCTTCGCTTCTTGCTGCTGCAAGGCTTCGACAATACGGGAACGAACCTGGTCAAGTGGCGGCGCTTCCATTGTCCGCACGTCGTCCAGACGGATCACATGCCAGCCGAACTGGCTTTGCACGGGAGTGGTCGTGTATTTTCCCTTTTCGAGCTTGACCATTGCATCGGAGAACGGCTTGACATAAGCCGCCGGTGGCGCCCAATCAAGCTCGCCTCCCTTGGCTGCTGAGCCTACGTCCCTGGTCCCTTTGGCAAGGTCCTCGAATTTCTCGCCCTTCTCGAGTTTGGCGATGATGTCTTTGGCCTGCTGTTCGGTATCGACCAAAATGTGGTGAACCTTATATTCCTTGTCACCGGCGAGCTTGCGCTCGCGGTCATATTCGGCCTGAATCTGCGCATCCGTTGGCTTGTGTTGCTCAATATCGTCGCGCAACAGCGCCTGGATGATCACCGTGCGCGCGGCATTGTCGGCCTGGAACTTGACGTCCTCGCGCTCGGTAATCTTGCGGCGCTTGGCCTCTTGCATCAGCACCTCAATTTCGATGAGCTTGTCACGAAGATTGGCACGCAGCTCCGGGCTGTCGGGCTGCCTGATTTGACGCATCACGAGCTCGAGCTCGGATCGTTTGATCGGCTTACCGTTGACTACTGCGATGTTGCCATTGGCGGCGCTGGCATCCTTGGCCGGGGCCGCGGCGCTGGCCTTTTCAGGGGCCGCGGTTTTCGCTGCCGGAGCGGATTCTTGCGCAAATGCGCCCGCAGCAAAGGCCGCGGCAGCCACTATCAGAAGGGCTCGGAGCATGCACTCTCCTTGCAAAAAGTGATGGAGGGAAAAACTGGCGATCATACACAATCGCCGATTGCGGCAGGTGGGCTCTGCGCCCGCCTGGTCATCGCCCGTTCATAGATGTATGCGACGTATCCGCGAAGCCGTGATCGCGCCCAGCAGTGCAATTAGAGCGGTGCTGGCAAAACCGACTCGAAATGCGTACTGAATCAACGGCGCGGCCTCGCCCGCGGGATTACCCGATGTGCCGCTGCGCGCGGCAAGCGCAATCGCGCTCAGATCGATGCCGGGCAGCAGCGCAAAGGCGACCGCGCCGAACATCGCGGTTCCTAGTGCGGCGCCGGTGGCCCTTGAGAGGGTTACAACTGCGGCGGCGGCGCCCAGGCGCTGGCGCCCGGCCAGCCATTGCACGACGATCTGTGCAGTTGGCATGACCGTTCCTAGTCCAGTGCCGCACGCAAATCCCACAGCGACGAGCGCAAGGCCCTGTAGCGGCAGCATCGCCAACAACGCCAGTGCAGCACTCGCAAGGAACAAACCGGCCACAGGCATCGGCACCGGTTGACCGAACTGCGCAATGATCCTTCCGGTGACGGTCGACCCCACAACGATGCCGACGGTCACCGGCAGCAGCAGTAGCCCGGACTCGCTTGGACTTGTTCCCTGCCCAAGCTGAAGGAAGATCGGTAGAAAAAAGACCAGCGCAAACATGCTCGCGCCAAAGCAGATCACGGCCAGCGCCATGCGCGAGATCGAGGGCTCGCGCAGCAATTCGACTGGCAAGAACGGATCAGTGTGCCGGGCCTCGCGGTCAAATAGCGCCCACCAGAGTACGCAGGCGGCAAGCACCATGGTCAGGCTCGGTGCCGACGCCCAATCGAAGCGGTGCCCGGCAAAGCTCAGCCACGCGAGCGTAACCCCCGTTGCCGCAGCAAAGAGCACGGCGCCAAGCGCATCGGCAAACGGGCGCACGTCAAAGTTGTGCATTTGAGGCAGTTTGCGCACGCGCCAAGTTGCGATCAGGCAAAGAGGCACGTTGGCGAGAAACAACCAGCGCCAGCTCCAGTGGTGTACCACGAGGCCGCCAATGATTGGCCCGCCGATGGTTGCAAGGGAGTAGTTCGTCGCGAAGTAGCCCTGAAAGCGGGCACGCTCCCGCGGTGGAACGAGTTCGCCCACTAGGGCCTGTGAAAGCACTATCAGACCACCGCCGCCTAACCCCTGAACGATGCGAGCCGCAATTAGCAGACCAAGGTTCGGTGCCAGACCGCAGCCCATGGATCCCAGAGCAAACAGTGTCATGGATAGGAGCAGCATGTCACGACGGCCAAATCGGTCTCCCAAACGTCCATATAAGGGCGCGGTGACGGTGAGTGCGATCATGTAACCCAGGGCAATCCAGGTGGTATCGCGCAGACCTCCAAGCTCCGCCGCAATGCTTGGCGTGGCAGTGGCCAACAGGGTCTGGTCGACAACCGCCAGGAACATCGGCAGCATGACTGCCGAGAACAGTTGCAGAAACTGCGCGGTGGTAACGCGCTCGGAGCCGCGGTCTGGAGGGGAAGGCGGAGTTGCCTCGGGCTGCGGCGCGACCGCGACCGGTGCTAGGGTGTCGTGAGCCTCAGCCATGGTCGATTCTTCCCTGCTTTATCGGCCGTGGCAATAACCGCCGCTGTGCACGAAAAGGGGGGGTTCCCAAAAGGAGCAGCGCTGCGATCGTTTGGCGGAGTTTCTCGACAGAGTCAATGACGGTGCACATTTTTGCGGGGTACTTGGGCGGCCACTTTGCAAAAGGCCGAGCTGCAATGTCGTGATCGTAGGCGTGTCCCGCACGATACGAACATGCGCAAGTTCTCGTGGGATCGCCGCTTTTCATTCCAGACATTCCGATCGTCGCAAACTCGATCGCCCGTGCGCAAGCCGCAAGCCTGCGGTTGCCCGCGATCTACCGCTCTTGGGCCCCAAGGACCTCGCCTAGAGGACCGAAAAACCGGCGCCTAAATTAGCGCTAGCTTGATCGCACAATGATGGCGCGCCAAACCGCCACCGCGTGTAAAGGGCCTGACTCGGGCGTTGCGCCTGCGGTAGTAATTGCCGTCAGCGAAAAATTACGCAAATTTGTCCGCTCCGCTCAATTGCAAAGCCCGGCACGCATGGCCTTCGCCTGAGGTCTGTTGCAGGGATTGTCCCGCATTTTTGACAGGTGTCATGCGTAGATGTCGATAAAGAAGAAGGCCATTAAACCGATTGCGCGGCCGGGCCCAACCCCGCACTTTGCACCTGGTGACTCGAAGTGTCCTTCTTTCGCTTCGAAAAGTTACTCAAACGATAGGCGCGAACTTTCATGCACGAGCATGCATCGATCAGTCAGCAACGATGCCGGTTCTTGACTTGGCGCTACCCCATTTGATCCAAGCGTGACCAGAGCAAACTTGAAGCTTCGACATCGAATTTGCGAACCCCCTACTCGCGGCGGGTGCATTGACCGAAGGACTTTGACCCGCCGCCTCGATGGCTGCCAGGGTCCTGGCGCCTGAGCGAGGCACCCCAAGGATGGCGGTCCATACGAAAAATCCCCCGAGCGATGCAGTTGCTCGAGAGTTCGCGATACCCCGCGTTGGGCTCCTAGAGCGTCGGAGCGTACCCATACGATGGCATTAAGAAGCGCCAGTGGCACTGTGCTCCTGGGTGCTGACGCAACCATCAATCAAAACGCCGGCTCGAGCACTGGGCCACCTAGCGGGGCTCACAAAAACCATGCCCTAAACGGCAACAGTTCCAAGGGCAGATAGTAGAACTCGTAGCAAAGTTTTACTTTTGTTCCGGACTTTGCGCCTTTGTGCAATGTCCCATCGCCTAAAATGCCGTTTCGGTCTTAGCAGCCATGCGTTTGGGCGCGGCCCGCGGCCGTTCGCGGGCAGCGGGGCCTAACGTATCAACTCACGGCAAAGCAATCGCGATGAACGACACCCCATCGACAAGGTCATCTGCTTCTCACCACGTCCAAAATGCCTTACGCAGACGCTGGCCTTTGGCTGTGCTGGTTGCCGTGTTAGTCATCGGAATTGCCGTATGGATATTTCATAAACCGGCCGAATCGATTACTGCGCCCTCGGACGAGGGATCTCGGCGCGCAGCGCGCGGCGGGCAGAGCGACGTAATACCCGTGGGGGTTGCGAGCGTCACCAAGCAAGACATCAAGGTTACGGAAAACGCGTTGGGGACCGTGACGCCGCTGGCCACGGTGACCATCCAGGCACAAGTCAGTGGCCAACTGACCGAGGTGGCATTTGTCGAAGGCCAGAGGGTGCACAAGGGTGATTTTCTCGTTCTGATCGACCCTCGCCCTTATCAGGCGGCGCTTGCGCAAGCTGAGGGCCAGCTGGCCAAGGACCAGGCTGCGCTGCAGGAAGCACAGATGGACCTTGTGCGCTATGAGGAACTGGTGCAAAAAAAATCGATCATGCGTCAACAGGCCGAGGATCAGAAATGGATCGTCCAGCAGGACATAGCGGCGGTGCGGGTTGATCAGGCGCAGGTGGATACGGCTCGCATCAATCTTGGCTACTGCCGAATCGTCTCGCCAACAGATGGCCGCATCGGCCTGCGCTTGGTGGACCCGGGCAACATCATTCAGGCCGGCAGCGGCACGGCAAACCTTGCGGTTATAACCCGCATGCAGCCGATGACCGTTGTATTCGCTCTGCCCGAGGACGACCTTCCCACGGTGCTGTCCCGCCAGCGTACCGGGGCGAAACTGCAGGTGCAGGCTTACGATCGCAGCGGAACGCGCCTCCTTGATACGGGTAGCTTGCTAGCGATCGACAGTCAGATCAGTACGAGCACCGGCACGGTAAACCTCAAGGCACTGTTTCCCAACGCCAGCGAGAACTTGTTTCCTAACCAGTTCGTCAATGTCGTACTGCGCATCGACGTGCTCGCGGGTGCGGTGGCCGTGCCCAGCGCAGCGATCCAACGCGGATCGAAGGGGACCTTCACCTACGTTGTAAAGACGGATAAGACGGTGGCGATGACGCCGGTCAAGATCGGTCCGACGGACGGCACGATGGTGGCGGCCCTCTCGGGACTGGAAGCCGGTGAGCGGGTGGTAACCGACGGAGCCGACAAGCTGCGCGACGGTACGAAAGTGAGCGTCACGGGGGAGAACTAAGCGATGAACCCGTCGCGCCCGTTCATCGAGCGGCCGGTAGCAACTTCGCTGCTCATGATCGCGATTCTGCTTTCCGGAATCCTCGCATTTCGCTTCCTGCCGCTGTCCGCATTGCCCGAGGTCGATTACCCGACGATTCAAATTCAGACCTTCTACCCCGGCGCCAGCCCCGACGTTATGAGCACGTCGGTCACCGCTCCCTTGGAAGTGCAGCTTGGACAAATGCCTGGTCTCACGCAGATGTCCTCGTCGAGCTCGGCAGGCGCATCGGTTATTACGCTGCAGTTCAGCCTGGCGCTGAATATCGACATCGCGGAGCAGGAGGTACAGGCGGCAATTAATGCGGCCGGCAACCTGCTTCCCGCCGATTTGCCTGCTCCACCGATCTACGCGAAGGTAAACCCGGCTGATGCGCCGATTCTTACCTTAGCGCTGACTTCCAAAACGATGCCGCTGACGAAGGTCGAAGATTTGGCCGACACGCGGCTTGCCCAGAAAATCTCTCAGCTCCCCGGTGTGGGTCTGGTAAGCATTAGTGGCGGCCAACGCCCCGCCGTGCGTATCGCGGCGGACCTGCGCAAACTTGCTGCATACGGCCTAAATATCGACGATCTGCGTACCACGATTGGCAATGCCAACGTCGATACGCCCAAGGGCAACTTCGATGGCCCGATGCGTTCCTACACAGTCAATGCCAACGACCAGCTGCAAAGTGCCGATGATTACCGCAACCTAGTCGTTGCCTACCGCAACGGCTCACCGGTTTTGCTCTCGAGCGTGGCAAAGGTAATCGACGGGGCGCAAAACGATAAGCTGGCCGCATGGAGCGGTGATACGCCGGCGGTGATCATGAACATTCAGCGTCAGCCCGGCGCCAACGTGATTGCCGTTGTTGATGGCATCAAGTCGCTTCTGCCGCAGTTAAAGGCGTCACTGCCGCCATCCATCAATGTGGCAGTGCTAAGCGATCGCACAGTGACCATCCGGGCATCGGTACAAGACGTCGAGCTCGAATTGGCAACGGCCGTAGGCCTTGTCGTTCTCGTGATCTTCCTTTTTTTGCGCAATCTGCCGGCGACCATCATTCCGGCTCTGTCGGTGCCCTTGTCGCTGGTTGGCACGTTCGGTGTGATGTACCTGGTGGGGTTCAGCATCAACAATCTGACGTTGATGGCGCTGACAATTGCCACGGGATTCGTCGTCGACGATGCCATTGTGATGATCGAGAACATTGCGCGTTTCCTGGAGATCGGCGATTCGCCCCGGCAGGCCGCGCTAAAGGGGGCCAAGCAAATCGGCTTTACGATCGTTTCGCTGACCGTATCGCTGATCGCCGTGCTCATTCCCTTGCTGTTCATGAAGGACGTGGTCGGACGGCTGTTTCGCGAATTTGCCATAACGCTTGCGGTCACTATTTTGATCTCGGCGGTCGTCTCTCTCACCCTGGTGCCGATGATGTGCGCCAAGATCCTGAGCACGCGCCGCCACGAGCCCGGCGAGCCACCCCCCGAGCATGGCGTATATGCAACCGGCTGGTATGGCGCGGTATTGCGCAATTACGCGCGCACGCTCGATTGGGTACTCGGGCACCATGCGCTCGTACTGATCGTTGCCGCCGGCACGCTCGTGCTCACGGTGCTGCTGTATGTGTTCATCCCCAAGGGTCTTTTCCCGGTGCAGGACACCGGTCTGATCCAGGGAATCTCGCAGGCGCCTGCATCGATCTCGTTTTCGGAAATGGCCGCGCGCCAGCAGGCCTTGGGATCGGTGCTTTTGCGCGATCCCGATGTGGACACCCTGTCCTCGTTTATTGGTGTCGACGGCACCAACATAACGCTCAACAGCGGGCGCTTTCTGATTGGACTAAAGCCGCACGCGCAGCGCCACTCCAGTGCAAGCGATGTGATTCGCCGGCTAAACGCTGCAACGGCCAACGTTGTTGGCATCCGCCTGTACATGCAGCCGGTGCAG
This sequence comes from uncultured Burkholderiaceae bacterium, assembly GCA_964608115.1. GTDB lineage: Bacteria > Pseudomonadota > Gammaproteobacteria > Burkholderiales > Burkholderiaceae_F > GJ-E10. Next base: position 686 of record CAZSOI010000387.1, on the reverse strand, counting down.
GATCTGACGATCGACACGACGGTGAGCCGCACACAGTACAACTTCGTTCTGGAGGACGCCAATCCGGAGGAAATCGAATCTTGGACACCCAAGCTCATTGAGCGCCTTAACGAATTGCCGCAAATTGAGGATGTGGCAAGCGACTTGCAGCAGCGCGGCCTGGCCGCATACGTGACGATCGATCGGGCAACGGCGGCACGCTTTGGCATCACTCCGGCCACGGTCGACAACGCGCTCTACGACGCCTACGGCCAGCGCATCGTATCGACGATCTTCACGCAAACGAACCAATATCGCGTGATTCTCGAAGCCGACCCGATGTCGCAGCAGTCGCCGTCGGACATCTTCGAGGTGTACCTACCGTCCGCGACCTCGTCCACCGGTACGGGACAAGTTCCGCTCCCGTCGATCACGACGATTACCGAGACGAAGCTGCCGCTACAGATTAATCACCTAGGTCAGTTTCCCTCTGCCGGAGTGTCTTTTAACCTCGCACCGGGCGTCTCTTTAGGTGAGGCCGTCGACAGTATCGGCCAGGCGATGCAGGAAGTTGGCCGTCCCGCCAGCATGTTCGTCGTCTTTCAAGGGGCGGCGCTGGCTTTTCAGCAGGCGCTGAGTAACGAGGTGTTCTTGCTGTTGGCAGCGATTGTCACTGTGTACATCGTGCTGGGCGTGCTGTACGAAAG
>CAZSOI010000386.1:0-3112 GCA_964608115.1 uncultured Burkholderiaceae bacterium | reverse complement strand
ATCACTGACCTTGTCTCTGGCGTACGTCTTTTTCAAGCGGAGGAGCCAATGAAGCCGCGCTGGACGAATCGATTTTCCTGCCGCTCCTGGATTGTGCTCTGCAGCTTTGCGCTGTGCGCGTGTGCCGTCGGACCGGACTATCAGGCGCCCAAGGTCCCGGTCCCACAGAACTTCGTGACTCCCGGCGACTTCGATTCCGAGGCGCCCCTCCTTTCGTGGTGGCAGGTGCTGGGCGATGACAACCTCACAGCCCTGATCGAGCGTGCAATCAAGGGCGCAAATTTGGACTTGCAAAGCGCAAGTGCCCGCATTCGCGAGGCACGAGCGGAACTGGGTATAGCTGGCGCCGCAGAGCTTCCGAGCGTAAACGCAAGCGCCCAGGTCTCGCGCGATCGTTTCAGCCGCAATAGCGAACTGTTTGCGAATTTGCCCTTTCCCAATCCACTCGTGCAGTTCACTGATTACCGTGCCGGGTTCGACGCTTCCTGGGAAGTGGATGTCTTTGGCCACGTGCGCCGATCGGTCGAGGCCGCGCAGGCGCGGCTGCAAAGCGCACAAGCCAGTATGCGCGATGTGCGCATCGCCGTTGCCGCGGAAGTGGCGCGCACGTACATCGCGCTCCGGCAAACCGAGGGTGAGATCGCGCTGGCCGAAGCCGATCTGGCATCCCTGCAGGACTCCGCCCGCCTCGTCAGATTACGGCTGGACGCCGGTAACGCAAGTGAGCTGGAAGTGCATCGGGCTGATGCCGGCGTGCAAACGCAGTCGGCCTTGCTCGCCACGCTGCAAGCCGACAAAGGCGCAACCGTGGATGCCCTGGGAGTACTGGTGGGCGCAACATCTGCCGAGGTTGCCGAGGCGCTAAAGCCCGGTTTGGCTGTTCCGGCGATACGCTCAGAGCGTGTCGCCATCGGATTGCCTTCGGATCTATTGCGTCGCAGACCCGATGTGCGCCGTGCCGAGCGAGATCTTGCTGCAGCAACGGCCGATATTGGTGTTGCCACAGCAGAACTTTATCCGCGCTTTTCGCTCGTTGGTAACTTTGGTTCGGATTCGGTCCAGCCTGGCGAGTTTTGGCAGCACGCGAGCCGCACCTGGTCGCTTGCGCCACAGGTATCGCTCCCCATCTTTGGCCGTGGGCGCCTTACCTCTGAGGTCAGTGCCCGAGAGGCTGCGCGCGATGCGGCGCTCGCGGCCTACCAAAAGGCAGTGCTGCAGGCGCTAAGCGACGCAGAGGCGGCGATGATCCGCTACGACCGCGCCCGTGCTCGCTTAACTGCATTGGAACAAGTAGCTGCTCAAATGGACGCCAATGCGGAATTGGTTCGCCTCGAGTTCGAAGAGGGTCGATCCAGTCAGATCGATCTCCTGGATGCCCAACGCCAGGCCCGTCAAGCCCAGGAGCAGCGCGTCGATGCTGGGGCAAGCCTAGCGACCCAACTCGTTGCGCTGTACAAGGCCCTGGGGGGCGGCTGGGACGAACCCGAATCGGAATTTGGTCAACTCGATGAAGAGAACGCCTTCAGACACCGCACGACCGACGGCAGTGCCGAGACCGCCGCGATCTTGCCCCAACCGTAGAGATGTGCGGTCGAAGTGCGATGAGAAACGATCCACCAGGCTCAGTCCAAATGTAAACAAGCCAGACAATGAAGAAAGGGGAGCGCAGGAAATTCGCGTAAGCGCATAAGTGAAAAAGCTGCTCCCATGGCAAAGGACAGAGCCCTGCGTTTTGTGAGCAAGCAGCACGAACAGAAGAGCCCGCCGGAACCGCCGACCGGCATTTAAAGGCGAAGGGGGTGCTGGCCGCGGTAGGGGATGAGAAGACGAACGCCGAGCTTGCGCGGCCGTTCGAGGTCCACCCGCACAAGGCCACGAAATGACGCAGGCAACTGCTCAGACCAGCCACCGAAGCATTCGGGGCGGTGCCGGGCGCGGCCACCATTGAGCGGCAAGGCGCTGCACGCCAGGATTGGCCAGAAGGCGTTAGAGATGGATTTTTTACGCAGCGCTCAATAAGGCGGGATTGTGCCGAGTGAAAAGCAAAGATCGACCGCACCCACGGCCTGTCCGCAAAGCGACGAGCCGAGCTGGTGGGCCATCGGCCGCTCACCGCGTAGTGCCCCACCCCAAGCTGCGATCCCGGATGCCGATTTGCGACTTACGCGGCGCATGGGCGAGCTGCACCTGCAGCGTTGGTTTGCTGGCAGCCGGGAAACGAGCGGCTTGCTGCGCCACCAAGGCCGGCTAGTCGGGCACCGGCACGTTGCATCGCTCTACACAATCGAAAGCACGGCGCACCAGTTTCGCGCCGAAATTCATGCTGCATTTGCGGACAAGGGCTTAACGCACCGCGCCCCCGGACTCGAGGCTCCTACCTGGCTGACATCTTCCCAACACGCGGAACCGGTGACGGTCTTTTACGGCCAAGCGCGTCCGTGGAAGAGCAGCGTTCTTTGTTTCGTAGAAAGACTCCTGTCGGCGCCAAAATCGATCCGGCTCATCGCCTGCTTCATGCGTCGTCAATTCGCGCGCTCTAGCCACCTTCCGCAAGAACCGGTCAAGCAAAAGCCCGTTTTGCAATTTCCAAGGCCCTATGGGTCTTAGCGGCCGCCCCCACCGCGGTGCGCTCGAGGAGGGGAACCGTAAGCTGACCGACGGGACCGGCGCCCGAACGTCACTTTTCGGCCGACTGTTGTGTTGTCCAAGACACGCGGCCGTCTCCCGCCTGATGCGCGCGCAGTAGGCCAGCCTAGCCATGGTGGGAGGCGCAAGAGCTGCGAGGACAGGGTTGACCTGTGGAGTTTTTTTAGCGCGTCGCGGTGGGACAAAAATCCTTAGGTTCGGATTGCATTTTGCGAAGTGCCCCTTCGGGTTCGAGGTCGTTGGTTAATCCGACGCAAGGCACCGTTTTGCCGCCCGATGGTTGGCGTAGAGCCGAAATGCTCTCGTCCTGTCTTTTTTTCGTTGACAAGGAGAGCACCACGCCGAAGAATTCTTCCTAGCGCTCAGGCAACGACACAAACCAAAGGAGCGGCACGCATGATCTCGAAGCCTCAGACACGCAGCTGGCATCGTGGCCGATACCTGACAGCTCTATGCCTCTTCGCAG
>CAZSOI010000385.1:0-1838 GCA_964608115.1 uncultured Burkholderiaceae bacterium | reverse complement strand
AACATTTGGTCGCATGCACAGCGGAAGAAGCTGCCGCAATCTTGGCCTTGATCCAGGGCATGTTCCCAGTTGTGAACGTGTTCTTCGAGCTTGGGCGCCAGGGCGCCAGCGTCGGGCGTGAAGGCCTTGAGGCGTTCCGTTTGGCCGATATGTCGCGGCATGCGCGCCTTCACGATATCAACCAGCTGATCGCCATTCTGGACGTGATCAATGAAGCCGTGCGCCGGGTCCGGAGCGATCCGGCAGCGACGCTTTTTGTGCTGGATAGCCGGGGCGATTGCATCGTGGCGGCGCAAACACAGCAAAGCGTGTCCCGGCTCTGGCAGCAGGTCGCTGGCGCCACCGGACTGCCACACGCCATAATCGAAGAAAACAAGCAAACAAATGGCGAAGCAGCGGAGTTCGCCGGGGCCACCGGCATGAAAAGCCCCAGCGGCGGTGGCCCGTGATGCCGTAAGGATGATGCGTAATTGCCGCGGCACTGATCCGGTGCGCTGTGACACCGGAGAATGAGGAAAGCAAAGTTTCAGCGGGCGGACGCGAATGTTGAAAGAACCGGCAACGCTGGTCAGCGCGGCCAAAACGTCTCTCCAGCCGCGAGCAAAGGCAGCAGGATGGGGCAAGCACACATGGATCACGGCGGGCATTGTCCTGCTTCTCGCCCTTGTGGGCCTAGCCTGGAGGCAGGCCACAAGAAGCGGTACGATTGCCTATACGGCGAGCCCAGTAACGCTCGGCGCCATCACGCGAACGGTGACGGCTACGGGAACCGTGAACCCAGTCCTCACCATCATCGTCGGCAGCTATGATTCAGGCCCGATCCAGCAACTCTATTGCGATTACAACACACAGGTGCGGCAAGGTCAGATTTGCGCGAAAATCGATCCGCGGCCCTATCAAACCATCGTTGATCAAGATCAGGCCAATCTCGCAGTGGCTAAGGCACAGCTCGAAAAAGACAAAGCCAATCTAACCTATACGAAGCTTAATTCCGATCGCCTCGCTAATCTGACCAAAACGCAAGCCATCTCGCAAGACCAAGCGGACAGTTCAAAGAATGCTTACGATCAAGCGCTGGCGCAGATCGCCTATGACGAGGCGACGATCGCCCAGCGTCAGAGCGAATTGGAAGCCGCGCTCGTCAATCTCGAATTCACGAACATTGTTTCTCCGGTGCGCGGCACCGTGGTGTCACGCAATGTCACGACTGGACAGACGCTGGCCTCAAGCCTCCAGACCCCGACCTTGTTTTTGATCGCCACTGACCTCACGCAAATGCAGGTCGATGCCAATGTCAGCGAAAGCGACATCGGCGGGGTGAAGGTCGGCAACCGGACCACTTTTACGGTCGATGCGTTTCCCAAGCGCACATTCGAAGGCGTGGTCGCGCAGGTCCGCCAATCCCCCCAAACCGTTCAAAACGTAGTCACCTACGATGTCGTGATCAGCACGAGTAATGTGGACTTGGCGCAGAAGCCGGGGCTGACAGCCACCACGCGAATTGTAATCGATGAGCGGCCGGGCGTGATCCGCGTGCCCGACCTGGCGTTCCGTTACAGGCCTAGCCAGAGCGATCTGGCGAGCGCTGCGCGGGAGCTGGCTGAAGGCACCTATGTCTGGGCTCTCCGCGGCGGCAAGCCCGTTCCGGTGACGATCAAGGCTGGATTGGATGACGATAGCTTTACCGAAATCAAAGAGGGCCTCAACCCGGGCGATCAGGTAATCGTTGGCGAGCGGGCCGCCGGTGGCCGCTCCAACATGCCGCCCCCGCGGCTGTAAAGGGCAGGTTCGGCCATGAGCGAGCCTGTCATCAGGGTTGAAAATCTCTCCCGCATTTA
>CAZSOI010000384.1:0-10435 GCA_964608115.1 uncultured Burkholderiaceae bacterium | reverse complement strand
GCATTCTAACGAATCACACCGCGACCGTTACCTCAGAGCAGTTGCAAATCGCGCGCGTTTGCTCCGGGAAAAACGCGATCAAGTTGATCCTGCCGCAGACCATAAAGCCGCGCAAATAGGCCTCCAAGCACGCCTCGATATTCGTTAAGCACAGCCAAATCGCGATTCTGAAAAAGCCCGGCCTCAGTGATTTGCTGTTGCTCGCCAGCTATTCGCCCGCCTCGGACGCTGCCCCCGAGTACCAGATACGTTGTGCCATGTCCGTGATCGGTACCGCGGTTGCCGTTTTCGCGTATCGTCCTGCCAAACTCACTTAAAACGACGACCGTCGTGTCACGCCAGCGAGATCCCATTGCAGTGGCGAATGCTGCCAGCCCGCGACCAAGTTCGTCCAACCGGTTGGCCAGATAACCCTTTGCCGCTCCCTGACCAACGTGAGTGTCCCAGCCCCCGACGTCGATAAATCCCAAATCGAAGCTCTCACTCATTAGTTTGCCGACGCGCTGGGCGTCGCGTTCAAAACCCTTAGCGGACGCGGCACCGCGCCCGGCGGTATCCATTTCGTCGGCCAGGTCACGCACGATTTCCTCGCGCACCGCAAAGCCCTCACCCACGGGAACCGAAAAACGCGTTGATGCATACATGCGTGCAATCAGGTCACGCTGGCGCGAGTCCAGAGCCGACTTGGTGACTGTCTGCAACGCGATGTTACCGATTCGGTATTCGCCCCGCATGCAAAGCGGCAGCTGCTCGGTAAACGAGATCGCATTTATGGAGCCCACAGTGGCTGCCAGTCGATTGAGAAAGCCGGAGCCGAAATCGCGGCCACCGCCTAAGCCCTGCCCCAATTCGATACTGTCTTGGGTTTCAAAATGACTGCGCGAAAGATCATCTGTACCGGCAAACACAACAAAAGCCGCCTGCTTTTGTTCATACAGCGGCATTAGTGTCTCGCGCATCGTTGGATGCAGTCCCCAATAGCCGTCCAGTGCAAGCGCCGCGTCTGGTTGCGAACCGGGCGGTGCAATGGCGATATTCGGCCGGACACGGTAGTAAAACTCCGACCCCACCGGAACCACGACACTGGCGGTATCGAGTCCACCCCGCAAAAACACAAGAAGAAATTTGCAACCGGATGCAGGCGCCGCGAAAACCTGCAAACGCCCTGTAACTAAGGGCAGCGCGGCAAAGATGCGAAGTGCCTGGCGTCGATTCATGGCGGCGCTCACTATCGGAGCATGAATTCGGGCGAACTCAGCAGCAAGAGGTTCCACTCCTGAGGCGACACCGCCTGCTCAAGAGTCTGCCGTGTCGCGGGTGCGAGCGACTGCTGCGTGCTCTCGTAGTAAATGGCATTGGCAAGCTGTGGAAATGCCGGCCTTTCGGCAGGGTTGGGCCCCTCCGTTCTGAACAATCCTGCACTACCGAACCCGATCGCCTTGGCAATTTCAAATCGCACGGCCAACTGCCCTGGCCCGTCCCAAGCCGATTCGGCGAGCGAGTACCCGTCGGGCGTTGGATGGTTGAAGGGAGCTTCGCCAAGCCGATTGAGCCAGTGAATCATCGGATTGGGGTTGACGATTGGTTTTCGGTCGTACGCGAGGCGTACCGCCGAGACAACAAAATGCATCGGGTCCTTGAATTTCCCGTGCAATGACGAAGCAAATTCCGGGGAGTCAAAGGCCACACGCAATATCGCCGCAATGTCACCGTCGCTGCGAAGAAATTTTTCCTGCATTGCCGCAACCAAACGAGGCGGCGGTTCATCGGCAACGAGGAAACGCGCCAATTTTCGACTGACATTGCGCGCGGTAGCCGGATGACGACTTAACAAAATCAAGACTTCGTCAAGTTCGGCAGCTCCGCGCCCGCGAATCGTCTGGCCGAGTACGATTTTGTCCCCGTAATCGTGTCGGTTGGGGTTGAACTCGAACAAGCCCTCGCGTACGTATTGACCCGCCAGTGCACGCCGAACTTTTGGCGGTTCACTTCGCGCCGGGTCATTGGCATTGATCCCGAAACCGGTTAAGACGCGAGCCAACTCCTGAACATCGTGTTGGGTGTACCCGCCGTCAACGCCGAGCGTGTGCAACTCGAGCAGTTCCCGAGCGTAATTTTCATTCAGGTGGCCGACGGCATTTTGGGCGTTATCGAGATACGCGAGCATCGCGGGATGTCGCGCACTGGCGGCCAAAAGTTCGCGAAAAGTTCCCAACGCGTGGGAACGAAGTGCGCGTTCGTAGTCCGCGAGCATGGCGCGAATCATATGTTTGTGCTGGTGCACATTGAAGTGATTCACCCAGAACCAGGTCATTTGCTCTTGCAGTTGCTTGGGTGAATATAAATCTCGCAAAAGCTCCCGGTTTGCAGCCTCCCGCGCCAGACGATTTAGCTCTAGCTGATAGTCATGCTGAGCGGCCTTTTTGGCATCGACATCGCTTATTGCTTCGAGATTCTTGCGCTGCGCTTCAAGGGCAAAAACCAACTGTGCCAGTGACGTTTGCTCAATTGACATGGCAGCAATCTGCTCCTGTACCGCGGCGGGTAACGCGGCCTGCTCATCCAGCTGCAGTTGGTCTGCGATCCAGCGTGCCGTACCCAATGATCGTATCTGCTCGTACGCCGAACTGCTTGCGCCCCATGACAGTCGATCAAGTACGCCGACCGGATCAAGCGCGTTACGGCTCTCCGTTGTCTGCGCTAGCACCGCGGAGCCGGGTGGCGGGCCAAGACTTTGGCCAGAACCATTCGCACAAGCCGAGAGCAGCGCGACTCCACCGATACAAAGCAGCGGCGCGGCGAACCGCGGTTCCAGAGTTTTGAGGCCGGATTTCACGACACCACGATAGCCCACAAACGATATTTGCGCCTGGCAGACCGTCATCCGCGCGTATCCATTTGCAACGCAGGCAATAAACCGTTGCGCTTTGTTGCAAAAGTTCCCACGCAGTCTGTCAAAAATGCTGCTTTCCGCTTGGCAAGCGAGATCGCATACACTGAGCAAATGAAATGGACTTTGCTCGTCCCGGGCGCCTTAGTGCCCGGAGCACTCGCACCTGACTTGGCGCGTGCAGCGCCCGTTTCGCGCCTCACGCAGTTGCTTTCGCATGCCCAGCCGACGGCTCAGCACCAGGCGGCCGAAGGCGGTGTCGGTGCGGCGCATTGGTCATGGTTGGCCCGAACTTTTGGTTTGAACTCGGATCCACCGGTCAGTGCTGCTTACGCATGGCAGGCGCTAGGAGGGACTCAGGCCGAATTGCACCACTGCTGGATTGCGTTTTGTGATCCCGTACATATGGCCCTCGGACCTGACAGCGTAACGTTGAATGATACTGTGGGTGCACCATTGGGGGCCGACGAAACCGAAGCTCTACTAAGCCTGGCCCGAGAGGTACTCGGCGAAGTGTCTTTGGGTACCGTGCCAAAGGTGTGCAGCGGCACCACTCCTGCTGTTCAATTGCGTCTTGAAGTGCGCGGCGGGCAGTGGTTTATTCTGGCCGATGCTCCGATTGACCTGCAAACCACCTTGCTCGATGCCGTGCTTGGAAAATCCGCGCAAGAACGATTGCCCAATGGCTCCGATGCTCGGCTGTGGCGCAAGCTGACCAATCAGATCCAGATGCTTTGGCATGCGAGCGCCGTTAACGTTGCGCGCGAACAGCGAGGCACCATGGTCGTCAACGCCCTTTGGGTCCATGGTGGCGGACAGTGGAGACGTCTGCCACGAAGTACGATTACGAAAGTGCAGGCGCCGGACAATTGCATCGACGCCGCGGTGCTGCGTGGCTGGCTCATGGCAGGCCGCGACGATGATGTCTGCGGGGAGAACGCTCGCAGGGAAGAGGCGCAAGGCGATATGCTTTCTATTTGCCGGGTACTTTTTCGACCCTTTGCATTCCAAGACTGGGAGTCGTGGTTGACACGGTTAACGTTGCTTGAGGAGCATTTGGAACGTGACTTGGCGGCCGCTCGGGCGTGTGGTGCAACCCGCTTCGAACTCATTGTGTGCGGCGCGCGGCAGACTCGTACCTTAACCATCCCGTTGCAAGCTGCCTGGTGGCAAAGGCTTCGTGTCGCATCGCGGTCGTCTGCACCGGCGCTACAACGCTGGTTTGCCGAGGCGGATGTGATTAGCGAGCAGACGCTGTAGATGAGCATCCGATTTCACGCGCGCGAATTTGATCCGGGTGTGGCGCACAGACTCCATCTGCTCGGTATCCCAGCACCACTAGCAAGAGTACTTGCTGCGCGCGGCATTGTTAGCGAGGCGGATCTTTCTCTGTCGACCCGCCAGATGCTTGTGCCCCAAAGCATGTCTCAATCTGCTCAAGCGGCCCGGTTGCTTGCCGACGCCATCGACCACCAGCGGCGATTGCTGGTTGTTGCGGACTACGATTGCGACGGTGCCACGGCCTGCGCGGTGGCAATTCGCGGTCTTCGCGCCATGGGCGCCCAGGTCGACTATCTCGTGCCCAACCGATTCGAATTCGGCTACGGTCTGACGCCGGAGCTCGTCGAACTGGCCGCGCGACGCCAACCCGACCTGCTAATCACGGTCGATAATGGTATTGCCAGCGTTGAAGGAGTTGATCGCGCCAATGAGCTTGGCATCGACGTGCTGATCACAGACCATCACTTGCCTGCCGGGCGCCTTCCCGCGGCACGGGCAATTGTCAACCCGAATCAACCAGAGTGCGGCTTTGCTTCCAAGAACCTGGCTGGGGTTGGCGTGATGTTCTACGTTTTGCTGCAGCTGCGGGCGGAGTTGCGCCTCCGCGGGCGCTTTGACGAAAATTCCCAACCGCGTTTGGACGTCCTGCTTGACTTGGTAGCGCTGGGAACGGTGGCGGATCTGGTTCAACTTGACCGCAATAACCGGATTCTTGTGCAGGCGGGCCTAGAGCGCATTCGTCGCGGCATGACGCACGCGGGAATCGCTGCACTGTTCCGCGTTGCCGGACGCGATCCTCGAACCGCCTGCGCCGCGGACCTCGGATTCGCTCTCGGCCCTCGCATTAATGCGGCCGGACGCCTTACCGATATGACCCAAGGGATCGAATGCTTGCTCACCGATGATGCGGATCGGGCCTTGGAGCTTGCGCAGCGGCTAGAGAGCCTGAACCGGGAACGGCGGCAGATCGAAGCGGACATGCAGTTATCTGCCGAAATGGACCTAGACGCGGCCAACGTGGATGGCAATGCGCTCGCCCAGCGGCGAACCATCACGATCTACCGCGAAGATTGGCATCCTGGTGTGGTTGGCCTAATTGCTTCACGCATCAAGGAGCGTCATCACCGCCCGACCATCGCTTTTGCCCGTGCCGACGCAAACTGGTTGCGTGGGTCGGGACGTTCCATTGAGGGAGTTCATTTGCGTGACATCCTCGATCGCGTAACGAAAACCGCACCTGGTCTCGTCGCCCGATTCGGAGGACACGCGATGGCGGCCGGGCTGACGATCGGACAGGACGCGCTCGACGATTTCTCGCATGCCTTCGAGCAGGCGGCGCGTGAAACGACGGATCCGGCACTGTTTGCGCGCACGTTAGCTACTGACGGTGCCCTCGCAGGTGGGGAAATCACCCACTCGCTAGTTGAAGCAATCAACGGCATAGTCTGGGGCCAGGGATTTGCAGAGCCGCTTTTTGCCAATGAATTCGACGTCCTAGAACAGCGTCTCGTGAAAGGTCGGCACCTGCAGCTTACGCTCGCGCTGGAGGGACGGCGCTGGCCGGCGATCTGGTTTCGCCACGTTCAGACGCTTCCCGATCGGGCGCGCTTGGCTTACCGTCCTGTGATTGATGAGTTCCGCGGACAGCGTCGCGTCAGCCTGCGGATCGAGCAGATATCGTTGTAAACGTATAATTGCCCACCTTTGGCAGGACCCACGATGGACGCAGAACAGCTCAATCAGATCGCCGCTAGCCTTGCAGACCTTCAGTCTCGACTCAACGAGTTGCGGAGGTACCTTTGACGTCGACGTTAAGGAACGCCGCCTGAGCGAGGTCATACGCGAGCTCGAAAGTCCCGATGTCTGGAGCGACCAAAAGCGTTCGCAGGAACTGGGTAAGGAGAAAAAACTGCTCGACGATGTTGTTTCGCGTCTGCGCAACATCGGAAGCGAACTGGCAGATTCCGGCGAACTGTTCGAACTCACGCGTGCGGAGGCAGATGACGCCACGCTTCGAGCCATCGGAATCGACGTTGCCAAACTCGAACACCAGGTTGCTGACTTGGAATTTCAGCGAATGTTCAGCAATCCGCTTGACCCGAATAATTGTTTTCTGGACGTTCAGGCTGGCTCCGGTGGCACCGAGGCGCAGGACTGGGCTGCGATGCTCGAGCGCATGTATATGCGTTATGCGGAACGCAAAGACTTCCAGGCCGAGCTGTTGGAAGAGTCCGCCGGGGAAGTCGCTGGCATCAAGAGTGCCACAATCAAGATAACGGGTCCCTACGCGTTTGGCATGTTGCGGACCGAAACCGGCGTACATCGTCTTGTGCGCAAGTCGCCATTTGACTCTAATGCTCGCCGTCATACGTCATTTGCGAGCGTGTTTGTTTATCCGGAGGTCGACGAAACCGTAGCCGTGGAGATCAATCCCGCCGATCTACGGATCGACGTCTACCGAGCATCGGGAGCCGGAGGACAACACGTGAACAAGACGGAGTCGGCAGTGCGCATCACGCACCTGCCGACGGGGGTTGTCGTTCAGAGCCAAAACGACCGCTCGCAACACCGCAACCGCGCCGAATGCATGGCGATGCTCAAGTCTCGCCTTTACGAACTTGAAATGCGCAAGCGCTTGGCTGAGCAAAATAAACTGGAGGAATCTAAGACCGATATCGCTTGGGGCCATCAGATCCGTTCGTACGTATTAGATCAGTCGCGCATTAAGGATCTACGCACCAACGTCGAGATCGGTAATACGCAGGCGGTTTTGGATGGGGACCTGGATGCCTTTATCACCGCCAGCCTAAAGCAAGGCGTTTGACCGCGCGTGCAAGCGCGGAAAGCGATACTTTCCGCAACATAGGACTGCCGTGACCAAAGACGAATCGCCCACAGCCGCCTCGGCGGTAGAAGAAAATCAGGTAATTGCCGAACGTCGGACGAAGCTCACCGCGCTGCGTACTCTCGGCCCTGCCTATCCCAATGATTTCCAACGTACACACTTGGCCGCCGAGTTGCACGCCGCGTTCGACGGCGATTCGCGTGAGCAGTTGGAACGTAATCCTAAAGAAGTTGCCGTTGCAGGGCGCTTGATGCTAAAGCGCCTGATGGGCAAGGCTAGTTTTGCGACCGTGCAGGACGGTTCAGCTCGGATTCAGTTTTTTATCAGCGACGAGGACATGGGGCCAGCCGCGCACGAATCTTTTCGCCACTGGGACATCGGGGATATTGTTGGAGCGCGCGGCGTTCTATTCAAAACGCATAAAGGGGAGCTCTCCGTCCGCTGCCGCGAACTTCGACTATTGGCCAAAGCCTTGCGTCCGTTACCGGACAAATTTCATGGACTTGCGGACCACGAGCAACGCTACCGGCAGCGCTACGTCGACCTTATCGTCAACGAGGCCACGCGCAAGGCTTTTCAGGTTCGTACGCGAGCCATCTCGGCGGTTCGCCAGTTTCTGGTGGCGCGGAATTTTGTTGAGGTCGAGACTCCGATGTTGCAGCCAATCCCTGGCGGAGCGCAGGCGCGGCCTTTTGCCACGCACCACAATGCGCTCGATATGGACATGTTCCTGCGCATTGCGCCAGAGCTCTACCTGAAGCGGCTTGTGGTCGGCGGGATGGAGCGCGTGTTCGAACTGAACCGTAATTTCCGAAATGAAGGCATCAGTCCGCGTCATAACCCCGAATTCACGATGTTGGAGTTCTATGCCGCTTACCAAAATGTGGGCTGGATGATGGATTTCACCGAGGAGTTGCTTCGAACCGTTGCGCAGGCAAGTGTAGGTGATCCCTGCTTGAGTTATCAGGGGCAGCGCATCGATTTGGGTAAACCCTTCGAGCGTCTGCACATCCTTGAGGCAATTGCGCGCAATGCACCCGCGTATTCCTTGCAATCACTTGAGCAGGAAATTTTTCTTCGCCGCGAGCTTGCGCGGCTGGGAGTTGAGGCTCCAACAAGCGCCGGCCTGGGAACCCTACAGTTATTGCTCTTCGAGGAGGTCGCCGAAAGCCGGCTTATACAGCCGACATTCATCGTCGATTACCCAGCAGAGGTGTCGCCCTTATCACGTGCCTCCGACACCGATCCGGCGGTCGCCGAGCGCTTCGAGCTTTTCATTGCTGGTCGCGAAACGGCAAACGGATTTTCTGAGCTCAACGATCCCGAGGATCAGGCCGAGCGCTTCCGGCGGCAATCCGAAGCGAAAGCGGCCGGCGATGAGGAGGCGATGTACTACGATGCGGATTACATTCGCGCGCTCGAATATGGCATGCCACCGGCCGCAGGTTGCGGGGTGGGTATTGACCGATTCGTCATGTTGCTGGCCGACGTTTCCAACGTACGCGATGTCATTCTTTTCCCGCACATGCGGCCGGAATAACGCCCTTGCTCGGTACCGTCGATCGGCTGCGCGAACGTCTCTGGGCCCAGGCACAGTCAATGCCGGCCGCCGATGCTCTGGACTTGGTGATTGCCCATCGTTTGTGCGGAAGCGTCGCACCGCGCGCGGCCGAATGCGTGGCCAATGCCGTAGCGGGGTTTCGCCTGCATGACCACATACTGGAACTGATTGATACGGGCCAAGACGCCGCCGACCGCTCACATCTTCTGGAGCAAGCCGCGCACGCGCTGCGGCAAGAGGGCTTCATCGACGCCTGGCGCGACGAGCCCCTTGAGTTGCGCCCCGATCCGCAAGCTGCGGCCCTAGCGCATGTCGACCGTTGCGTTGTGCGGGCGCTGGGGATTACGACGTACTCCGTGCACCTTAATGGCCATACCGCCGATGGTCGACTTGTGATTGCTCGCCGAGCAGCGCACAAGCGTGTCGATCCCGGCCTTTGGGACAATCTTGCCGGTGGTATCGTGATCGCAGGCGAGAGCGTGCGCGACGCACTTGTGCGAGAAGCGCACGAAGAAGCGGGTCTTGACCTCAAAGGTATGTCGCTGCAACAAGGTGCAAGTATTCAGGTCCGGCGCCCGATCAGCGAGGGAACGTTAGCGGAGTTCGTACACGTATTCGACGTGGACCTGCCACCCGGCACACAACCGTCGAACCTGGATGGCGAAGTCGAGCGTTTCGAAACACGTTCGATTCCTTCTGTGCTCGTGGCCATCGAGCGCGGCGAGTTTACAGTGGAGGCGGCGTTGGCAACGCTTGATTCGCTGGAGCGACGCGCTCATCGCTAGACAATACGGTTTGCCAGCATGCCGTAGCCGCGGCTACGCGTTGCTCGGGAGGACGCTCCCCAATTCTCCTTAAAGCTCGTCTATCCAGGCCATTTGAATGGCTTCGAGGATCTTTTCGTTGGACCTGTTATGCGGGTCGATGAAACCTTCTAGCGCACAAACCCAGCGATGCAGATCGGTGAAGCGGATAGTTCTCGGATCGACTGTTGGGTGTGCATCACGCAATGCTAGCGCGATCGCGATCGTGTCGGTCCAATGCAAGGTTGCAGCGCTCACATTCCCTCCCTTATTTGCCCTCTTTCACCTGGTTAATCGAGTAGCGGGGAATTTCCACGACCAGATCCGAGCCGGCGACGATTGCCTGACAAGACAGACGTGAGAGTGGCGTCAAACCCCATGCCTTGTCCAAAAGATCGTCCTCGTCCTCCTCCGACGGAGCCAAGGACTGAAAACCCTCGCGAACAATGACATGGCATGTCGTGCACGCACACGAAAGTTCACAGGCGTGCTCGATTGGCACCCCGCCCTCGAGCAAGGCGCGACAGATGCTTTGTCCACGCTGCGCGACGATTGTTGCGCCGCTTGGACAGATCTCTTCATGAGGCAGTACGCGAATCGTAGGCATCGCTACGCGGACTGCCGCGTTGGCGCCGGGGCGAGAACCTCCTCGACGCGTGCACCAGATAGCGCTGCCCGAATCGAGCGATTCATACGTTGCATTGCGAATTGCTCGGTGGCATTCGCCAACGCAAGGTTGGCGGCCAAAATCGCGTCAGGGGCCGCACCGTCGGCCGCGCGTGCCAATTCGGCAATCGCGGCTTCGATATTTGCACGTTCTTGTTCCGAAAGCAGGTCACCGTCGGAGCGCAGTGCCGATCGCGCTGCTTCGAGCATGCGTTGTGCTTCCACTTGCTGCTCCCGCAGCATGCGCGCGGTGCGATCATCGGCGGCCGAATCAATCGAATCGGCCAGCATTCTCGTGATTTCCTCGTCACCCAGACCATATGACGGTTTGACCACCACGGAGGCCTCAAGACCGCTGTTTATTTCGCTGGCGCTGACCGAAAGTAATC
>CAZSOI010000383.1:0-3234 GCA_964608115.1 uncultured Burkholderiaceae bacterium | reverse complement strand
AACAACAAACATCGCTTGCAGAACCAACACCGCTATATGCGGCGCATATCGCTACGCCTGCTCAGAGCGGCGCAGCGCATAAAATAGATAGATTGTACCTCACGCCGCACTGTTGGGCGTTCCATGAGAAATGCGGGCTAGAAGAAGAGCAAATAATTGCTGATTGCAGTGGCGCCACGCTTGCCCCAGGAGTGATTATGAAACATGCAGGCGAGTGATGATGAGGCACAATCAAATATTGCTCGTACAACGAGGTCGGAGCCCCGAGCGTGTCAGTTTGGCAATGCCTTTGTACAAGAGCTTGAGCTGAAGCCGAGCCGGGTTTCCATCGGCAAAGCGCAGGTTGAAGCGAGGCGCCAAATGCGGATGACACCGCCAGTCCCACTGATCCGCGTGCGTGGTCACCGCATAGCGATAAGGGGAGTCGCTCATCAATCGAAGAACGCCCTCATGATAGGCCCCCCACGGGTAAGCAAAAATCGGCAGAAGGCTTTTCCCCAGGAACTGGGCCAGCTGCTCATAAGAATCAAACAGTTCACGGCGGATTTCGGCTTCATCCCAGGTCCGGCTCAAATTTGTGTGCCGTAACCCGGGCTGCCAAAGCGAATCAGCGGATGATTTGAGAAGGATTCAAGCTGTGCCTGACTCATCAAGCGCTCTCGATGTTCAAGGGGCAAGTGGCCAGAATCCCATTCGTTGGTTCCGCCCAGGCGGTTGGCCACAATAAAGTTGATGGCGGGACAACCTCGATTCTCCAGAACAGGCACAGCGTGGGCGATAAAATTGACATAGCCGTCATCAAACGTCAGCAAGGCCGCTTCGGGGGGAAGTTCCCGCACAGGAACTCGGCAGGCCAGCACTTCCTCGAACGAGACAAAGCGAAATCCACATGCCCGAAGCGTATCAATGGCGTTGCCAAGCCCATCGGGCGAGATGGCGATACATGTGTCTAGTGGTTCCGTCTTTTGAGGCTTTACCTTGTGCAACGCAAATACAAACATCAGCAATCAGTTCCCTATTCGGCATATCCAAGCCGGTAACGGCGCAAAAGCCCTTGCCACCAGCGCCCGAACACCAGCCCGGTCGCTGTCTGAAGGCTTCGACGGGCCAGACTGAGCAAAGGTAGGCCCGTCTTGATAGACAACACCGCCAGCCGTCCCTTTTTGCCGCGTTCCCAGTCGAGCCGGGCATGGGTCAGGTAGAGTTTTTTGGCATGGTCGAGGTAACCGTACATGACCCATCGGTAAAAGGCGCTTCGCAACTGCTGATTTCGAAACTGCTCCGCCTGGCAGGGGCTCAATACAGCAGAAACGGCGTCAACTATGGCCATGTCCTCCTTGAGGGCGGCGTCATAGTCGGCCATCAGGCGACGCGCCTTGCCCTGTGCGCTTTGCCGATACACCCAAAGCCGTTTTCCGGTAAAGGCAAACGGAAACCTCCGCGCTACTCGCAAGGTCCAGGTGTAGTCCTCGTGGTAATCATCCGGTTCAAAGCCGCCGATGGCCTCATAAATCCGCTGGTCAAACAAACATGAACTGCCAGCTAGGATAGAGCTTTCACGATCAATCATGGCCTCGAATGCACAGCCTTCAAGAGGGTGCTTCAGGCTGGAGAAGTGAAGAAGCCGGCCTTTTTCATCAACGGCAATATAGCCGCTATAGGCAAAGCAAGGCTCCTGAGAGAATTTTCGTGTGGCTTCAAGGGACAGCTCCACAAAGCGAGGCAGCCAGCGATCATCGGCATCGAGAAAAGCGATAAACTCGCCTTTCGCAGCGGCGAGTCCTGTGTTTCGAGCGGTCGCTGTGCCGCAGTTTGCTTGTTGAATCAGCCGCACCCGCTCGTCGGCCACTTGCAGAATAACTTCGGCCGTGTGGTCAGTGGAGCCGTCATCTACAACGAGCACTTCAAGAGAGCAATGCGTCTGCTGCAGCACCGAACGAATGGCTCCAGCCACCAGGGAAGCGCGATTATAGACAGGGATAATCGCGCTGACTAGCGGAACAGATTTGCTCATTGTTAGGCCATGAAACAGAAAACCAACGTACGGGATGCCATCGTACTGAAAATTGGTTCAACATCCGATAAATATGCCTTCTTCCCGATCATCTGAAAAGGAAAAGACTCTGTCCTGGTTAAGCGCCGTAGTCAGAAGGCATCGAGGTGGAGACGATTTCTCCCATTTCCAGGCGCCTTCGCCAGGCCAAGGTAATTTAATTCGGGAGGCATTTGCTGACGCGTTATTGAGCCGGGTATCATTTCTTAATCTGGCTGCCAGTAGCGTTGACGTTCTGCGGGCGCACACTTGGGCGCCCGCTCCCCCTTGCTGGCAATGATGCTTTTGAACTCGATGCTAGCCAAAGCAGCGCTAGGACTCAAACGCCTTTGCAATCGCATACCACATTGGCTTGCGCTTCAAATTCCCATCGAGCGGAAGCCCACGAGACAACTGCCCATCCGGCCATCTGTAGTCTCTCCCCCAGATCGGGTGTGAAAGCCAGGAATATCTGTCCGACAGTCCCCAGGTGAGAACGCCAAGGCAAGATGAAGAGTCAAGCGCGACATCCATGAATCTACGTGTCAAACTTGCCACCTCCGCATCGCGTTTGCTGATGTCAGCGGGACCATCGATGTCCGCGACATCGTACTCCGTTATCATGTATTTTAGTCCGAGCGAGCGGATATCGGAGAGAAACGCTGCGAATATTTCCTCATTGTAGGTTTGCCGGAAGGCCTGCAGATGGCTTTGGATGCCGACCGCGTCGATAGGCACATTTTTCTGACGTAACTTCTCGCACAAACGAAGCAGCGCGGCGCGCCGGGCGCTATGCTCGGCTGAGCGCATCTCAAGAAAATAGTCATTGTAGAACAGAAGCGCGTTCGGATCTGCCTGACGAGCGGCATGAAACGCTATTTCGATGTAGTTTGTTCCAAATGCCTTCTGCCAAGGAGATTGCTTGCGCAATCCTTCGGGATGTCCCTCGTTCGGTTCTAGAGCTTCATTAACGACGTCCCAAGAATGCATCCGCCCACGATAGTGCCCCATCACCTGTTCGATGTGATCTGTGAGAATGCGTTCATCGGCCTTTTCAGCAAGCCGAGCCTCAACCCAGGGTGGATTTACGGCGTACCAGCACAGCGTGTGGCCACGTAACTTCATATTGCGCTGCGAACCAAAAACAGCAATGGCGTCCGCATCGGAGAAATGATAGCGATCCGGCTCAGGATGAACGTCGC
>CAZSOI010000382.1:0-2192 GCA_964608115.1 uncultured Burkholderiaceae bacterium | reverse complement strand
GGCGCAACGGCAAGGTATGATCGCGCGAATTCACGGTCGCGCGTGATTGCGGGCTCATCATCAACCCGGATGGGCTGGGGCGCTGCATCGAGGGGATGTCTCCAGGGCACCAGCCACGCGATCACCGAAGAGGTAACTTTGGTCAACAGCGCCGACTGGCTTTCCTACTCGATCCTAGACATTACGGAGGCGCCCGGGGCGATCGTATAGTTGCACGGAGCAGGAACCTGAGTGCCAACGAATGCGTGATTTGACCTCGACGAGGCGGGGCATGCGCAGGCTTTCCACTTTGCCGTTGTTCACGCTCGCGTGTCTTTACGCCGCTATCTGTCTGCTGCCGCTGCTTCTCGCGGCGATCGGAGGTACGCCACGTCTCGGCTTATGGCTGAAGTTGTCTTCCGGTGCCGCACTTGTCGGCTACGCGATGCTGCTGGTGCAGTTTCTGCTTTCTGGACGCTTTCGCACAGTGACAGGCACCGTCGGCATCGACCTTGTCATGCGATTTCACCAGGCAATGGGGCGGATACTGCTGGTTTTCGTTCTCGCGCATCCTTGTCTTTATGCCGCGCCGGCGCTGTGGTCCGCTCCCGCCAATGCTCTGAGCTTCTTTCGGTCATTGCTTTCTGCCGATGCGCTGCGCACTGGTGTCATCGCGTGGGGCGTTGCCATCCTGCTGGTGCCGCTGGCGGCATGGCGTCATCGGCTGCCCATCTCCTATGAGACGTGGCGGTTGTCCCACGTGCTGGGAGCTGCGGCCATTGCCGCGCTCGGCTTCCATCATCTGCTTCGGGTCGGTCTCTATACGACGCATCCTTGGCTCCGGCACGTTTGGGCCGTATTGCTCGGACTGACAATTCTCTCGCTTGCGCATGTTTATGTGATCACGCCAATCTTGCAGTTGCGGGTTCCTTATCGCGTGATGTCGAAGCGCAAGGTCGGCGACCGGATGTGGGAGCTGACGGTCGAGCCTCAGCGCGGGGCCGCAATCGATTTCGTGTCCGGGCAATTCATCTGGCTGAAATTGGGCCGTATTCCCTTCGGCCTTTCCGAACATCCTTTTTCGATCTCCTCGGCACCCGCGCAAGGTCCGCGGATCGCCTTTACGATCAAGGAAAGCGGGGATTTCACCGACCGGATAGGTGATATCTGTACAGCCACTACCGCCTATCTGGCCGGGCCTCACGGCAATTTCACTCTTGCAATAGTTGAACCGGGATCATCACTCGTTTTTGTTGCCGGCGGTGTCGGCTTTGCGCCGATCATCAGCATGCTCCGGCAACTGGCTTCCGAGCGCTACCCTCATCCCGTTGCCTTGATCTATGGCAATCGTGTCGAGACGCAGATTCTCTATCGCGATGAAATCGAGCGCATGAAGGATGTTTTGGATTTGGAGACGCACTTCGTCCTCTCGCAACCGCCGCCCGGCTGGCAGGGCGGCGTCGGCGAGTTGACACCTAATGTTTTGGCAACGTGCCTCGGCGCGGGCAATGCCGGTGCGCACTACTTCGTCTGCGGGCCGGCGGCAATGATGGATAGTGTGGTAAGGTGGTTGAGGAAGCTCGGTGTTCCGGAAAAACGCATCGTCACCGAGCGCTTCGATCTGGCCGTTGCCAAAGAGCGTGCTCGACACTTGCCTACGCGGCTTCTGTATGCTGGTCTCGCAACGATCTTTGGATTATGCGTTCTTATATTCTCGCTTCTGTAATTGTAGCAACTCTTCCATTTCTGCTGGAGGCCGTCGCACAGTCGCCAACCGGGCCCGGCAGCGGCCATGGCTATTTGATCGACAAGCACATCCGCGCCGGCCTCGACTGCGCTTCCTGCCACCGCGACGCGCCGCTCTCCGACGCGCCCAAAATGACGGTATGCACCGGTTGCCACGGCAGCTATTCGCAGATCGCGGCCAAGACGGCGTCCGATCGGCCCAATCCGCACGCCTCGCATCTCGGCGAGATCCCGTGCTGGGCCTGCCACCACGTTCACCGGGCATCGGAGACGTTGTGCGACGAGTGTCACGCCTTCGGTATGAAGCCTCCGTAAGACAAAGCAAGCCGGAGCGAACCCGCGCGGAAAAAGAAACGCAGCGCGTCCCGCCGGCCTCCGCAGCGCCAAATACCATCAGCCCTTCAGTGGCTCCACAGCGGCCGCGTTGCCGGCGATGTAGCCCTGACAGATCGCACGCCCGAGGCCAT
>CAZSOI010000381.1:0-1635 GCA_964608115.1 uncultured Burkholderiaceae bacterium | reverse complement strand
TCGAGATGGCGCAGATACTTGTCGGTGCGCCAATCCTTGGCCAGTTCGACCGCGGAGCGGCCAAGGTTGCCGTGGTACTGCTCGAGTTTCGCCTCGAAGCGGCTGAAGAGCGAGAAGGCGTCGGCCGTCGAGCCGGCGAATCCGGCCAGAATTTTGTCTTGATAAAGGCGGCGAATTTTCTTCGCTCCATGCTTAATGATCGACTCGCCGAGCGTGACTTGGCCGTCTCCCGCCATGACGACTTTGTTGTCGCGGCGCACGCAGAGGACGGTGGTGGAGCGGATGCGGGGAGTTGTCTCTGCTCGGAGGCGGCCTTTGACCATGCTGCTTTTTTGCATGAGCGCAATTTTTTATTATACAAGCGATCAACGTAGAGAAGAGCATTCATACTGGTGCAGAAGCGATGAAACGACATATCGAGGGTGTCTTGTGGGCGGTTTCCTTCCTGTCGCTGCTTGTAGCTGGAATGATGACTACCAAGACGTACTTAATGATTGTTGCTTGCGTCTGGATTGCGTCCTCGGTGGTTGTGATCCCCCTTCACTTCTACAAGGTGACCTGCTCCCCTGATTCCGAACAAGTCCGAGTATGATTTCGGACGAAGGAAAGGGGAAGGAAGATGTCGAAGAGCAGGCATACGGAAGCGGAGATGATCGGGGCGCTGAAACAATTGGATGCCGGACGCAAGGCGGAAGACGTGGCACGGGAAGTGGGGGTATCGAAGCACACGATCTACGCCTGGAAGGCGAAGTACGGCGGGATGGATGTGAGCCAGGCGCAGGAGGCGAAACAGTTGCGGGATGAGAACACGCGGCTGCGCAAGTTAGTGGCGGACCTGAGTCTGGACAAAGACGCGCTGCAGTGGGTAATTGAAAAAAACGGGTGGAGCTCGCGGTCCTGAAGGCGACCGTCGAGCAGGTGCGAGAGAAGTATGCCTTCAGCGAGCGGCGGGGTTGCGGACTGATGATGCTGGCGGTGACGACCTACCGTTATCGCTCGCAACGTTCGGACGAGCCGCTGCGCACGAAGTTAGTGGAGTTAGCGCGCGAGAAGCCGCGCTTCGGGTATCGGCGATTGCACGTGTTGTTGCGACGCAGTGGAGAACGCGTGAACCACAAGCGATTGCATCGCATCTATTGCGAGGCGGGGTTGCGGATTCGGCGGAAGAAGCGCAAACATTGCGTGCGCGAAGGAAAGCCGCTGGTGGTGCGGACTGTGGCGAATCAGGAGTGGGCGCTGGATTTCGCGCACGACGCGGTGGCGTGCGGACGGGCGATCCGGGTGCTGAGTGTGGTCGATGCCTACACGCGGGAGTGTTTGGCCTTGGAAGTGGATACGAGTTTTGCCAGTCGGAGAGTGACGCGAGTGCTGGAGCAGATCGCGAGCGAGCGTGGAGTGCCGCAGGCGATCCGCTGCGACAACGGACCGGAGCTGACCAGCCGGCACTTTCTGGCGTGGTGTATCGAGCGGCAAATCGAGTTGCTGCACATTCAGCCGGGCAAGCCGACGCAGAACAGGCGGGTAGAAAGTTTCAACGGACGACTGCGGGAAGAGTGTTTGGCGGTGAGCTGGGTTCAGAATCTGTTCGATGCGCGGCGCAAGATCGCGGTGTGGCGGAAGGAGTACAACGAAGAG
>CAZSOI010000380.1:0-1564 GCA_964608115.1 uncultured Burkholderiaceae bacterium | reverse complement strand
TCGCTGCCAGAGCTACAGAAGAACGCTTTTGCGAGTCGTCCCCCTGCACGTGAACAGAGTTCTGCGGCTAGCTGACCGGCCAAGTCGGGTACATGACTTTGCACCATCGCCGGTCCTTCCCTACGGAGTTCCTCCTCAAGAGCTTGAACGATGTGCGGATGATTGTGACCCGTGTTGTGGACGCAATAGCCGGAGAGAAAATCGAGCACCTGCCGGCCGTCTTCCGTGTCCAACACCACTCCGCGGCAACGCGCGTAGTGCACGTTCATCTGGAGAACATCCAGCAGACGGGACCATTGCGGATTTACGTACTCCCGATACGGCTCCGCTGCTCCTGCGGTAGCAGTTGACGCAAGTGCAGAGAGATTCTTGGATACCATGAGTTGAAGAAACAAACCCCAGGAGCGTTGTCGAGTTGCGTAATGTGCGGTAACCTGCGCTCAGAAACATTGACTACGTCGCAGTCCATTAGCCGCTGTCTACAAGTGTAGGTCTTTCCGTGACCGCCTGAACGTGTTCGCTTGCAGATGAACGAAATGTCATCCATGCGCTAAGAAGGGTTCATCCATAGCTCTCAGTTTCCTGTATTAAGCTAAACTCTTGATATCTGTCACGCTAGGCGCGGCAAGACTCGTGCCAGTTGAATCGGCCACAACCTGGGGATTAATGTGCGTTTGCTGGTAGTGGAGGATGATTCCGCAATTCGTGAGTTTCTCAACCGGGGCCTGCGGGAATCCGGATATCAGGTTGATGTCGCAAGAGATGGAGCTAGTGCGTTGGCGCTGGCCAGCAACACGGCTTACGACGCTTTCATCATTGATTTGGGATTGCCTGATTTGGACGGCCTGGATCTGATTGCGCAGTGCCGGGCACAGGGCCATTTCGCACCAGTGCTCATCTTGTCGGCGCGCCGCTCGGTGGATGAGCGTGTGAAGGGCCTGGAGCAGGGCGGCGACGATTACCTTACTAAACCTTTTGCGTTAGCTGAGCTGCAAGCGCGCCTAAGAAATCTGCTACGCCGTAGTGCTCCTCCGCAAACTGAATCCGCTCGCCTCCGGGTGCGTGATCTCGAACTCGATTTGATTCGCCGCGAAGCGCGCCGCGGCGATAGCGTCCTTCAACTCACCACCCGGGAATTTGCTTTATTGGAGTATCTGTGCCGCAATGCCGGTCGCGTGGTGACCCGGACGATGATTCTGGACGAGGTTTGGCATATGCGCATCGACCCGGCAACGAATGTTGTCGACGTGCAGATCTATCGTCTTCGCAACAAAGTGGACTCGGGTTTTCAGCATGCGCTCATCCACACGATCCGTGGTGTCGGCTATGTCCTTCAGGAATCTTGATTCGCGCAGATCGACTGCGGCGTGGCGCATGGCAGGCTGGCCGACCGTGGCTTTCGCGATCGGCAGCGCAATCGCATTTGCGATCGTGTACCTGCTGATTGCGCGCGATATTCGCCAGCGCAGCGACGAATGGCTGAGCGGCGAAGCCGAAACGCTCGCGGATCTCTCGGCCAACACGCCTCGCGACAGCCTTAACAAGCGGCTGGTCGAGGAAGTTG
>CAZSOI010000379.1:0-5378 GCA_964608115.1 uncultured Burkholderiaceae bacterium | reverse complement strand
ACTCTCCACTGCAAATTTAAGCGCGAGGATCGGTGCCCTTTCCATTCCCCCAAGAGTGCTTCATCGCGAAAGCCCTTGATGGCAAGGAGTCCAGCGGGCCCGGAAAGACGGACAATGTCTTTCCATTTCTCGTAGCGCTTGAGTACCTCGAGCGGCACGCGACTCGACAGTTGGCGGTCCAGCCGTCGGTGTTCTTCGATGCGCCACATGCCATATTATGAATATATCAAATATAGTATGTCAAGCCCGCCCACAGTAGGGCGCGAAAAAGCACCGCGTATCGCGCGTGATGACCGCTTCTCGGGAAATTTCGAATCGCCTTGCAATGTCGGCTCCTGGCCGATACCGCGACTTCGCGCGTCGTTCGCAATTTGCTCACGGCTTGTCGCAAAGCGTTGCA
Source organism: uncultured Burkholderiaceae bacterium (assembly GCA_964608115.1). Lineage (GTDB taxonomy): Bacteria > Pseudomonadota > Gammaproteobacteria > Burkholderiales > Burkholderiaceae_F > GJ-E10. The sequence continues at coordinate 4,978 of CAZSOI010000379.1, read as the reverse complement.
AAGCGGCCATCCGCGGTCAAGATGCCCGGTGTCGAACGGGGGCCGGACTGCGCCGCGCAACGCCGCAAGCAGACGCACGCTTTGCAAGTGGAACCGGAGTGCGCCTAAGGCCAGTCGTCAACAGCGGACCGGATCGTTTTGCCAAAAGTGGATATCGGCCTTCCACAGAACAGGAACAGAGAGCCGTTGGCTTTCGACTTTAGTGCGAAGCTCCGCGAAAGTAGATTCAACCTATCGTACTGGGCTCCTGGAGGTGCATCGTGTACTAATTACTTTTCCCATGGCGGAAGATCGCGCCAAGCGGACGTGGCAGAATGCGGGCGATGAAACCATTAAAGCACGAGGCGGAGCTTTTCAAGGCGGCGATTGTCGCCGGCATCAGATACGCCGAAGGCAGGGGCGTCGTGAAGTTTGAAGCGACGGACTCCGCCAGCGAGAAGCTTCTATATGTCTACAGGCTTCTGGTGTACGACAAAGTGATCCAACCGCTGCCGGAGGACCAAGTCTCGGAAAAAGCGCTCAGACACAAGCTTACCCTCTGGTACGCGAAACAACTGCCGGTGGATCACCCCCTTCTGCAGAAGTAGTAGAACGCGATGGCCGCAATCGAATCAAAGCTTCAGCCCTTGGGGCTAGTCCTCCGAGTTCCGCTTGTGGCGGTTAGCTTCCGTTCTCGTTAGCTTTCAAGCGAAAATAGGACGATTTGGTAGCTGCGCCAGCGAAGTATCAAAGCCGACCTACTGCGAGCGCCTGCGGCCAAGTCACGAGAGGGTCGGCTTCGGAGCGACGCGCGCAATTGCGGACCCGATCAACCCTCCAAATAGCGCACCAAGCGCTGGAACGCTTGCAAGAACTGTGGCGGTACCAATTGCTAGGCCGAAGGGAACGCCAATGGAGCCCATGTGAAGCCAATTGCCAATTGCATCTGCCCATGCACCACCGAAGTTTCCCCCAACTACGAACGCCAGGAAGCCAGCGGGCGCCAAGGCGAGTAGTGCGCCCGCCACGGCAAAAGCGATTACAACTCGTGGTGCGCGTGAACCTTTACTAAGCCGAAAGACGAGCGCCTTGCAGAGCATAGAGCCAAGAAAAATACCGATCACGACCCCAAACGAAACGGCGGGAATTACAAGATCGCGCATCACATTTGCCTTGCCCTTGGTCTGTTCCTATTCTGAACCATGCAATGGCTCGTGATACGGAGATCGAGCCAGTGAATTGAGCGTTGTCACGTGCTTAAATGACCGTTTAGCGAAAAATTACGGGTAGCGCGTAGATGTCCTGTTTTGGCCGGCCAGGTCGCTTCGCCAGCGTAGGCTTAAGCCAAGGCCGCAAGTCTGGTCTAGGTGAGCAAGTAGCAATCCGGGATCGAGATGGCCGCAATTCCTCTGCCTGCGGTCGCCGCCGAGGAGCCGCTGATAGCGGCCGCGTTCCGGTGCTGCCGACACCAAGCGGCCGTCCCCGGCTGCCGATAGCGGACGTCGTCTAATCGAAAAGCGGCCGTTCAACTCCGGAATCAACCCAATATTGCAATCCGTCTCAGCTTAAAGTTCTCGGCATATGAAGCCTTGTTCACAATGCAAGAGTCTCATGCCGGACGATGCGGTCCGCTGCATACTTTGCGGTTGGCAAGCCGTAAATACCGCTTCCGCGGCGCCACAGCCGCAAGAGCAACTGCAAGCAGCGGCTGTAGAGAAACGCTCCCCTTCTAGCCGGGTGCGCACTCTTGCGCTGATTCTCACATCGCCTGTTTTCCTCCTGGTCGGTTGTACCGGCGGCATGTGCACCGCTGTTGGTGTGATGGAGATGACCAAAGAGATCTCATGTGATCAAGCAATTCCCCCCAGTTTGCCGGTCCCCATAGGGGTCGCGGTGGTGGCGACAATTGTTGATCGCTCGTCTCCGGGAAAGAGACGTTTAGTCACCGTGTTCCTGAGGAAACTAAAAGGAGATCTTGCGAACTTTCGAATCGAGAACTCCGACTACAGCTTTCTGCCTCCGTCCGATAATGGTTTTGTCGCGGCTGGAAATGGCTTTATCCCAGTTGAAAATGGACCTTTCGCTGGTGGATATGAGGTCGAATATCAGGTCTCGAAGCGCGAATCGGGGAAAGCCTTAGTAAAGACAGAATTCACGGTCCCCGACATTCCCTTGGCCGGCACACAACACGTACGTGCCACTTACGAAGCCACAGACTCCGATATCCGCTTGATCAGCTACAAGTCAGGTCCCGACAGTTTCGTCGCACTTCTCTGCGGGGGCCTGTGCGCCTGTTTGCTCGGTATCTTGGGGGACATTCTCCTAGGAAGAATCGCTAGATCCGAACTGCAGTCGGATCGTAGGGATGTCGGCGTCTGGGCGAACGCCCTGGCCAAGGCCAAGGGAAACGTGCGCAAGGCGGAGTCCCGATATATTGCTATGCGAGTCAAGCAACTGAGGCGCCGCGGTGACGCGAAAACCGAATCGGCTTCGTCTACGCCCACTACCGGGCTTGCGCCTACTTCCCAAGCACCCATTCCGAAGATCCGCAAGCGGATACTCCTGGGCACGGTCACTGCGCTCGTGGTGAATGCCTGCGCATACGAGATCGCAAAACCAGGGGACACGACGGCTGCTGACGTGATCGGGGCGGCGAGCGTGCCCTTGATCTGTGCCGTCCTCGCCTGGCTCATGGTATCCCTAATACGAGGAGCCAAGTTCAGGGCATCGTGGAGAGTCTATGAGGGAACGCTGCTCGTCGTGGCGGCGTCGCAGCTCTTGGGCTTCACCATCTTTGCAGCTTCGCACTGAAGATCGTGCCGCCGCCCGTTTTCGACGTTCGGCACCCGACTGCTTTGCATGCAAAGTAACTGCAGCAACACTGCTCCCGATTTCTTACATGGCTCTTTCGCCGACCGGCGCACGGTCCTCGCTCACTTCTGGCCGCGCATCACGTAAGCGTATTTGGTTCACAGTAGTTCCGCGATCCGCCGCACTACTGCCTTAACTCGTCGTCGCCGAGAGCCGTCGTCTTCCGGCAAATCCGACCCAATGGAGACGTCCAGCTCGCCCGGAACCAGACATCACAATCGCAAGGAACTGACCGTCGCGTAGGGGGCTCGATTGCGCATCAGCTGGAACGGTTTATAGGCATGGCGACTGACGGATGTTCCATGCAATTAACCTTACGGCGATCGGTCCATCGGTCGAAATTTAGTTGATATTCGGTCGTTGGACGAACGAGAGAGCGGACGTGACGCAACGGCACAATCGGCCAGAAGCAGCCTACGGCATTGCGCGCGTGATTTTCCACATAGCCGACTTCTTTGTCTCTTTGTCTTTGGCGGCGCACAGCGCAATACCTCACGCCAGACGCCCACCGCGTTGTCGAGATATAGGGCAGGAGCCGACTGATCGTCAAGACAAACAAGGCGCTGCAGCGCGACTATCGGAAGCACAAACCGCTTTTCGACCCCCAAAGCCCCGTCATCTGGTTTACAAGCCGGATGTAGCACCGCCCTTTACGTGACCAAAGGGTGGGTGGTCATTTGTAGAACTTGGACATGAACTCATCGATGTCCTTCGCTACTTCTTCGCCGGCACCGTTGTACATGTGATATCCACTATGGCAAGGGTCACCCTGTTGAGCCTCCCCACCCGTAACGTAGACGAACTCAGTCAGGGAGGTGTTGAATCCTTTGACCTTCATGTAGTTGGCATAAGAAGCACTGTCTAGTGTGTACGAACATCCGTCCTGTTTGTGATGAAGGAACAGCATCGGAAATGAAATCGGTGGATCAAAGTGAGATTCGTTGCGAATGTCGGCCGCGATGATCCCGGAAATCAATTCGGCCTTCTTGGTCTTTTGTGCGTACTTTACGAATGCAGTCAGACTGATCCCACCATTGCTGTGTCCCATTAGCCAGATCGGTAGACCTGTCTTTTTCATGTAGTAGCGCATTGCGCTTTCAATCCGGACAAGGTGATCAGTGTTTTCTCGATCGACGGGAAAACGCTGCCCGGGCGAAAGTCGATACGGACTGTCCAACAGAACTATGTCAAACTTCCCGCTTGTTACTTGGGGGTTCGAAAGCCGCTTTAGCAATTGAAACACCGGGTGTTTGGCGTCCGCTTGGCCTTCTTTTAAGCCAATGTACCCTTCGCCACCTGGGATAAAAATCAGAACTGCTTTTGAGTCTTTGCCCTGAAAATACATCGTCATGGATGGCGCGGAACTGCCTAAGAGGTGCTTCTCGATCGGCTCAACGGGAATCACCTCGGCGCAAACGGCTTGGGCAAAAAAAACCAAAAGGCTCAGTACGAAAAATTTCATTGCTTAGCTGCGAAAATGGTCGCTGGGCGTTCATGAATCCAATATAACGATCCTTGCTTTTGGAGATCAGTTCTTCTCGTAAGCCGTTGGTGCCTAGTTCGACTCCGCGGAGGCCCATCAAGAAAGGCTTGATACGGGGCGCCAGTACCAACAGCGTAAAGACCGCCTAAGAGCGTTTTCTGCACCATTCGATTGCGGTATGGGTGCGCTCTCGGTTTTTGCAGAATTGTGAGGCATAACATGCTCATTACCTGCGTCCGAAGTTCCGCGCACGGGAAAACTCATCGCAAGAAATTTTGCTGAGACAAATAAACATCAGGAGATGAGCGGGCGGACTGCATAGGAGTGCGATTTACATGAGCGGGGAGCGAAGAGCGTTGGTAGTTTATTACTCGCGTACCGGCAGCACGGCGCGTGCGGCCAAGGAGATCGCGGGGCGCCTCGATGCCGACCTCGAAGAGATCCGCGAGACTGCGGATCGGCGCGGGTTCTTGGGTTATCTGCGAGCCGGGTACGATAGCCTACGGGAGGTGGCATCCGATATCGCCGAACCGCAGAAAGATCCGGCCGATTATGCCATCCTGGTCGTCGGCACGCCGGTGTGGGGTTGGAGAATGACCCCGGCGGTCCGCAGCTATCTTTGCAAGATGAAGAACCGGGTGGGAG
>CAZSOI010000378.1:0-5117 GCA_964608115.1 uncultured Burkholderiaceae bacterium | reverse complement strand
ATCAAACCGAGGGTCAAATGGCTCCATCCCCAGGCCTGCAAGCAGCGGGTGATGCAGTACATCGCCGCCCGAATGCGCGTGCCAAAGCAGTGCGCCAAAGCGCCGCGGGTCATTTAGGCGCGCAATGAGGCCATCGCACTGCACCTCGACGTGGTCGTGGCGCTGGCGGACCGGGGCGCGCTGTGCTTCGTGCACACGCCACGAACCGGACATGCCAAGGTGTGAGATCAGCACGCCGGACTGTAAATGCCAGAGCAGGTACTTGCCGCGACGCGATATGTGCTCGATGCGCTCCCCGGTGAGGCATTTTTCCAAGGAGTCCGAAATGCGCCAGCGCAAATTTGGGTTATAGATGCGAACGGCACGTACCCGCTGCCCGTCAAAGCGACGCGCCAGAGTGCGCGCGGTGACCTCGACTTCGGGCAATTCGGGCATGAAAATTCCTCCGGTCGACCCGCCTTTCGGGTGCATTTCACCGGCGAAGCGCCAGGTGCCGGGAGGATAATATGATGGATCTGATTGCAACTTGCGCCGCTTTGGCGCTGATCCGATGGTACTGATTGCTAGCACACATGCTTATTTGCGCGGCTTCAGGGTCGCCCTGGGCGCACTTTTTCTGGGCGGGGCGATCTCGGCCTGCTCGACCACACCGGCGCATGGCGAGCCACCGCAGACGGCGGGTGGCCCTGGGGTGTCAGAAACCGCCGCACCACTTGCTTCGAGCGAGCGGTTGCCGGATGTTGAGCTCACAAGCGATCTGCTTTTTCGCCTAATGTATGCGGAAATTGCGGTGCAGCGCGGCGAAGCGGCGGCGGCCTTTACCGAGCTCATGGCCGCGGCACGACAAACCCACGATCCGCGAATCGCGCAGCGAGCTGCGGAAATTGCCATCAGCGCGCGGGCGCTGCCCCAGGCATTGGAGGCCGCAGGGCTTTGGCGCAGCCTTGCCCCTAACGACGCGGAGGCGGATCAGTCCTATTCGTCGTTGCTTGTCGCTAACGGCCAGTATGACGTGGCCCGGCCGCTGTTGGAGCGGCAAATCGCGGCGGCAGCAAGTCCGCTTGAAATTCTCGATCGCTTACAGCGGGTGCTCGCGCACGCGCCGGATCAAACCAAGGGGTTAGCGCTGCTCGAAGCGGTTGCGCAGAAGTATTTGAACGCACCAAACAGCGGCTTTGACGCGCATTTGATCGTTGCCCGGGGTGCGCACGCTGCCGGCAACGACCGCACCGCCATTGCGCACGCTCGTGCTGCTTTGGCGATGCGCCCGGATTCGGAATTGGCGGTCATTACCGTGGTGCAGCTGCTGATCGAGGGTACCTCCCGACCCGCACCCAGTGCGACCACGGGCGCAGACAAGCAAGCGAACGTCGCGGCACATTCCGAGGCACTTTCCGTCCTGGCGCGGTTTCTTGCGGCGCACCCGCAGGCCGCCGAGGTGCGACAGGTCTACGCGCGGCTGCTGGTGGGCGAGGGGCGTCTGGAAGAGGCGCGCCAACAGTTTGAGGAACTGCTGCGCCAAAACCCCAAGAACCTAGACCCGCTGTTTGCCTTGGGCGTGCTTGCGCTGGAGGCCGAGCGCTTTGCCGAGGCGCGCGGGCATTTTGAGCGCTATCTGGATGCTGTCGGATCGTCCCAGGACCGTGATCTGGACCTCGTCTACATGAACATGGCGCGTGTTGCCGAAGGCGAGCATCGGTTTGCCGAAGCGCTCGACTGGCTGCAAAAAGTGCATGGCGCCGACCAAAACGAGGCGGCGCGCGAGCGTCAGGCCTTTGTCCTCGGTCGGATGAATCGGGTCGAGGAAGGTCTAGAAATTTTGCGGCAGATGCCCGCAAACACTGCAGAGGAGCGCACACAACGCGTCTTGGCCCAAGGCCAGTTGCTGCGAGATGCGCACCGCTACGAGGAGTCGTTTCGTTTGCTCGATGAGGCGCTGCGGGCCAGCCCCGACGACACGGGATTGCTCTACGAGTCTGCGATGAGCGCCGAGCGCCTGGATCGAATCGATCTGATGGAAGCGCGCCTGCGCCACTTATTGGAGCTACGGCCCGATTATGCGCACGCCTATAACGCGTTGGGATATTCGCTTGCCGACCGCAACATCCGCCTGCAAGAGGCCTATCAGCTGATCAACCATGCGTTGGCTCTTGCACCCGACGATGGCTTTATCGTCGATTCCATGGGATGGGTCCAATACCGCATGGGCAATCTGACCGCGGCGCGCGAGGCGCTAACGCGCGCATTTCAACTCAAGGCCGATCCGGATGTTGCCGCGCACTTGGGCGAAGTTCTCTGGGCCACGGGAGATCACACTGGGGCACGCGAGCTTTTGCTGGAAGCGCAAAAACGCGACGGCGAAAGTGACACGCTGCGCGATACGCTGCAACGACTAAAAATCCAGCCCTAAGGGCCCCGCAAGCAATGGCACGGCCGGTGACCGGGAGGGGTTCGGGAGGGCGGTTTGGATTGCAACTGCTTGCGCCGCGACTGGCGCTGTTGCTCGCAGCGGTGATCATCGGCGGCTGTGCAAATCTGCCCCCAACTGCGAGCATCGAGCGCAGCTACTCGGGACGCTTTTCGCTTGCCGTGACGCAGTCCGAAACGGGGAGCCAAACGCAACGCAGCGCATGGACTGGGCGCTTCGCGCTGGCCGTGGGGCCTCAGTCCCTTACGCTGGATCTGGTTACACCGTTGGGGGCAACGATCGCGCGATTTGAAACCGATCCGCGCGAGGCGCGCTTGCTCGTGCCATCCAATGGCCACACGCGCATTGCGCGCGGTGCCGACGCCCAGGCGCTCGCTGAGCAAGTGTTGGGCTGGTCGTTGCCGATCGAGCGCATGCCGGACTGGATCGAGGGACGACCTTCGAGCGGCAGACCGTTTCTTATGTTGGCGGCCGACGAGGGCAGCGAGCGCTTCGAGCAAGATGGCTGGTCGGTCACAGTGCAGCGCGTTGTCGACAGCAAGACCGGTCGTTACTTGCAGATCGAGCGTGCCGGACGCGACGGATTGCCATCGGTCGCGTTGCGCGTGGTGCTTGACGGACCGACATCGTGATCGGGCCGCGTCAATTACTTGGGTTGCCTGCGCCGGCGAAAATCAATTTGTTTTTGCATGTGCTGGGGCAACGCCCCGATGGCTACCATGAGATCCAATCGGTGTTTGTGCCCATTGGCCTGTGGGATACCCTGGACTTTGCCTCGCGAAAAGACGGTCAAATCGCGCGTGAAGGCGATCTGACGGGCCCGATCGAGGCAGATCTGGCAGTGCGCGCGGCGCACTCGCTACAGCGATACGTTGCCCAGCGCGGCGACTCGCCGCCATCGCAGACGGGCGCAGGCGGGGCAACGATTCGTATCGAAAAGCGCATTCCCGTGGGCGCCGGTTTGGGTGGCGGATCGTCGGACGCGGCGACCACGCTCATCGCGCTAAACCGGCTTTGGGATTTGCGTCTTTCCCGAGAGGCGCTAATGCAAGTGGGCCGGGATCTGGGCGCGGACGTACCATTTTTTCTCGGCGACGGCGCTGCGTTCGTCGAGGGCATCGGTGAGCGTTGTACCCCGGTTCGTCTGCCCAGCACGTGGTTTGTGCTGTTATTTCCGGGCGAGCACGTTTCGACGGCGGAGATCTTTGCCGATCCAAAATTGACACGCGACAGCAAAGGAACGACAATCTCCGGCTTTTCTGCGGCACTTCGCGAGGCGAACCCGGGCCTATTTGGGGCCAATGATCTGGAGCCGGTAGTGCGGTCCCGATACCCATCCGTGAATCAGGCGCTGGACGCGTTGGGGCGCTTTGGACCGGCGCGAATGAGCGGTTCTGGATCCGCGGTGTACTGCATCGTGCCCGGCGCCGTCGAGGCACAACGGGCATTGGATATGCTGCGGGTGCAATTGCCGCCGCGCTGGAAGGCTTGGGCAGTTTCGGGGCTTGAGGAACTGCCGTTGGCAGACTGGTTGAGGGTTGGCGGATAGCAAAAGGCGCCGCCAGTGCGATGGCAGGCAGAAATGCGTTGGGTTGAGAAAAAAAGAGGCGTGCCGATCGGGCCAGAAAGCCCGCAGTTGCGTTTTGCAAGTCTCGTGCTGGGGAGTCGCCAAGCTGGTTAAGGCAGCGGATTTTGATTCCGCCATTCGAGGGTTCGAATCCTTCCTCCCCAGCCAAAGCTACGGAACACAAGCAAAGAGCGGCAAAGAGCGCGAGGCGCGAATGGCAATTGGCCGGTTAGGCAGATTCGCTCGCTCTTGCTCTTACGGATCAAGCAGCACTCTTGGGGTGCGGTTTCGCTAAGGTACTTTGATGTCGGCGTTGGTACCAGAAAACCTGATGGTCTTTTCGGGAAACGCGAACCCCCGATTGGCTCACGCGGTTGTTCAACATTTGAGCATCCGGCTTGGGCGCGCCATGGTTTCGCGCTTCTCCGACGGCGAGATCATGGCGGAGATCAACGAAAACGTGCGCGGTAAGGATGTTTTCGTGCTGCAGCCAACTTGCGCTCCGACCAACGATAACTTGATGGAATTGGTGATCATGGTCGATGCGCTCAAACGTGCGTCGGCTGGCCGTATCACCGCGGCAATTCCGTATTTTGGTTACGCGCGTCAGGATCGGCGCCCGCGCTCGGCGCGGGTTGCGATTAGCGCAAAGGTCGTAGCCAACATGCTGCAGGTGGCGGGCGTTAACCGCGTGCTGGTGATGGATCTGCATGCCGATCAGATCCAAGGCTTCTTTGATATTCCGGTCGACAATATTTATGCCAGTCCAATACTGCTGGGCGATCTGTGGAAGCACAATTATCGAAACCTGGTGGTTGTCTCGCCTGATATCGGCGGTGTGGTGCGCGCTCGTGCCCTGGCCAAGCGCATGGATGCCGACCTGGCGATCATTGACAAACGCCGTCCGCGAGCCAACGTGGCCGAGGTAATGAACATCATCGGCGAAGTGCAGGGCCGCACCTGCGTGATCATGGACGACATGATCGACACCTCCAATACGCTGTGCCAGGCCGGCGCTGCGCTGCGCGACGCGGGCGCTACACACGTGATCGCGTATTGCACGCACCCGGTCCTATCTGGGCGCGCGGTGGAGCGCATCATGGACTCGGTGCTCGACGAGGT
>CAZSOI010000377.1:0-3667 GCA_964608115.1 uncultured Burkholderiaceae bacterium | reverse complement strand
TTCGCCGCTCGGGAAGCTTTGCGCATGCAGGCCTCGGAACCACTCATTTGGGTCGCTGGTCTGACTAGGACGTTCGCGCCCAAACACGTATTTAGCTCCTTGCGCCGCGAGCTGACCGAAGATCATCGCGTCCGTTGTTTGCCAGAACGTTCTTCCGATCTCGGACTCGCCGCCAAACCAGATCGCGCCGCCCAATCCAACGGCCACAACCCCGTATTCGAGGCCCAGCGTGTATCGCCTTGCCCATATCCCCGTATCCGTCGGCTCAATTGCGTGGTCGATGCCAAGCAGACCGCCTGCGTGTGCGGGAGCCCAGGACCCAAGGGTAATCATTGCCACAATGCCAGCACAGTGGAACCGATTCATCGACAAGACTCCGTGCGTCGTAGTGCGCAGTCGCAGATCCACAGCGCCTGCAAATTGCAGATCCGATGATAGGAAAACCCGCGTCGAGGGTGGCGAATTTCTTGCTCGAAGACAAATTGGCGATGTTTTTTTGTTTCACCGACCTCGTTATCCGGCTGCCTAGCGGCCCAAAGATATCGAGGGATGATCAAGCGTAAAATAATTGTCCTTGCGCGCATGCTCGGCTGTGGTTCAAAAACTGCGATTTTGGAAGACTCGGCGCTGCGGTTTGTTTCGTGGAAAACCGATGGTTGGCAAACGCCTTAGCGGGCAACGCGTGCCAGCATAGGGAGGTTGCGGGCCTGTGTACTTTACCCATCACGTCTTTTTCTGCCTTAACGAGCGTCCTGCGCCGGAGGTGTGCTGCGCCCGACATCGGAGCGCCCAGATGCAGGCCTATGCGAAACAGCGCGTCAAAGAACTCGGGATCAGCGGAGCCGGAAAGGTGCGGATCAACAAAGCCGGTTGCCTGGACCGGTGCGAACAAGGTCCTTGTCTCGTCGTATATCCGGAGGCGATCTGGTATACCTACGTCGACCAGCGGGACATCGACGAGATCATCGATGAGCATCTTGTGGGCGGAAAGGTCGTCGAGCGCCTGCGATTGCCGTGAGACCCATCAGCGAACGCCGCACCTTGGAAGGTCCGGCCGGTCGAATTGAATGTGTTTTGGAGCGGCCCGTGGGTAGCGTGCGGGGTTTTGCCCTTATTGGCCACCCGCACCCTCTGTATGGCGGAACTCTTGAGAACAAGGTGGCGGCGACTTTGGCACGCGCGTTTCTCGCGCTGGGATGGGTCGCGGCGCGCCCGAATTTCCGTGGAGTCGGAGAAAGTGAGGGTACGCACGATAATGGCGTAGGGGAGACCCAGGACTTTCTGTTCCTCGTGGACCAGATACCTCGCTTGGCGCAATGGAAGCTGTTGCTGCCGACACCGGTACCGATCGCACTTGCGGGATTTTCTTTCGGCAGCTATGTGGCCGCATGTGCCGCACAGCGCCTCGCCGAACGGGGACGGGCCGCGCAGGCGCTGGTATTGATTGGGACGGCCGCAGGCAAGTGGCCGGTTCCAAAGGTGGACGCCACGGCTTTGGTCATCCACGGCGAAATCGATGAAACGGTTGCACTAAGTGACGTTCTTGCCTGGGCACGCGAATCGGACGTGCCGGTGATCGTGATACCGGGTGCCGATCACTTCTTTCACCGGCGGCTGACAACGCTAAAAAGACTCGTTATGCAGAATCTAGCGGGCGCAGCGCAACTGGCCACGCTTGGCGGCCAGGACGCGGCCCGCTCATCCAAATGGCAGACAGGCGATGAGTAAGAGCGGCGATATTCCGGCGTCGGATGAGCCGTGGGCAGGTGGATTTGTCTTTCCGACAGATTTTCCCATCAAGATCATGGGAACCAATCGGCTCGAATTTGAACCACAGATGATCGCGATCGTACGCAATCACGCGCCCGACATTGACGTCAGTACCGTAGAAGTGCGTCAATCCCGGGCCGGCAAATATCTATCGCTGACCGTAACGATACGCGCGCAATCGCGTGCCCAGCTGGACGCCATTTATCTGGAGCTGACGCGTCACCCTTGGGTTAAGGTGGTCCTGTAATGCGCATGCGCCAATTGGGTTGTGTTCCGTACGTGCAGACATGGCAAGCGATGAAAGAGTTCACCGCCCAGCGCGATTCAGCGACCGCCGACGAGCTGTGGCTGGTCGAACATCCGCCCGTTTACACCTTAGGGCAGGCAGCGCGCCGCGAGCATCTTCGATGGAGCGGCGCTGCCGCACCGAACGCGATACCGGTCGTGGCGACGGATCGCGGCGGACAGGTCACGTATCACGGACCCGGGCAGATCGTGGTCTATACCCTGATTGATCTGCAGCGTGCAGGTTTTTTTGTACGCGAGCTGGTATACCGAATTGAGCAATCGGTGATTCAAGTACTGGAATCGTATGACCTCGAGGCTCTGCGCGTGCGCGGTGCACCGGGCGTTTACGTGCGTGTGCCGCCGCTCCAATCCGAACCTTCGGATGCCGATGAGCGCTTTGCCGGTCTGGCCAAAATCGCGGCCCTGGGAATTAAAGTGCATCGCGGCTGCTCGTACCACGGCGTTGCACTGAACGTCGCTATGGACCTGAAGCCGTTTTCGGCCATCGACCCTTGTGGCTACCGGGGACTCGCGGCGGTCGACTTGGCTACACTGGGAGCTTGCGCAGATTGGGGCGCGAACGCGCAGCGCTTAATCGAGCGTCTGTGTGCGCACCTTGCGCCAAATGCAAGGGGCGACGCAGACGAAATGGCTAGGCGCTGCGAATCCGCAAGCCCGCAAGCTCGTTAGGATTGGTTGGTTGGGCGCTGGAGCTCGCGGTTCGTTACACAGGAGGGAATTTGTCTGTTGCCGGGGAAGGGTCTGCTACGACGCCCGATATCGCGCCGGCGGCGCGCACGGCCAAGCAAATGGGCGCAGGGAAGGCAGCAAAAATCCGCGTGAAGATCGAACGCGACGCGCAGCCGCTGAAAAAGCCCGAGTGGATTCGGGTAAAGATGGGGTCGGCGTCGTCGCGCTTTTACGAGGTCAAAAAGATTTTGCGCGCACACGAGCTGCACACGGTGTGCGAAGAGGCAACCTGCCCCAATATCGGGGAGTGTTTTGGCAAAGGCACGGCGACCTTCCTCATCATGGGCGATAAGTGCACGCGGCGCTGTCCGTTTTGTGACATCGCACACGGCCGGCCCGATCCGCTCGATGCGAACGAACCGCAGCATCTGGCGCGGACAATTGCCGCTTTGCAATTGCGCTATGTGGTGATCACCTCCGTGGACCGCGACGATCTGCGCGACGGGGGTGCGCAGCATTTCGTCGATTGCATCCGGTCTGTGCGCGAGATCTCGCCGTCAACCCGGATCGAAATTCTGGTACCCGACTTCCGCGGCAGGTTGGAGCGCGCCCTGGACGCCCTGATTCAGGAGCCGCCCGATGTGATGAACCACAACCTGGAAACGGTGCCCCGTCTTTACCGCCAGGCGCGACCTGGAGCCGACTACGCCCATTCGCTGCGACTGCTTGCGCAGTTTCGCGATCGCATACCGGGCGTGCCTACCAAAAGTGGATTGATGGTCGGTCTGGGCGAGACCGACGAGGAGATCCTGCAGGTGATGCGGGACCTGCGCTGCCAGGGCGTCGAAATGCTGACGATCGGACAGTACCTGGCACCCAGCGATCAGCACTTGCCCGTGCGGCGCTACGTGGCGCCGGA
>CAZSOI010000376.1:0-2039 GCA_964608115.1 uncultured Burkholderiaceae bacterium | reverse complement strand
ACGGTTTCCCAAGCGCTAGACATGATGGGTTCGCCGCTTGACGCTAGCTCGGTCGTTTTGGGCAGACATGGTTGGGAAGATTGGCGCTCAGTACCCGACCGGCACCCGCGTGTGCCAGTCGGTGACCAACTGATAGCGGTGGGCGATGCCGAGCATCCGCGCTTCGTCGAAGTGATTGGCCATAAGCTGCAGGCCGACGGGCCGCCCCAGGCGCCCGAACCCGCAAGGAATGCTCATTGCGGGAATGCCGGCGAGGCTGCTGGGCACGGTGTACAGATCGGAGAGGTACATCGCGACGGGGTCTGACGATTTTTCGCCAAAGCCGAAGGCCACTCCGCTCGTCACCGGTCCGGCGATGACGTCGCAACTCTGAAACGCACGCTGAAATTCTTCGGCGATGATGCGCCGCACGCGCGATGCTTGCAGAAAATATGCGTCGTAGTAGCCGTGCGAGAGCACATACGTTCCGATCAGCACACGGCGCTTGACCTCAGGACCAAATCCCTGGGCGCGAGACTTGCACATCATGTCGGCCAGATCCTCGTAGTGCTTTGCGCGAAAGCCGTATCGCACGCCATCGAACCGTGACAGGTTACTGGAGGCCTCGGCGGAAGCGAGGACGTAATAGACCGGAATTCCCAATGCCGCATTGGGCAGGCTCACGTCAACGACGCGAGCGCCCATTGCCGCGTATTGCCGAAGCGCCTCGCGCACCGCGGTCTCGACCTCCGGCTCCAGGCCGGCACCGAAGAATTCACTCGGCACACCAATGCGAAGGCCACGCAGGTCGATATCGAGGTGGCGCGTGTAGTCCTCCCGCGGCCGATCCACGCTGGTCGAGTCCTTGGGATCAAAGCCCAACATGGCGTTAAAGGCCAGGGCGCAATCTTGTGCACTGATGCTCAGCACTCCGGCGGTATCCAGGCTCGAAGCGAACGCGATCATGCCCCAGCGCGAAGGCCGACCATAGGTGGGTTTGGTTCCGGTGACACCGCTAAAAGCCGCGGGCTCACGGATCGAGCCACCGGTGTCTGTGGCCGTTGCAAGGGGCGCCAGTCGCGCCGCAACCGTGGCCGAAGAGCCGCCCGAGGACCCCCCGGGGACCGCCGCGTGGTCCCAGGGATTAAGGACCTTTCCGTAGGCACTATTCTCGTTGCTCGAGCCCATGGCAAATTCATCACAATTGAGCTTACCCAGGCACACCATTCCCGCCTGCGACAGCGCCTCAACGACAGTGGCGTCAAAAGGGCTCCTGTAGCCCTCCAAAATTCTGCTCGAGGCCGTTGAGGGCCAGTGGCGAGTGACGAAGACGTCCTTGTGGGCGATGGGCACGCCTAGCAGCGCCCCGCTTTCTCCGGCAGCCCGTCGCGCATCTGCGCTGCGGGCTTGCGCAAGCGTCTGTTCCGGGCGCACGTCGAGGAAGCAATTGAGGTTGCGATGCCGCTCGATGCGCTCCAGGTAATGGGTCGCCAGCTCGACCGCCGATACCTCGCGCCGGCCCAGCATCGCGCCCAATTCAATGAGCGTAGCGTGCGACAGCTCGCTCACGCTCGAGGCCTTCCCGCGCGCCTCATTCGATCACCCGTGGTACCAGGAACAGGCCATCTCGTTGGGCCGGGGCGTTGGCCATGTTCTGCTCCCGATCGGGTACATCGGCAACGACGTCCGGCCGCAATCGTTGCACGCCATCGAGGGGATGCGACATAGGCAGAACACCTGCCGTATCGACACGCGCAATCTGCTCGATCATGGCTAAGATGTCGTTGAGCTGCTTTGCCGTCTCCTGGGCCTGGGTTTCCGTAATTTCGATTCGGGCCAAGCGGGCGATGCGGTGAATGTCGGCTAGTGGCAAAGACATGGTCTATTATGGCGCACCGGGCCAGAACGCAAATCTCGCCCGACCCGCAAACTTACTCTAAAAGATCCGATGTTCGGCTTTTTTCGAAGCTTTTTTTCAACTGATCTTGCCATCGACCTGGGTACCGCCAACACCCTGATTTACGTCCGGGGCAAGGGAATCGTCCTCAACGAACCGTCGG
>CAZSOI010000375.1:0-6129 GCA_964608115.1 uncultured Burkholderiaceae bacterium | reverse complement strand
CGGAGAGCTTCACGTTCGGATTGGAACTGTTTTTGTTGTACTCCCCAAGGACCGCACGCGCCTCCGTCTTAAATGCATCTTCCGAGTAGGACAAATTCTGAAAGCGGTCGGCCTCTAGACGAAGGACGGTCTCCAGATCCTCTTTAGCAAATGTCGTGTGATAGTTCGTAAAATCGTCACTCGTAAAAGCGTTTTGGCGAGCGCCCGTCTTTGCAATTATGTTTTCGTACTTTTCTGCAGGGTACGCCTTCGTTCCACGGAACATCATGTGTTCGAAAAAATGGGCAAATCCCGATTTGCCTGCTTCGATCTCGTTACGCGACCCCGTTTGCACGAGAATCTGCACCGAGACAAGGTTCGGAAATCCAGTGCGGACAACAATGA
Source organism: uncultured Burkholderiaceae bacterium (assembly GCA_964608115.1). Lineage (GTDB taxonomy): Bacteria > Pseudomonadota > Gammaproteobacteria > Burkholderiales > Burkholderiaceae_F > GJ-E10. The sequence continues at coordinate 5,745 of CAZSOI010000375.1, read as the reverse complement.
CCTTCAGCCCGTTCGGTAGCGTCTTCTCCAATGCTTGAAATGGAAGCAGATCGCTTTGTTTCTTGGCGAAATTCTTCGGCAGCTGCGCAAAGCTCGATGTCTCTTCCTCGTTTCCTCGAGAAGACGCCGCGAGCGCGATCATCGCGATGAAAGCCCCAATACACTGAAGCGCAGATCTGAATATCATATTTATCAACGCAAGCATACAGCCGGTGAAGTTGCGGCTCCAACTAAGAAGCGCCTCACAGCTTCGACCGTTTGCAACGAATTTTGCCTACCTTTACCCTGGCAGTTTTGCTTAACGTGGTCTGCCAAGACATTAGCCTCGCGCTCGTCGGTTAGCAAATGCGCCCAAACCTGCGCTCGAAATAATCCCGTTGACGCGACCAGCTTGCGTAACTTCTTAATCACTGACATCGCATCCCTTCGTCGCAGCACACTTGAAACAATACCGATTCGATTGGCCAACCGCTTCGATTCCAGGCGATCCCTCTTTTGACACGGCTATTGAACAATACGTGCGGCGCGCGCAAACGACTCAAGACTTTCGGGAACCGTTGACCGTCTTGCCGTGCAAGATCGCGATTAGACGCTGCGCGTCACGTGGCGCGTGACCCAGGGCATCATTGTCAAAATAGACATGAACGTCGCAACCCTCCTGCAACCAAGCTCTTATTCGCTGCGCCCAGGACTGCAATTCTTTTCCTGAATAGGCAGACGCGTATGTTGCCGCCCGACCATGCAGGCGCACGTAAACCAAATCCGTGGTGACAGCATTCCAAAGCGGCCAATCTGCTGCGTCGGACTGACAAACGGCAAGGCGGTGGCGCCGCAAGCAAGCCGCGACTTCGTCGTCGAACCAACTTTCGTGGCGAAATTCGACCGCGTGGCGAACCCTTGACCAGCTACGCAGCGCAATAGCAAAGCGTTCCAGTCGCTCAAGATTCTGGTGCATCTGGTGCGGCAGCTGCCACACGACAACGGCCAGTTTCGCTCCAAGACCCATTGCTCGATCGCGTTCAAGGCGGATCGCCGCAAGCGGGTCGAGAAGTTTTTTGTTGTGTGTCAGGTAGTGATTCGCCTTCATTGCGAACCGAAAGTCCGCAGGCGTTTCATCGCGCCAGCGCCGAAAGGTCTCTTTGCTTTGCAGACGGTAAAAGGTCGCATTTACCTCGATGCCGGTAAAGTGCTGAGCACAAAAGGAAAGCCAAGCTGCTCTCGGCACTCCCTCGTAGAATGAATTGCGCCATTCTTTGTAGCTCCACCCACTGGTGCCGATATAAGCGTGGTCAAGGTGCTTGTCGCCCTGCGGCGCATAAGTTGCAGGCATCGGCGTTACCCATATATCGTTTCGCCGCTTGATCGCTTCGCGATCCAGGTCCTTCGCGAATGTGCCGGCGCTTACATCTCGCGTCAAAACTGAACTCGTCGTTCAGCTCTGATGGAATCTTGGCCCCGTGGTGTGTGTCTTACCTATCTTATCGAATCACGACTTCTCGCTGTCTGCGAAACTCGAGACCTTTGCTTCGCCTTTGGCGCAGGCTTCGTCATCCGCCCGGGGGCTCCTATCCCGTCCGCCAGCGAATTCCCACGAGCACCTTGCACATCCGGCCCGGGCGCGCTCTCGGGTCTCTAGCGGCCCACTCAAAACTCAGGTATGTCGCCCGAAGCCGTCCCGCCATGGTATGTGGCTGGATAACTATCATTCGGCGTCCCTTCTCATCTGGAGGCACCTGCAGCGCAAAATGCCGCGGGTGAAACCTGGCGTCGTGCGCAATCTTCGAAAGCACCTCATCGTGCGCGCTTATTCAGGTATGTTGGCTGCGCCGACCCAGCTTCTTGCACAATGATATCTTCGACACTCCTTACGGATTCTCCTTCGGAGGCTGACACAGCCGTCATGTGCTGCAACTTTTTTATGCGAGGCCCTTGGTTTTTTCAGAGTCTGTCCGTTTTCTTTAGAGCGCGCACCAAACCTGGTGTTGGCCACTAAAATTGACCGCTGTGAAAGAACTCTCCCAACGATCCACCCGTAATCACGGCTAGCTGCATGCTCGCGCCGCCGCCTTATATACTGGCCCAAACACTCCGATGTCGACTTCGCGCATCAGGCGACGGGCTCGATTCCTTGTGACGCCAGCCGATTACGACGCGTGGTATCAGACAGCGCGCGGGCGTTGGATCGGCGATACCGAATTTCGTCTGATCGCGCGGCTGCTCGGCCAGTGCCCCGGTCGCCAGCTGCTCGACGTCGGCTGTGGGACAGGTTGGTTCACCCGGCATTTTGCCGCGATCCCGGGTCTAAAGGTAACGGGACTCGACTGCGATCTCGAATCGCTGAGCTTCGCGCACGCGCACGACAGCAATACCTTCTATGTTCAAGGCAACGCTCAGTCGTTGCCATTTGCTGACGCAAGCTTCGACCTAGTGGTGTCGATCGCCGCCTTGTGTTTTATAGCGAACTGGCCATCTGCGCTCAAAGAAATGATACGGGTGACGCGGACGCGGTTTGTTATTGCGACGCTGAACCGCACAAGTCTGCTTTTTCGACAAAAGGGTCGGGGCAACAGCAGCGGCGCTTATCGCGGCGCTCACTGGCATACGCATCAAGCGCTGCGTTCGACGTTTGCGATGCTGCCAGTAACTGATCTGCGCTTTCATTCGGCTATTTTCTGTCCAACCGGCTCTCGAATTGCACGCCTAGCGGAAGGCATACTGCCGAACCGCCTTGGCTGCGGTGCACTGTTGGTAGTGTCGGGAAGAAAACTTCGGCCGTAAATGCGAGTAAGGCGGCTGTGCTTGGATGCGGGGCCAACACTTGGCGACACACGGTGTGCGGCAAGCGCCAGCGTTGTAAGGGCCGTTGGCTTACTTAACTTGCGAACCTGCGCGTAGTGAAAGAGAAACTACGTAAGACCGTACCGAGCCGGAGAGCACACGCCCCTTCCGTGGGGTTTGAAACTGCACCCCGGGGCGTTCTGAGACAAATCACAACCTGGCTTACGCGAGCGCGGCAACGAGGTTAACGCTAATGAGGTCCAAATTTCGACGTCGCTTCCCAAGACTTTCCTCATTCATTTCGATTCCCACGTCATCATGAGCGTCGATCACTTTACCGCCGACACTTAACGCGCGTTGGCCGGTAGCGCCCGGTAGGCTGTCGCTCTTGAAACGTTTAGCATGTTCGCAATCTCAGGCATCGGAACACCGTCTTGCCGAAGCTTGACCGCGCGGTCGATCTGCTTCGGGGTGAGGCTCCTGGGTCGTCCAAAACGCACACCGCGCCTCTTTGCGGCTTGCCTGCCTGCTGCGGTTCGTTCCGCCGCCAAATTGCGCTCAAACTGCGCCAAAGCGCTCATGATATGAAAGACGCGCATACCCTGGGGCGTGGCTGTGTCAATTGACTCCGCCAGGGAGCAAAACTCAATTTTGCGACTACGCAGCTCTTCGGCCAACTCGAGCAGGTGAGAAAGCGAGCGGCCCAGCCGATCAAGTTTCCAAATTACCAGGACATCGCCGGGCTGAAGGAATCTCAAGCATCGGTCCAACGCGGGTCGGTTGGCCGCGATACCTGGTGCGCCCCTATCCACAAAAACCCGCTCGCATCCCGCGCGCCTGAGAGCATCGGCCTGCAGTGCCGTGCTCTTGTCACCGATTGAGACCCGCGCGTAGCCGATCTTCATTTTCTCTCCCAGCGCTCAGGCGAATTATGAGACAGACTTTTGACACTGTCCAATCATTGATCTGTAAGATCTTTTCCGCCAATCTCATAATATACTAGATTTGCGACAAATGCCGGTCTTTCCCCAAACGCCACTCTTGAACCTCGCGCTGGAGATCCTCGCGCAGAGTGCCTGCCTGGTACTTGAAATAAATCGCGCGCATTGTCCTACTGCAACACTTGCCTCCCGAGACGTGCGCCCTCACGCGCTGGTCCGGACACGATTCTTTCACCACGATTGCCCGCTTTTTACGCCCTCGCGGGATGCTCTGGCAGACCGGAAGATGCCCTGAGCTGCGCATTAGCGATTTCGGCTGCGCGCCGTCCGAAAGCTTGCCTTTGTTATCGCCGCGTTTCGCCCAAGCACCAACGCGCCCTGCGTGCGCCTGAAGGCCCTGCTCTCGACGAATTTGCCCCATGCACTGGTGAAAGCCTAGCGCTCCGACAGAAACGGCCTAGGTTGTAAGTCTTCATGATGCGATCGCACTGCTTGGCACTTATGGTTAGTGGCGGAAGAGAATGGGAGTCGAACCCACCCAAAAGCGCGTAGCGCCCTTAACCGGGTTTGAGGCCCGGCCGCCCCACCAGGGACGATTCTCTTCCTCATGATGCTCGGTTTTCGTGGACCGCAGAAATTCGCCCGACGCCATTATTTGAATCCATGAGTTTGTTGGGTAAGGCAAAAAAGCCCTCGCCTCGCACCAGGTGCCTGTCGCGCACGCGGCGCGTAAATCCGATTCGGTCAAAGAATTCCAAGATCTGAATTGCCCGCTTGCGGCCCAACCCGATCTGGTCTCGAAATGCCGCCGCGCTAACCTCCCCTTTACTTTCGAACAGTTCGTTTGCGACGAGCGCCAGCTCTTGCAAGGCGAGAGGGTGATAAAACAGATCGCGCACGACCTGAAACACTTCGCCGCGACGGCATCCCCGCAGGAGCGTCGCCCGCACAACATTTTCACTTTGAGCCACACCCTTTGCCAGTTCGCGCACCCAAGGAGGGTCGAAGCGACCTTGAAGGACTCGCGCAACAAGCTCCTGCGACAGCACGCGCTCTGCCTCGGATGGTTCATTCGTGCGCTCAGGTAGATGCAGCCAGGGACCGCTTTGTCGAATTTTTTTATTCTCAACGAGCTCCGCCACGAGTGCTGCGAAGATCGCCGGCTGCCATCGAGGGAAGGCCATTCGCCGCAATCGAGAGATGTTGGGACCCAGTTCGTCTGGGTGGGCAACGTGAAAATTCGCAAGCGCGTCCAAAGCGCATTGTTTTGATGCGGTCCAGCGATCGATCTGCACAGCGACATCGAGTCCGAGCCGAGAAATCCGTCGAACCGGCTGGCTCTCTAATAACGGCCCGACGTCGCGCAATTTCGAGGCCCGTAAAAATTGCGAGAGATCCACGCCAAATGATGCGCACGCAACGAGGGCACCAAGCCGAGCAGCGGGGTCGGTTTTTCGCAACGCCGAGAGCGCCGCCATTCGATCAGAGGTCCGCCTATAGCGCGCCTGCGCAAAGGGATCCAGTACCTGGCCACCTCCTATGGTCCGTTTCGCGGTGGCATCACGCAAAATAAACCGATCGCCATGCCAGGCGCCCATTGGGACTTGAAACGCCAGTTGTACCAAGCCCTCTTTGCCGGGCTCAAGCTGATTTGCATGCTCTGCGCAACCTGCTTTGCAATCAAGAATGACGACTCTGCCGGCAAGATGCGCAGCGCCAAGATGAACGTGCACGATCTTGCCGGAGATTAGCGGCTTTGCCTCTTCGTCCAATAAAAAAACTTCCGCGTCAAAGCGCTCGGTCGCCAACCATATTGGGCGTGCAACGATCCAATCGCCACGTCGTATCGCCTCATGCCCGATCCCAGCCAGATTCAACGCGCACCGCTGGCCTGCCCTGCCAACTTGCGCCGGCTGGTTCTGTGCATGAATGCTGCGCACGCGCACTTCACGATCCCTGGGAACCAGCACCAAATGGTCCCCAACATGGACTTCGCCTGAATGCACTGTGCCCGTGACCACCGTGC
>CAZSOI010000374.1:0-2263 GCA_964608115.1 uncultured Burkholderiaceae bacterium | reverse complement strand
TCCACCCGAACGACCACGTCAATCTCTGCCAGTCCAGCAACGATGTTTTTCCCACGGCGATTCACATCAGCGTGATCGGAGCCATTCACGAGGAGTTGCTGCCTGCCCTGCAACATTTGCACGAAACCCTGGCGGCAAAGGCGACCGAGTTTGACGACGTGATCAAGATTGGCCGGACGCATTTGCAGGACGCCACGCCGATTCGGCTCGGACAGGAGTTCTCCGGCTATGCAGCGCAACTGACGAATGCCTACGAGCGCGCCGAGGAGGCGATTGAGGCGCTCGACACCCTGCCGCTCGGGGGGACGGCGGTCGGAACCGGACTTAACGCACATCCGGAGTTTGCAAAGCGGACGATTGAGAAATTGTCCAGGGAACTGGGGGTTCCGCTGCACGAAGAGCACAACCATTTCGAGGCGGCGGCAAGCCGCGACGCGTGCGTGGCGGCAAGCGGGCGGTTAAAGACCATCGCGGTCAGCCTGGCGAAGATTGCCAACGATGTTCGGTTGCTCGGCAGCGGGCCGCGGTGCGGGATTGGCGAGTTGAACATCCCCCCCGTGCAGCCCGGCAGTTCCATCATGCCGGGAAAAGTGAACCCGGTGATTGCCGAAAGCCTGATTCAGGTCTGTTTGTGGGTCATCGGCGCCGACGTCTCGATCACGCTGGGCGGTCTGCAAAGCTTCTTCGAGCTGAACGTGGCGATGCCGCTCATCGGCGCGCAGATGCTGGAGTGCGTCCATTTGTTGGCGGCGGCAGCGCGCAATTTTGCCGATGCATGCGTCAAGGGCATCGAAGCCGACCGCGAACGTTGCGAATCGCTTGTGGAACAGAGTCTCGCCATGTGTACGCCACTGGCGCCCGTGATCGGCTACGACAAAGCTGCCGAGATCGCCAAGACAGCCTACAAGCAAGGCAAAACGGTCCGCGAAGTCGCCCGCGAATTGTCCGGATTGAGCGAGAAACAGCTCAATGAGATCTTCAACCTGCACGCTCTCACGGAACCGGGCATAAGAGGCAAGGGCGGGGAGTAGTGTCATGCGTTCGGGCGAACTGGCGCCGGTCGTGCTGTGTCGTCTTGCGCGTTCCACAGTGCTGCCAGCGGCTCTGCTAAGCTTGATTGTCAGCTTTGCGTATTCGGACGATAGGCTTCCATTCGACGCCAAAATCAATAATCAGCCTGTCCGGCTGGCGTTCGACACCGGAGCTCAATTTTCCGTCCTTTTTCGCCCAGCAGCAGACCGTCTTGGATTGAAAATCGCAAAAGTCGACTACAAGGAACCACTACCACCGGGTAAGGTGCCCATGGATGTGGCTGAGGAGTGTAATTTGGATGTCGGGCTCGGCGCTGGGCCTCTGAAGTGTGCTTTTGGGGTGGTTGATTTACCTGTAAACGTGCCCTCCGATATTGATGGGGTCATTTCCTGGAATGATGCGCGTAACTATATTATCGAACTCGACGCCGAAAAACCCAGGTGGGGATTTTTGCAGGAACTGCCCACGAATCTCACTACGTGGGCGAAGTGGAAACTTGTGCCGGATCCCGAATACCTTGAGTTCGAATGCCCCAGCCCCAAAGAGTCGGCAAAGATTGGCATCGATACAGGCTCCTCCGACGGAGTGGACCTCGGCACCCGGCGATGGGAGAAGTGGCGTGCGGAACGTGCGGACAAACTGGAGACATTGGATGCATCCATCTTCCCAGCCGACGGCCTGATCATTCGTCAGGTTCTACGAGCCCGGAAAATGAGCATCGGCGGACTCGACCTTGTCGACGCACCCGTGGCCGTCGTTCCGCCGTCAATGGATGTTCTTCTCGGGCATCCTGACGCGGTGCTGGGATTGCATGTTTTTCGACAACTGAAACTGTTAATCGATGCCAAGCATGGGGCCTTGTACACAAAGTCAATCCCACATCCGACCGCCGATTATGCCTACAACCGAATCGCCGCTGTGTTCACGCCGGTAGACTTGCAGAAGACGGATGATTTGGTTGCACACGTGGTCAGAGGTGGCCCGGCCTATCGCGCGGGCATCCGAGACGGCGACGTCTTGCTTAAGATCGGTATGCTCAACGTGACGGTGTGGCGGACTGACCCGTACATCCTGCCCCTCAGCCGATTTTGGAGGCAGCCCGCAGGCACAAAGCAAAAGCTTGTCCTGAAACACAACAGCCAGCTCTACGAAACCACGGTTACACTCGAAGACCCTCCAGCGGTGGAGTAGGCGAAATCCACAACCGGATTCCACAACCGGATTCCCGCTT
>CAZSOI010000373.1:0-8880 GCA_964608115.1 uncultured Burkholderiaceae bacterium | reverse complement strand
TGCCTTCAACCAAGCGATCGCCGCCGTTACCCCCTAGGCACCGTGCTCCCGCTCGGGGCAAGCACCGTGCCGGCGGAATCGATAACGCGCACGTCGATCGGGATCCCGGCGCGGACACTTTGAGTGACGATGCAAAAATCTTCGAACTGCGACAAGATGCGATCGAGCATTAGCACTCGAGCGGCAAGCATCGGCAGGTGAAGATCCACGCCAATGTGCACAATCCGCAGCCGCTTTTGTTCGTTGCGGCCCAGCCGTACTGTTGCCCGCGCACGCAAAGCGCCGGGCTCGTTCTTGAATTTGCGCAGTGCAAATGCAAGGCTTGCCGCGAGACAGTTGGCCACGGCAGCGCCCAAAAGCTGCGCCGGGCTGGGACCGGCATCGGCGCCGATCGGTGCTTCCTCGTCCGTGACCAGCACCGCAATGCTGGGTTTGGCGAAATGCACTTCGAACCGATAGTCGGCCTGCAAGATGAGCTCAATCTGAAATTCGCTTTCCGGTGCGGCCATTACGGTTTGCTCTTGCAAAGGGTATCAATGTCCAAGTACTGAGCAGCCTGCGAGCAGTCACTCGGAGTTAACCATGGAACGCACCCAAGACACGGTGCGCGCAGCAGCGCACGCAAGCTGGCAACATTGCGTTCCATCTGCGCCATATGGGGGTCAATAGTGTTTGCGACCCACCCGGCGAGCGCAAGGCCCCGCGCGCCGATTGCCTCAGCTGTCAGCGCCGCGTGATTTAAGCAGCCCAATCGCAACCCCACAACCAGCACGACGGGCAGTTGTAGCGCACGCGCCAAGTCGGCCGTATCGAAGTCCGCGCCCAGAGGCACACGAAATCCACCCACCCCTTCGACAACGACCGCGTCGGAGCGCTCACAGAGGCTTTGATAGGCGTCGATGATCGTTGGCAGCTCAAGCCGCACACCGTCGAGTTCTGCGGCAATATGCGGCGCTAGCGCTTGGCGAAGCTCGTAGGGGCAAAGTAGCTCGCGCGGCACGCAAACGCTTGCAGCCGCGGCAAGCTGCTCCACGTCGTCATTGCGCCAGGCCCCTTCGTGCCAAATGGCCCCAGAGGCCACCGGTTTCATTGCGACCACGCGTGCACCGCGCTGGCTCAGCGCTTTCAATAGCGCACTGGCGATGAGTGTTTTTCCGACGCCGGTGTCGGTTCCTGTGACAAAACACGATCCGCGCGCTTGAGCAACCTTGCGCTCGCTAGTGCGCATGCTTACCCCCCGCGATGCCGGGCCGCTAAGGCGTTTAATGCCTCGGCCAAGCGATCGATCTGCTCGACGCTATGCGCTGCCGAGAGCGCAACACGCAATCGCGCGGTTCCCGGCGGCACGGTCGGCGGCCGAATGCCTGGGACCCAAAAACCCTGCCCTTGCATGGCATCGGCAACTTGCATCGTGCGGGCATTTTCGCCGATCACAATAGGCTGTATCGGTGTGTCCGAGGCAAGAAGCCGCCAGGGATCGACGCGCAAGGCCTCGCGCAGCCGCACAATGTTCCGCCGCAGCGCCGCGCGCAGTTCGTCGCCCTGCGGTCCGGAAGCAATATGAAGCGCAGCTTCCAGCGCGACCGCCAGGGCGGGGGGCGAGGCCGTCGAGAACACGTAGGGCCGGGCACGCTGCACAAGATATTCGATAAGCGTCTTATGTGCCGCCACGAAGGCCCCGACCACACCCAACGCTTTACCGAGGGTGCCCATGTAGATGAGCTGCTCGGAGCGCAGAGCGTGATGTGCAAGAGACCCGCGGCCGCGCTCACCAAGTACGCCAAACCCATGCGCATCGTCAACGAGCAGCCAAGCGCCGTGCCGCCGCGCAAGCTCCAAGAGCGAACCGAGAGGAGCCAGATCGCCTTCCATGGAAAACACCGCGTCGGTTACGATGAACTTGCTGCAAGCCGAGCTAGCGCGCAGCATCGTATCGAGGGCCGCAAGGTTGGCGTGCGGGTACACCTTGCAGTGTGCGCCGCTCAAACGTATGCCATCGATCAACGAAGCGTGGTTTAGTTCCTCGGAAAAAATCTCGCTTTGGCGATCCGCGAGCGTTGCCAGCACACCGATATTGGCTAAGTAGCCGCTGGCAAAAAGCAGTGCGCGACACTGCGGAATGTGCGGGCTTTGCAGTGCGGCCAGCTGCTCCTCCAGGCGCTCGTGCGCGCGATGGTGGCCGCTGATCAGGTGCGACGCGCCAGCGCCCACACCCATCTGCCGCGCACCGTGCTCGAGCGCCGCAATCACGTCCGGGTGGGCCGCCAGCCCCAAGTAATCGTTGCTGCAAAATGCGTTCAACAATCGCGAATCATCGGCGCTCCAAACGCATCGCTGCGCTGCGCACGGGCCATCGACAATGCGCCGCTTGCGCAACAGGTCACTTTGCTCCCATTGCCGCAGCCGCAAGCGCAAATCCTCGAGCAGCTCCATGTGCGCAACTGGCTGCGGTTAGCTTGGCCAAAGACCGATCGCGACGCACACGACGATCGACCAGGAGCGGGCGATGGCGCGCATGTCAGCAGGCCAGGGCAGCGTCCAGGGCGCCGGTGGCGCCGCGCACCAGATGCTGCATCTCGCCCTCCGATAAGACATAGGGCGGCATAAGGTAGACCGTCTGTCCAATGGGGCGCAGCAACACGCCTCGCTCTCGCGCGGCGGCAAAGTAGCGCTGAGCGAACGAAAGGCGCTCGGAGCTTGTCGCAGTCGCCTTTAGCGCGTCCGCGCGCACATCAAAGGCCCAAATCATGCCGCAGCGGCGCACATGCCAAATGCGCGAATCTTGGCGTAGCGGCGCAAGCAAGGCGTCCAGGTACGCACCACGCACTTTGTTGTGCTCGAGCACCTGTTCCTCGCCGAAGATGTCCAACGTTGCCAGAGCGGCGCGGCAGGCAAGCGGGTTGCCGGTGTAGGAGTGTGAGTGCAAAAATGCCCGGGTGCTTTCGTCCGAATAAAATTTCTCATAAACCTGCGAGCGCGTGAGCACAACCGACAGGGGTAGATAGCCGCCGCTAATGCCCTTAGACAGACACAGAAAATCGGGCCACACCCCGGCTTGCTCGCAAGCGAAGAAAGTCCCGCTGCGCCCACAACCGACTGCAATCTCATCGGCAATCAGGTGCACGTCGTAGCGGTCACACAAATCGCGCAGTTTGCTCACGTACAGCGCATCATGCATCACCATGCCGCTGGCGCACTGCACCAGCGGCTCGACGATAAGCGCCGCGATGCGCTCGGAGCGCTCGGCGAAGAGACGCTCGACGTCGGCCGCGGCCCGCCCCGCCGGCTCCTTCGCGCTCTCGCCGTTTTCGGCTAGCCGGGCGTCGGGACTGGCCACGACATGCGCCGCTCGCAGCAGCGCGTGGTAAACGTCGCGAAAAATTGGCACATCGGTTACACCCAGAGCGCCAAGGGACTCGCCGTGGTAGCCGCCTCGAACACAGGCAAATTCGCACTTTTGCGGTCGTCCAGCATTGCGCCAGGCATGGTGGCTCATCTTTAATGCGATTTCCACCGCTGATGCGCCGTCGGAGCCGTAAAAACAATGTCCCAACACGCCATCCGTTAGCGCAGACAGCCGCTCGGAGAGCTCCACCACCGGCTCGTGGGTACACCCTGCCAGCATCGCATGCTCGAGGACCTGCAGCTGTTGGCTAACGGCTGCGCTAATGCGTGCGTTGGCATGACCGAAAAGGTTAACCCACCACGAGCTGATGCCGTCGAGCAGACGATGCCCGCCGGCTTCTATCAGCCAGGGTCCCTGCCCTCGTTCAAGCGCAATGAGCGGCAAGCGCTCGTGGACCTTCATCTGCGTGCACGGATGCCAGACGGCGCGCAAACTGCGATCCGACAAACTGCTCACGCCACGCACGGATGAGGTCTGGGTGAGGGCTGGACTCATGCAATCGAACCCCTACATTGGTGATCCGGTTCCAATTTGTACACTCCAAGACCGAAATCCCTGGCAAGGTAAGCCGCACGATACAGCACGACTCATAGCTGCTCGGCTGCAGCGGCCCAATCGCGTGTGCGCGCAACCGCGCGGCGCCAGCTATGCAGCATCTCCTCGCGCTGCTCGGCGCTCCAGGTCGGCTCGAACACACGGTCGATGCGCCAAAGGGCCTCGAGCTCCTGCGTGCTCTGCCAAAAACCTACGGCCAATCCCGCGAGAAATGCCGCACCCAGGGCAGTGGTCTCTGTGATTCGGGGACGTACGACGGGCACACCCAGCAGGTCCGCTTGCATCTGCATCAAAAGGTTGTTGCGCGCCGCTCCTCCGTCAACGCGCAACTCGGTGAGTGCGTCCGCATCCGCGTCCATGGCCTGCAGCAATTCTGTCGACTGCAGCGCGATGGACTCAAGCGCTGCACGGGCAATATGCGCGCGGTTAGAGCCGCGCGTCAGCCCGAGCAGTGCGCCACGCGCCCTGGGATCCCAGTATGGCGCGCCGAGCCCGGCAAACGCCGGCACGAGGACAACGCCGCCGCTTGTGGGCGTCTGCGCCGCCAAAACCTCGACCTCTTCGGCTGAGTCGATCAACCCAAGGCCGTCGCGCAGCCACTGCACCACCGCACCACCGACAAAGACGCTGCCTTCAAGAAGGTAGCTCACCGGGCCCGAGCCCAGTTGCCATCCGACGGTGCTCAGCAGGCCCTTGGCCGGCGCGCGGGGTTGTGAACCAACCTGCAGCAACAAAAAGCATCCCGTGCCATAGGTGTTTTTCGCCATGCCCGGTGAAAAGCACGCCTGACCAAAGGTCGCGGCCTGTTGATCTCCGGCGATGCCTCCAATAGCAACCGGCTCGCCAAGGCAGTCAATGTGGCTGGCGCTTACGACCCCGCTGGAAGCAACGATCCGCGGCAAAACCGCGCGCGGAATACCGAACCAGTCGAGCAGTTGCTGATCCCAGTCCAAGCTTTGCAAGTCGAGCAACTGTGTGCGCGCAGCGTTGCTCACATCGGTGGCGTGCACCGCCCCGTGCGTGAGTCGCCAAAGAAGCCAGGTGTCGACGGTTCCGAAGGCGAGCTCCCCGCGCTCTGCGCGCGTGCGCGCGTTCGGCACTTGATCGAGCAGCCAGGCAAGCTTGGTAGCGGAAAAATACGGATCGAGCACCAGTCCCGTGCGGCGCCGAATTGCCTCTTCCAAGCCTTGTTCGCGCAATCGCGCGCACTGCGCGGTGGTGCGTCGGTCCTGCCACACGATCGCATTTGCCAGCGCGCGTCCACTCTCACGCTCCCACAAAATAGTCGTTTCGCGCTGGTTCGTGATCCCGATCCCGGCCAGATCCCGAGCCGTTAACCCTGCTTGCTCCAGTGCCAAGCGCGCGCAGGCAAGCTGTGTGCTCCAAATCTCCTCGGGGTCGTGTTCCACCCACCCTGGTCGCGGATAAATTTGGCGAAATTCGCGCTGCTGCAGGGCAACGGGCTGCGCCTGTCGATCAAACACTATCGCGCGCGAACTCGTCGTGCCCTGATCCAGGGCAAGCAGGTGCTGACCTACTCCTTGCCGCATCACGGTCTACTCCTTTTGCGTTGTCCGCAGGCGAATTGCTTCTGGTGTGCGCATGCAGCATCGCGGCCGAGCAGCGCATTGCGCTGCCGCAAGCACGCAAATTGCAAAACTTGAGGGTCCGCCAACGCGAATATGGGCAGCCTTGCGCATGATTTTCACGCCATCGTTCGGGGCCAAATTGCGGCCAACTACCTGCATGCGGTTGTGCATTTTGTGCAACGGCCTTCTAGCGACGGAGCGCCAATGCGAATGCGAGTAAGTGAACAAGGCGATGAGGTTCTCATCGAGTTGCTTGGCGTCGCCGGACGCCACCAGCAAATCCTTCAAGCGCTCACTGACGGGCACCTCGGGCTCGGCACGACGCCAACGCAGCCCGGGCTGGCGGCTACCGACGTTTGCGTGCGCGCTGGCGCCGACGAAATGCATATTCGTCTGAAGAGCCGCGCGGGCCACCACTTCGAAGCGCTTTCCGTCTATCACTATCTGCGCCATATGCTAATTGAGCGCAACATGATAAGTGCGGCCACCGCTTCACCGGCAAAGCAGGCCGCGGGGGTCTAACCGGCGCTTAGCCGCAACACCTGCGCCTAAGCCCGCAATTGACGACGCAATATCTTGCCAACGTTGGTCTTTGGCAATTCGGCGCGAAATTCGATGAGCTTGGGTCGCTTGTAGCCCGTAAGGTTGTCGCGGCAATAATCGGCAAGTTGCTCAATTGTCAAAGCCGGATCCTTGCGTACGACATAAAGCTTTACAGCCTCGCCCGAGTGCTCATCCGGCACGCCGACCGCCGCACACTCGAGTACCCCGGGGTGGGCCGCCACAATTTCCTCGATTTCATTGGGATAAACGTTAAAGCCAGAAACCAAAATCATGTCCTTCTTGCGATCGACGATGCGCGTGTAACCGAGCTCATCCATTACGCCGATGTCGCCCGTGCGTAAAAATCCGTCGACGGTCATGACCTTTGCCGTCTCATCCGGACGCTGCCAGTAGCCCGCCATTACCTGCGGCCCACGCACAGCGATTTCGCCGGGCGTGCCGAGCGGCAAGTGCTTGCCGCTTTCGTCGAGAATCGCAATTTCCGTGGACGGCATTGGCAATCCGATCGATCCGCTATATCGATCCGTATCGGTCGGATTGCAGGAGACCACAGGCGAAGTCTCCGACAGACCATAGCCTTCGCAGATCGGGCAACCGGTGAGCTGCAGCCAGCGCTCCGCTACCGGACGCTGAACGGCCATTCCGCCGCCGGCAGAGAGCACCAGCCCGGAAAAGTCCAGTTTGTGAAACTCTTCGTTGTTAGCCAACGCGTTGTACAGCGTGTTGACCCCGGGAAAAACGTGAAATCGCTGGCCCTTGAGCGCACGCACCAGCGCCGGGAAATCGCGCGGGTTGGGAATCAGCAGGCATCGGCCGCCAGTGCGCAGTGAAATCAAGGCGCAGCAAGTCAGTGCAAAGATGTGATACAGGGGCAGTGCCGTGACTACCACCGACTGTTCGCCCTTGGCAATTTTTGACAAAGCCGGCTGGTACCACGCGTCGAGCTGCAAGATGTTGGCAACGAGATTGCGATGCAGCAGCATCGCGCCCTTGGCCACGCCGGTCGTGCCGCCCGTGTATTGCAGCAGCGCAATGTCCTGTGGGCCCACCGGCACGGGCCGATGCTTCTGCTGGCCTCCTTGTGCCAGGACCTGGTTGAAGCGAAAACTGCTTTGTTGCGGCAGCTGATACGGGGGCACGAGTTTTTTGATGTGCCGCGCCACGAAATCGACGATCCACGATTTGATGCCCGTGAACATCTCGCCCACCGAGCACAAGACGACACGCTTGAGGGGCACCTTCTCAAGCACCGGTTGGACCGTATGGGCAAAATTCTCCAATACAAACAAAATCTTTGCGCCGCTGTCCTTGAGCTGGAACTCGAGTTCATGAGGCGTGTACAGCGGATTGACATTTACCACCGTGGCACCAGCGCGCAGGGCGCCGAAAAATGCGACGGGAAAGTGCAATACGTTCGGGAGCATGATCGCGATACGGTCGCCGCTTTTTATTCCTTCAGACTGCAGCCAGGCGGCAATTGCCGCACTGCGCCGATCGAGCTCATCAAAGCTCAGCTCCGCACCCATGCAGCTATAGGCGCTTTTTTGACCAAAGCGCGTGAACGCTTCTTCGAGCAATTCGAGCACCGAGGAGTAGCGCGTCGGATCAATTTCGGGCGCAACACCCTGCGGATAGCTCTTAAGCCATAGGCGCTCGGATAAATCCATTGCGCGATCTCCTTGGTGCGCTTTTCTCGGTCCGGCGTTTGCCAACAAAAATTGCACAAGGGCACGTCAAACCAACAGCGTCTTGTTACCGATGATACGCGGGCAGGTGCTCAGCGGCCCGTGCGTCGCACTTGCACGAGACAATCGTAAAAGGCTGGTGCGCGGCCCAGGTCGGTCAAGCGCTGATGGGTCAGTTCATTGGCATTCTTGCCATCGGTCGCGAGCTTTTTCCACCAAATCGACAGCGCCACGACAAGACCGGGGCGCGCACGCTCGCTCACATGCGCACGCAAGGCAAGAGAGCCGCGATCGTTGAAAGCCTCCACCATGTCGCCGTCTTCGATCGCGCGTGAAGCCGCGTCCAGCGGATGGATTTCGAGCCGTGGCTCGCGTTCCGTTGTACGCAGGCTGGGCACGTTGACAAAGGTCGAATTGAGAAAATTGCGCGCGGGCGGAGAAATCATCGCCAGCGGATATTTCTGCGCCAGCACAGGCGCGCTGGTCGGGCCTTCGTAGGGCGCAATGTAATCGGGCACGGGATCCATCCCCATTTGCGCGAGGCGCGGTGAAGAAAACTCGCACCGCCCGCTTGGGGTAAGGAAATTGCCCTGCGCAAAGGGTGCGTACGTTGCCGGCACGTCCAGGCGCTGCCAGCCTACGCGGCGAACACGCTCCCAGTCGTAGTGCGAGGCACCACAGCGAACAAATGCTTGGGCCGCGATTTGCTCATCCGTCTCGCTAAAGCACCGCTCAGTAAATCCCATGCAGCCCGCTAGCCGGCGAAAGATTTCGCTGTTGGGCAGGCATTCGCCTAACGGCTCGATGGCAGGATTGTTTGCGACGATATACAGGTGTCCATAGGACTTGTGCACGTCGAGGTGCTCGAGTTGGGTCGTGGCAGGCAAAACCAAGTCGGCGTAGTCGGCCGTGTCGGTCAAAAAGTGCTCCAGTACCACCGTGAACAGGTCCGGGCGTGCAAAACCGCTCGCAACCTGGCGCGAATCCGGAGCGACGGCTACCGGATTGCTGTTATAGATGATGAGCGCTTCAATGGGTGGCTGCGCCGATGCCAAAGCCTCGCCGATCGAACTCATGTTGA
>CAZSOI010000372.1:0-2844 GCA_964608115.1 uncultured Burkholderiaceae bacterium | reverse complement strand
CAGCTACGCAATGCCTTGCGAACCGCCTCTGCGCTGTGCCGGGACGGCATCATTCGGGCATCGAACCTGCCTCAGGAAATTCTCGATACCGAAACCCGCGCTACCGCGCCTTCGGTTGCGCAAGGCGGCGTCGAGGCCGTGGCGACGGTCGAGAGTTCGCCGAGCGCCGCGCTACGCGAAGCGGAGTGCGCCGCACTGTTACGCGAACTCGAGAGAATGCGCTGGAATATCAGCCGTACTGCCGAGGCATTGGGCATCAGCCGCAACACGCTGTATCGAAAAATCCACAAACACCGCATTTTTCTCGAACACTGAGAGCGCGATGTTCTTGCCGTAACTCGCTCGCTCAATATGCGATCACCGAGCGGATTACTTTGCCGTCGTGCATGGAGTCGAAGGCCTTGTTGATTTTCTCCAGCGGCAGCACGTTGCTGATCATTTCGTCGATCTTGATCTCGCCTTTGAGATAGCGATCCACATATCCGGGCAATTGCGAACGCCCTTTCACGCCGCCAAATGTCGAGCCCCGCCAGACGCGGCCCTGGACCAACTGGATTGGACGCGTCGATATTTCCTGGCCCGCACCGGCGACGCCGATGATGGTCGATTCGCCCCATCCCTTGTGACAGCATTCCAGCGCCGACCGCATCACGTGGACATTGCCGATGCATTCGAATGAATAGTCGACACCACCCTTGGTCAGGTCGACGATGACCTGTTGAATCGGCTGGTCGTAGTCCTTCGGATTGATGTAGTCGGTCGCGCCGAGCGACTTGGCCAGGGTCCATTTGATCGGGTTGAGATCGATCGCAATGATGCGGGAGGCCTTGGCCAATACCGCGCCCTGCACGACCGATAAACCGATACCTCCGAGGCCAAATACCGCAACGGTCGAGCCGGGCGTCACTTTGGCCGTGTTCAGCACAGCTCCGATTCCCGCGGTGATGCCGCAGCCGAGCAGGCAAATTTTGTCGAGCGGCGCTTTGGGGTTGACCTTGGCGACTGAAATCTCCGGTAGCACGGTATGTTCAGAAAACGTGCTGGTCCCCATGTAGTGCAGCACGGGCTTGCCCTTGATCGAGAATCGCGAAGTACCATCCGGCATCAGGCCTCTGCGTTGGGTCAGGCTGATTTTCTGGCATAGATTGGTCCTATCGGATTTGCAAAACTCGCATTCGCCGCATTCGGGCGTGTACAACGGAATGACGTGATCACCGGTTTTGACGCTCTTCACGCCGGCGCCGACGTCCTCGACGACGCCGCCGCCTTCGTGGCCCAGAATCACCGGAAATAATCCCTCCGGATCGGCACCGGACAGTGTGAGGGCGTCGGTTTGACACACGCCGCTTGCAATGATGCGTATCAAGATCTCGCCCGCTTTCGGTCCGGCGAGGTCGACCCGTTCGATGCTCAAGGGTCTACCGGCTTCCCAGGCAACAGCCGCCCTTGTTTTCATGTCATAGAACTCCTGCGCCGTCCTGCCGTCCAAGCACGGTCCTGTGACAAGCAGCTTGCGTGCCAGGTGTCACAATGGTGCCGTTATCAGTCGGCCGATCAGACGCTTGCGAAATTGAATAAGAATCAAACTCGTTTCGACGTGCAGCCTGTTTCTGATCCGCTACAGTGCCTGCTTCAAAAATGAAGCAACAACATATGTATCTATTCCAATACAGAGTGCGACATATCTGATCCTATGGCGGGACACTGAGGCGGGAGACAGCGATCTTTCCGAATCTTCTTTGGCGCCAAAGCCACACATTGGCTTATTGAGGCCGGCACGTGCCGCATTCAGCAAGTCGTACGTATTTGCCGATTTATAGGCATGCTCAAACGTTCTAGACGCGCCCTGCCGCTATCTTGTCTGAATCTCGTGGCGTCATTGGTACAGCTCTTGCAAGCAACTATTTCAGGCTGAAAGGTCGCGGTCGACCACGGTCCTCAACGTTACGAAAGAACTCAAAATGGAGGGGTTTTATGAAAATGCGAATCAAGCACGCGATCGCAATCGGCACCGCGATAGGGTTCATTCCAATCGCCCAAGCGGTCGCCGGAATCGATGTGACCGCCGGCGATTGGAAATTGGATTTCTCCGGCAATGTCAATGCGTTTTATGTCGACACCAGTTGCGACCATAGCACCAATACAGCCGTAATAGGCGGTCTGGCCTGTACCGGCGACAACTCCGCCGCGGTGCGCAACGGGCTGCTGCCGGCAGCCCTCGTATTCAACGCGACCACGCGGCAAGACGACTTCGATATCGGCGTGACCATCGGGTTTTATCCCGGCATCAACAGCTCGGCGGCTGAAGGCGTCAACGGCCCGGGCGAACCCGCCGCTTTGGCGACACCCGGCATCGATGCGCGCCAGGCATTCTTTACGTTCGGCGACGCCAGTTGGGGCTCGGTAAAAATGGGACGCGACATCGGCCTCTTCGGCAAGGACGCGATCCTCGACGACATGACGCTGCTCGGGGTGGGCACCGCGCTGTCCAATCCCGCACCGGGCAATACCAGCTTGGGCCGTATCGGTTTGGGCTACATTTATACCGACTGGGAACCGCAAATCACGTACACCACGCCGAACTACATGGGTTTTACCGGATCGGCCGGCGTTTTTCAGCCCCTTGATTCGGGAGGGTACACGGCTCATACCTCGCCTCAGTGGCAAGTCGGACTCGCTTATGCGTGGGGAGACCCGAAGAGCGACGAGCTGACCGGCAAGGTCTGGATCGACGTCGTGACCCAGGGGGCGAAGGTGCCCTCCGCGGAGGTCGCCGGAGATACAACAGCGGGTGTGTCGAGCAACTTTACGGGCACCGCGGTCGACGGCGGTATCAAATTGGAC
>CAZSOI010000371.1:0-3412 GCA_964608115.1 uncultured Burkholderiaceae bacterium | reverse complement strand
GCGCTTGAGCAGCTTGCGCTGCAAGGTTCGGCGGTGCATCTTAAGCGCCCGCGCGGTCGCCGAGACATTGCCGCCGTTGTCGGCAAGTACGCGCTGAATGTGTTCCCACTCCAAGCGCGGCACAGAGAGCGTTTCTTCCGGCGGAGCATCGGAATCCGGGGTTTGCTCCTGCAGCAATGCCCGAACAATGGCCTCTACGTCGACAGGCTTGGCAAGATATTGGCGCGCCCCGAGTTTGATCGCGTCGACTGCCGTCGAGATACTGGCATAGCCGGTGAGCACGACGGTTGCGCAGTCGCCGTTGGCCCGGTTCAGCAGCGCAAGAAGCTTGAGCCCCGACCCGCCACCGAGATTCAGATCAAGCAGTGCGAAGTCCGGAACGTAGCCCTGTGCCAAAAGCGCCGTGCACGAGCAAAGCGAGTCGACGCTCTGGACGGCAAACCCGCGCGCACCCAGGGCGCGCGCGAGCACGCGTGTGAGCACCGCGTCGTCATCGATGATCAGCAAGTTTCCGTGGTGGGATGCGGATGCGGTTGCGCTCATGCTGGAGCCGTGTTTGCGGTTGCAAGCAAGGCCTCAAGTGGCAGGTGCACTTGCGCCACGGTACCACCGCCTTCGCGAGGGCTAAGGCTCACCTGACCGCCGATGCGCTCAATTGCCGCATAGGCAAGTACCAGACCCATGCCGCGTCCTTCACCGCGCGTGCTTACGACATCGCGGCCAAGACGCGCCTGGATTTCACCCGTTATGCCGCCGCCACGATCCAGGACGCAAAGTCGAAGCTCGCCTTCGTCCCAGGAAACCTCGATCTCGACTTTGTCGGGGCTCGCATCGGCCGCATTGTTAAACAAATTCAGAAAAGCCTGACCGAGTGTGGCTTCGACGGCAAGGCGCGGTCCGGGCCGCGCGCCAACCAGGTGCACGCGGGGCGTAATCAGCGGCCGCTGTAGCTGCCATCGTTGCAGCAGCTCATCAATCCAGGCGTCAAGCGTCATTGTGCGCAAGGATTCGGGCCGGGAAGTGCCCGCCTGCGCGGCAAGTTCAGTGATGATGCGTTTACAGTCGTTGATTTGCGCCTGCATCAACTCGATGTCCGAGCGTTGCGATGCCCCAATTCTGGGATCGTGCAGCAGTTCTCCCGCCAGAACGGCCATCGTCGCCAGCGGGGTGCCCAGTTCGTGCGCCGCTCCGGCAGCCAGATTGCCCAGCGCTACCACGCGTTCGTTTCGCAGCGCCGCCTCGCGGGCATCTGCCAATTGGGCATCGCGCCGCCGCACGGCCGATGTCATGCGGATCACAGACCAGCATATGGCGATGGCCGAAAACACGAAGATCAGCCACATGCCAATCAAATGGATCTCGAGCGCTTTTGCCGGATCATGAACGTGCACCTCGGTGTGCACGAAATTCACGAGCGAGTAGCACGCGATCGAAACAGCGGTCAAGATCGTGGCCAAGCGTGCCTCTAGCATCGCGGCGCCCGCAGCGACCCACAACAGATACAGGCTGATGAGTGGGTTGGTCGAGCCACCGGAGAGGTAGGCGATGAGCGTAAGCGCTCCGATGTCGAACAAAATTTGCGCGAACAACTGCCCATCGCTGGCCGACTCGCCGTGGTGCCGATAGGCGATCGACGCAAGGTTTAGCCCCAGCTGCGCCGTGCAAATGGCCAGCACCGGTTCGATCGCGGTAGCGCTCCCCAGCCATTGGCGTGTGAGTACGACCAGACCCAATTCGGCAATGACCGCGACCCAACGCAGCGTCACGAGACGCTGAAGGCGGTTGGACGATTTAGACGAGGGAGCGAACTGATTGATCATTATGGCTGGCGGCAACGCGCTGGCATCATACGGTAGCAGCGCGGCGCTCGACTCGGCGCACCGGCCAGTGCTTCGCATGGCGCTACCAGCCCTTAGCTCTCGGATGCGGTTTTTGGCTTTAACGATAAATTAGCCAGATCACCGAGCCGCACGCCAACCAGATTGCAAGCCATAGAACAAGCCAACCGATGGCCTGTGGCGTCGAATTGAGCCCACGCGCCACCTTGCGAGGCAGCCAAGCACTCGTAAGTCGCATCAAGAATGTCTTTCTTGCAACGCAGATCAGACCGTGGCCCTGCGGCCAGCCGTCCGTTGACGCGGGCTCGCCGCGGCGCGCAACGGCACATCGTCAAGGGCAGCTGGCCCCCGCAGGTTGCTTGGCCGATGTTCCGGAGCCGGATCCGCGCGTTGTCAACGCGACGGTGCTAATCCAGAAACAAGCCTTAACGGCAAAGAAGCAACATATGTGCCTGCGATACCGCTATCAGGGGATGCCGCGGTGTTCCGCAACAAAAACAGCCGGTTGGGAAGAAATGGCTCTGGCCGAAAGCCGTTGAGCAGTTTTCCTCGCACAGCGCCGGGCCGCGCTTGTGCGTCACGTTTGTGCAGTTTGCCGCGGGCTTGCCCCAGCTTGGATCAGCGCGACGCAAGCGCTTCGTGCCGCGGCGTGCGCGGGCCGGAAAAACTCCATGCGCTTGTAAAACATTGCCATCAGCCCTAGCGCTATGACCGTCGTAAACAGGAGCGGAATTACGAGCGCCCAAAGTGCCAAGTGGCGCTGGCGCCGTGCGTGGCGGCGCGATCGCTGTTGCGCAGCGGCACTGTTCTTATTCGTCGATTCGGGCGCAAGTGGTTGCGTGCTCTTGGATCTCATAAGCCTAGGCTCCAGCGCAGGGCCGCCCTACTTGTCCCCGGCGCGTCAAGACACAAAAGACTCGGCACGATATGCTGGCGCGTGCCCAACGCTTGGACCCTTACACCTGCCCCAGATCACCGTAACTACCGATGAGCGTAATTTCGACGAATATCGACCCGCGTTCGGAAGAGTTTCAGGCAAATGCTACCGCCGTGCGCGCGCAAATGCAGGAACTTCGTGCGCGTGTGGAGTCCGTTGCCCAAGGCGGGGGCGCGGCCGCATGCGAGAAGCATGTGGCGCGAGGCAAGCTGCTGGTGCGTGACCGAATCGACCAGTTGATTGACCCGGGCACGCCATTTCTGGAAATCGGCCAACTTGCTGCCTATGGCATGTACGAGGGGGATGCACCGGCCGCGGGCTTGGTTGCTGGTGTTGGAATGATCCACGGTGTGCACTGCATGCTCGTTGCCAACGACGCCACGGTAAAGGGAGGTACGTACTACCCCATGACCGTGAAAAAACACCTGCGCGCCCAGGAAATTGCCCAGCAAAACCGCCTGCCCTGTATTTATCTGGTCGATTCCGGAGGCGCGTTCTTGCCACGGCAAGACGAAGTCTTCCCCGATCGCGATCACTTTGGCCGCATCTTTTACAACCAAGCCAACATGTCCGCTCTGGGGATACCACAGGTGGCTGTGGTCATGGGCTCATGCACCGCCGGCGGCGCCTACGTGCC
>CAZSOI010000370.1:0-14612 GCA_964608115.1 uncultured Burkholderiaceae bacterium | reverse complement strand
TCCAAGCGCCGCGAGCCTGATCTTGGGCGGCGTCGAAGCTGAAAAAAAGCACCACGCCTTCGCAGCCGGCGCCTTCCTTCCAGGACTGGCCGACGCTGCAACGCTGCCAAGTAAGACGCGTCTCCCGGTCGTATACCTCGGCACCCTGGAGTACGTATCGGCTGTTGGCCATTGGAGCGGCTTGTTCCCCTGGCGCACTCGCGCCGGCCAGCGCATTCTTGCTTGCTTCGGCAGGACTAAGGCCCAACACGAGAAAAGCAGCAACAAGCCATTTACATCCCGTCCCGGCTCCCTTCATGAATCGCTCCGACAGATTCTCATCCGCTTTCGGGAAAGATGAGCGGGGGTGCGTTCATTCAGCTTGTGGCCGGCCAGGTCGATTCGTGAACGTCGACTCTCGACCGCGAGCTTCGGCCGGGTCCAGGATGCATAGTACACATCGGAGTCGGAATGACCGCAGTTGCTCCGATTGCGCCCGCTAGCGCGGCCTCACCGATACCGGCCCGTTTCGGCCAAACCGACCCTGAGCCACCATTCGGCAACGGCCGCCTAGAGGGAAGATCGGCGCGAGCGCTCCCGGTCACACGCACGTGGCGAGCGTACACTTGCTACGGTCCACCTTGCAGTGCTAGCGCTGGCCGCGTTGGCCTGCAACGCAGGTCGGCGCTGCGGCAAACCGCAGCGGAGCATCCAGTGCGCAGCCAGACCACGTATCGGCACCAATAGCGTGTTCAAACGCGCGGAGCAACTGCTGTTTTCATGTCTTGTGTACCAGGCATATTTGCTCGCGCTGTCCCCTCTGTTTGTCGTCGAGTCAGCCGCTGCCGAAGATCACCAAGACTGGAAGATGGTCTGCGAAGTTCCTGACATGGAGCTCGCTGAGGTGCGGAGAGCCATTCGCACGCCTCCCGACACTTCGCTCGCATGCGCTGAGCAGGTTTGGTTGCGACACGGGAACGACTACGCACTCCTGACAATGCCGGGTTGTAACGCTCGCGATGTCAAGATGCCGGATGCGCCGCGACCAGTCAGCATGCGCTTTGTGTCCGCGGTGGGTTACCTGGTCGGCAGTTGGGACAACATGACAGGGCTTACAAGTTGGTGGATAGGCAACGGATCCTTGCAAGCCATGCGAGGACCGCCAGATCGCCTCACGTCTGGGGCGCCAATCGTGTCTTCGGACGGTCACTGGGTGGCGTGGATCGAAGCACCTCCGGGCAATCCGAGAGGTCGCCATGTTGTTATCCGCTCGCTGGGTGATGACCGAGAGTATGTTGTTGATTTGCCCGTATCCGAATGGTTGCTGCTCGGCGCGGACATGCAGCGGCAAGAGTTAACCTTCTTCGAACACAATGTCGTCAAGCGGTACGCGGGACTCGTTGTGCTCGGATTGGACGGGGCGCGCCGCGGTCAACCTCTCGTCGCCGAAGGGGTCGAGCCACAAGATTCGACCATTCTGCGCGTCGGTTCGGGTTGGGTCGCTTGGGATGCAACCCGCGACGGCACTTTCGAATCGTACCGGATTGCCTGGTCGGTTTCCGGAGGGCGGGGATCGCACAAGACTACTGCGGGTCGATCCATCACAGCGGTCGCGGTAAATCCGGCCGGCACTTACATTGCTGTGAGCGAAACAAACAGCACCAGAATTCACTACTTCAACGACGTGGTCTACGTCCTGCGCGCAAGCGACGGGAAGAAGATCTGGCATCGAACTCTGCCGATGTTTGCTCGTTCTTCAGTGGCATTCCTTGGAGACGGTTTTTTTGCATACACGCAGATAAACAATTCGCGTCCCACTGTGCGTGTCCTGCACATCACCAACTAGCCCCCGGACCTGCTCCGTTGAACGCGCTGCGAGTGAAACTTTGTACCCGGATGCGCCGTGCGGAACACCACTGATTTCAGTTTGGCCGATCTTGTCTCCCTGATTAGGGGCATTGCTAAACTGAACATACCCCCTCGCCATACTGAGGGGTGGTAATTGGCGATCTTCAGGCGAATGGCTGCTGTTGGCTAAAGTGACTCGGTGCGCGGACCGGCATGGCATTGACCCTGCGCCATCTAAGCCTACTTATTTAGCTCACAGTAATTCCGCAACCCATCGTAACCACGCCCCGCCATAACCCATGTCACTGACATGGGTTGTCTTCCTTCATGGCTGACCCGTTTCGGAAATCGTGACTACCCGAAAGCAGACCAAAGTGGGACTCGAAAACGGAGATGCTCCAACTTAGCGACGTACCCCGGGGCGACGACACCCAAAGCTGGAACAGCGCCAAGCAATCGTGGGCAACCAACGCTATGGGGCGGTCGTATAAATCTTCGGTGGTCGTGGCGTTCCGCCCAGCACGTTTCGTTGCGTGATCAGGCGCTTCAAGACCCACGGGCGCGTCTAAACGGTCGTCAGTATGAGGTAGCAAAATCGTTGCTTCCTAGCATCGTTCATCGCGGAATACGCGATCGAGGCAATTGGCGTGCACCCGAAAGTCCGAGTCGCCGGGGGCGGCAAAAAGCCGCATGCCCCTAACGCGGTGAGACCGCTAGTGTGAACGCCGAGAGGTGATAAACCATGTACTCGACGGGGCCCAAACGCCGTCGTCGCGCACGTAGGGAGCCAATGTTTGCCGCAACGCTGCCGCGACCGTCGGCATTAGCCTCTCGCCCTCCGCGCCCGCGAGGCGAATGATTTCACCCGCAGGCCCGAGCGCCATGGCGAATTCAATTGCGTCCTCGAGATCGCGGCCGATGCAAATGTCAGTATCGAAACGTTCGAAAGTGATGCCCGAATACCCGGCACTCACCAGCATTGAACTCACCATATCGGCGCCAGCCATTGAGAATGGGCCCGGCCCGCAGTGCACTTGATCGGTGTCCTCATGCGATACAACGGGCACGATTTGCCGCACCTTGAGCTCGGCGTCATAAAGCCAAGGGTTATCTTCTCGCTTGCGCCATACAATCTGAGTCAGCACCCCGCCTGGTTTCAGTGCGGCGCGAATGTTTCTAAACGCGGCCCCTGGCAACGCGAAGAACATTGTCCCGAAGCGTGCAAAGGCGTAATCGTAGAGACCGCGAAGATCGTCAGTCTGTACGTCGGCCTTAATGAACCTTGCATTGTGCACTCCCGCTTTCGCCGCTTCGCTCTCAGCGGTACGCACGAATCTCTCTGCACAATCGACGCCAACAGCCTCACCCTGGGGTCCGATCGCACGCGCGATCTTGACAGTGCTGTCGCCAAATCCGCAGCCGACATCGAGAACCCGCGCCCCTTTCGGATACAGATTTCTCCTCAGCAGTTCATCGCTGTGACCGGAGAGGCCAGATATCAGCAAATGTCTGAATCGCACGAACTTGTCATACAAAACGGTATTCCAGGCCTCGCTGATGACGTCGTTGCCACTCATTGCCCCTCCATGTCGGCTGGCTGCCGCCCTTGGCTATCGTCCGCTTTCTGTCGGCGAAATGCAAAGTTTGGCTTTCCGCCCCCCCCGCATTGTCCGCGCGGGCATCCTTGATCGGCCCTAAGCGGCGAGAGCGTCTTCGGCAAAGCGAATGCCGCAAAACCCCAATGACGGAAGCACTATCAAACGGGGTTATTGCACACCCTCGACCCTTTGGCGAAATCCGAACCGACGAAAACCGGATCCCCGGATTGGCGAAAATGGGCTCGCCCTATACTTAGCGGAAACGTGTGTGGCCGATGCGCAATCTGCAATCTGCACACCCGCGGTATTTTTGTTTTACTTCGCTTCGCATGATTGGTGTCGTGACCCATGCAGTCAGGCAGGTGCAGCAGTTCGGGAAGTTCTTCGATCGCAAGAACGAAAATGGTCAAAGACCGTACTTGCCAAGTTCTGTGGGCACTGGACGCTTTCCTCGGTTTGACCCTGCCGTTGGGTACGGCGCTCGTGGTGCGCGTTTCGCTTGCCAGCCTAGGCAGACCAGTAATGCCGTGGTCCTGGATCGCTAATCATTTGCCACTGTTTCTAATTTTGACCCTGGTGCTCACTGGTCCATTTATCTTGCTGGCGATTTGGTCGTGTTGGCTCTTGCAGGGCGCCACGCGGGAATCGTACTGGCGCCGAATGAGCGGCATAGTCTGCGCAACCGTGACTTTGTCGCTGACGACTGTCTGGCTTCATTGCCAGTGGTGGCAAGATGTTTCGGACCCGATGGCGTTTGCGCTGATGCCGATCTTTGTCTATATCCAATCGCTCGCTACACCGCGATCGCGGCGGTCGCGGGGTTTCTGTTGGGAAGCTTGATCGACCGAACGACGTTCAAGGGCGGAACAGGTTAATCGGCGTGTAGACGGCAATGTGCGCGCCGATGCACCATCCGGGGCCGTGCGTTGAACGGACAGCGGGGCTTGGACCGTAAATCCCCGCTTATCCGCTTTCGATTGAGCCCCGCCTCTAAGGCATTCGTCGGCTACTGTCCGGTCGCACCAAGGGGTAGGTCATTCGCGCCATTTCCGCTAGCCGCTGGATTACTGCCTTAATCCGTCGTCGCCGGTACCGGCCGTCTTGCAGCAAAAGAGCCGCAAGTGGATCCGCGCGCGGTCGGAAACGGGACACTCCCGAGCGCTGCTCTCACACACATTCGTGTCAGTCCCCAGGGGATCTATCGTAGAGGCGAGCATTTGGTTGATCCGAGTTGCATCAGCGCGGCTCAGCAGCGGCCTTGGGATGATGCGCTTCATAGGACCATCTTCGTTAAGTACGCGAATTTCGCGGTCTTAGCGGTCTGCCGGCGGCCCGTCTCTGCTGGTGAACGGATGATTGGCATCGCTGCACGCGAGCGTCTCGGTCGGTACAGCGCCAAGCAAGAACGTGGAAATGAGCAGGACGTAGCGATTTCGCAAAGCCTGCACTCCGAGCGGAAGTTCGATCGGGGCAAAAAGCGACATCCACAAGTTTGCAATTAGACTGTTCGGACGGAAAAGCGTCTTTCACGTTTTGCTCGGAGGCATACGATGGGAGCCACTGCCGCTTGAGCCGCAGTCCGGACAGACCTCCTGCGTCCGGAGCCACTGCAACAGCCGACCACGCGGTTGATTCGCCGCGCGCCACAACCATCGGGACCCGCAGGCCGGACAGCGGACGGTCAAGAAAGCTGTCGCGACGCTAATCATCAAGATGCACATGGCCAGAGCAGCACAAAGCGCAGCTTTGTTGCTGGAAAACGTATGAAAAAACGGAAAAGCATAAAGGGCAATAGCGAAGACGATGCCGATCGTCATCACATGCACCTTCCACGCTTGACGCGTTCGACCAAGCAGAGGCCCGTAATTCATGACACGCTACCGACAGAGTTTAAAGTTTAGTTCCCGGTACGGGTCGCTCCTGATTCCGCGGATTGGTATTGAGCTTCGAATGAGCGCAATACCGTCGGCTGCGGACGCTGGTGGTTCATCGCCCATAGCGGGCCGAATCCAACGTTGTCGAGCCGAAGCCGTCATTCCGTGTTGGCAATTGCGGTTGGGCCAATTGAGAAAGCTGATGCCGCCTTTTTCACACACACCGGACCCGGAACCTTGCTGGAGCCGCGTCTGACTCACCGCGGCCGGAATTAAAGCAGAAAGCAGATGGCACCTGCAATGCCTTCGCTGCGTCACATTAGCAGCGATTTCACGCATCTTGCATTTCGCCGGACAAGAAAACTCGCGTGCCGCTTGCTACAGGAACCGTTGCGAGCAACGTCGATGCCACTTTCGTTGCCTCGATTGGAAGGTAGTTGCGAGGAATTAAGGGCCGCAGAACATTTCCTAGCCAATAGGCAATGCGCTCGCCCCGTCGGACCGCTTGGCCAAGTCGCTCCCGATCGCCGACCAATAGCGAAGGTCGCGCAATGACTAATCCTTCGAATGGCAATTTGCCCACAGCCTCTTCCAATTCGCCTTTGACCCGGTTGTAAAAAACGTTGGACCCAACATCGGCACCCATCGCGCTGACGAGCCCAGCGCGCCTGACGCCGGCCGCAAGTGCCGCCTTGGCTACGGCAAGGTTCGCTTCAAGGTCGACAGCGCGGAAGGCGCGCTGGCTCCCTGCGTTCTTGATCGTGGTGCCGAGCGCGAGGTAGAGCTCATCCGCATCAGGAAGAGGCGGAAGATTTGCAAAGTCGACAATGAGAGCGGTGAGCTTGACATGCTCATGAGCAGGCTTGCGCCGCCCTAGCGAACATACTGAAGCCACCGAGAAATCCGCAAGTAATCCTCGAAGGATTTCCGTGCCGACCATACCGGTGGCCCCTGCTAGGAGAACGCGTCGAGTGCCCATCGCCTAAATCTCGCCAACAAATTGTAGGTTGGACTTAACCTTATTGCTCCGCAAGCAGCTGCAGATGCACCTGACACGGTAGGTCGCGTCCCATCGAACCCTTCGCACAAATGTCTCAGCAAGAAAGAATTGCCTGCCAAGCGCAGGGACTCTTCGCGACATTTGCGACCCGCAAAAACGGACCTGCAAACCCACGAGCAGACACGGCAGCCAGCTTCCGGGAAACCGCATCTGCCGCGAGAACTAGGCCGAGATCTGGACCTGGAAGCTACGTTGCTGCTATTTCATTTACGATCGGCTGAATCGTCACAGGGCCTGGGTCATCGTTGACGGCCTCATAGATCCAGGTCCCGGGCGACATCCTGTTCCAGCGATCCAGCAGTCGCATAAGATGCCCGAGCGTCCAGGTAGCCTCGAAGATGGTCGCAGACAACACGGTGCCACCGATAGTCTCCATCGCGTCGATGGCCGAAACAGAGCCTTCTGTGATGTTTCCGGTGGGCTCGTGGCGAATCCGAAACCTTCCGTGCGGATGGGCCGCAATGATTGCCTCGAGGGCGGCGATTCCCTCCTGGGTCTGGTCAACCCGGCGTGGGTCGAGCTTGACGCCGGCACGCGGACTCGTGATCTTCGGATTTTGATTCGCCATGCGGATACTGCAGGTGACCACGGACTGTTAGACATTCGAGCCGGAAGACGCATCGTACTGCCGTCATCGCCGTTAAACTGGGGAAGCGTTAACGACTTCTTGGGAGATCCATCGGATGATGAGGCTTCCGGCAGACGGAGGACTTGCCGGTTCCCTTCGAGACCATTGCCGACGGGTACTACAGCGATGGCGATCGCTAGAGTTTGCGCGTGAACGACGCATCGTGATGATCGCGCGGGAGGAGGGTAATCCCCCCATTTTTAGTGGGCGCGAGAAGCAGAGCTATGCGGCCATAGCCAGCCGCTTTCTTGGCGTGATGCCGCCTCATGGGCAGCCCACTAATGGGCATATACGCATCCAGCATGACACGCGAGTTGCCCCGGCTGTGCCCGAGGACTCTTCGTGTCTAGGCTGGATCGCCCTTGGGTCGAGACCGGCTACCTGTACCCAGGATCTTGCCGCCTCGACATTTCGAACGGCACCGGCATGCCTACCACATGGTCAGCCGAACGGACTGCTGACTTTTCATGATGGCGGCAGCACCATACCCCGCGCACGCCTGGCGTCCAATCGACAGGAAGGTCTCTTGCTGCGGGTGGGGTATGGGAATTGGAAGACACATCGTTTCGCGGGTGATCCTAGTCTGCGTCCTGTGGTTGGCGGCTTGTAGCGGGAGCAGTAACAGCGCATCGGGTTCCGGAAGCGGCTCGGGCAGCGGCGGCTCCTCTAACCCGCTTGACGTCGTCACGTACCACTATGACACCTTCCGTACAGGAACAAATTCGCACGAGACGGCGCTCACGCTGAGCAACGTCAACAGCGCGACGTTCGGCAAGTTAGGCGAATACACGGTGGATGCAGCGGTTGACGCCCAGCCACTTTACCTATCGCAGTTGCAGATGCCGGGCAACAGCACACACAACGTGCTGTACGTGGCAACGGAGAATGACACCGTCTACGCGTTGGATGCCGATTCGATATCCGGGACGGCCGCAACGGTGATTTGGAAGGTCAGCCTCGCACCCAGTGGCGAAGCGGCCGTGCCTCTGGCCAACTTGTCCTGCGGTAATAACGCCCTGAGCGGCATCATGGGCACGCCGGTAATCGACCGGGGACGCAATGCCCTGTATGTCGTGGCGTTTACGGGAGATGGGACAGGCAACTTCTACTTTCGCCTGCATGCCTTGAACCTTGCCTCCGGAGCTGAGCTGTTCGGTGGCCCTATGCTGATTACGGCAAGCTTCCCCGGAACCGGCGGCAACGTGCAGGGGAGCAACGTGGTCTTCAGTGCCGCGGTCCACCAGCAACGGCCTGCTTTGCTGGAGGGTAACAACCAGATCTACATCACCTGGGGTGGCCGGTACGGCGACTGCGGCAATTATTCGTCCTGGGTGATGGCGTACAGCGCCGATACGCTCGAACAAACCAGCGCCATCGACCTCGTTCCACAGGACTATGGCGCCGGCATCTGGATGTCAGGTGCGGGCCCTGCGATGGATGCTTCGGGAGACGTGTATGTTGTGACTGGCAATGCCTTCGTCCAGAACGGAGACGGCACGCCTGCGACCGGCAGCTACGCGAACTCGCTCGTGCGCTTGAACGGCACCGGCAGCACGCTACAAGTGAAGGATTATTTCGCGCCGTCCGACGACGTCGCGCTCAACAATGGCGACGTCGATCTTGGCTCCGGCGGATTTCTGGCCCTGCCGGACCAGACCGACTCGAGCGGAACGGTATATCACCTTGGCGTCGTAGCGGGGAAGGATAGCAACATCTACGTTTTCAACCGTGACAGCCTAGGCGGTTACTCAACGGCGGCCGACGCGAATCTGCAGGTCATCAGCGGCCAATTGGGCGGAAACGAGTTCCACTCAATACCAGCGTACTTCAACGGCGTTGTTTATTTCGCTGTTGGTGGCGACGCGCTGAAGTCCTATGCCGTCACGGCGTCAGCCACGCTGGCAATCACACCATCGGCACAGAGTTCCCAGAGCTTTGGCGAAGCCAGCCCTGCGGTGAGCGCCAACGGCACGAGCAACGGCATCGTGTGGGTAGTCGACGGCGGCGCCGCGGTGTTGTACGCGTTTAACGCGAACAACGCTTTGCTGCTCTACAGCTCCAATCAGGCGTCCGGCGGCCGCGACAACTTCTCGGCCAGCGCCCGCTCGAAGACGCCGGTGGTGACTAACGGTCACGCGTACGTCGGAACCTCGACTTCAGTTGTTCGCTTTGGTTTGCTGTAGTAACAGGCCGCAGCTCCTCAGCGACCAGCCGCTTTTGGCCGATCCCTGCAGAAAGGTTTTGTCAGCCTCCCAGCGCTCCGGTCGACCGCTAAATTGCCACAATGCTAGTGATGTAAGGGACAGCGCGCCTATTCCAAAAACAACCACCTTGCGCCGTAGTCGACCCAATGCAATCGTGCAACCGATAGGAATATCCTTCCGGTGCTTGAATCCATACCGCAGATCCATTAGCCGTGGAATTTGCCAACATCCAGACAGTCAGACGCTACTTTGATGGGTGCAATTCGGGGATCGTAGATGACTTCATGCGAACCCTGGCAACGGACGCCGTTCATTACTTTCTGCCTGAGCGATTTCCTCCAATTCGAGGGGCGGAGCTTCTCGCGCGCTTTTGGCGGAAATTCAAGCAAGTGGCCAATACAGTGTGGTCAACCGATCAGATCATCGGGCAATACGACCGCGTCACGAGCCAATGGAGTCTAATTTGGACTACGGCAGGTGGAAGTACGCGCCTGATGATGCGTGGCAGTGAGTGGTACGTAATGCGCTCGGGCGTGATCACGGAGGTCAGAGCCTACTTCGCATACGATGAAACTCAGGATGCCGAGCTCAAGGACTTTGCATACGAACCACGGGGCTATGTCATGAGATAGGAGGCGCTCGCTTATGGGCGGCCGGGTCGCCTCGCCAGCGCCAGCTTAAGCCAAGGTCCCACGTCCAATTTAGATGAGCAGGCAGCAATCCGGGATCGAGATGGCCCAATGCCTCTGACCGCGTTCGCCGCCGAGGTACCGCTGATACCGACCATGCTCGAGCAAAGTCGATCCTCTCCGGACGTCCAATGCACCGAGAAGCTGACTTCATCGTCAGCCGACATCGGAATTGAAATGTTTCGTACGAGCTTATATCGACTTGCAGCGGCCGAGATACTTTAGGCCGAACGCACGTATCGGCAGTTCGGGGCGGATTCTTGGGTAAGCGCGCAGCTTCGGTGGCGGAGGAGAGAGGCAGGCATGATGCTTTCCGGACGCCGACGCCTATACGCTGATCATCACCGGGCTTTTCTCGCTCGCCCGTTGCTATGCCGAGGAAACAGCATCGGCACTTCGCTTTGATACTGCTGGTACGAATCGCCGTGGTTTGCGAGTGGGTCGCGCTCTTCGAAGCACACGCCGATTAGAATGTAGCCAGTGCCACCGAGCGCAAATAACAGGTGGCCAACATTCACCTGCGGAGCAGCCCAGAAGGCGATAATGAGCCCAGCGTGAGCGGGTGGCGAACGAACTTATACAGCATTACGCGCTTGAAGGGCACATCCGTGTAAGGCTGTCCGTGAATATGCAGGACGACCTGCCGCACGCCAAACCGGTCGAAGTGACTGATGAAGAACGTGCTCGCAAGAGCGATCGTCCACCCGAGCCAGAAGAGCGTGAGAAGCACCGCGCGCCCGGCCGAATTCTCGACATTTCAAACGGTCGCTGGTATCGGCTGCCATTGCCAGAACACCAGCAGCAGCGCGAGCTCGCAAACCGCACGTAGGTGCTACGCTCGACGTGTGCTGGTAGGAGCCTAGTCCACCAGTGCGTAAATCCCTGCCGCGCCATGACGCTGTGCTGCACGGCGAACAGGCCTAGCAGTAGCGAGTCGACGACCAGCGCCTGCTGCCAGGGGTTCACCACTCCCGTGTCGATTGTCTTGGGAACGTACCAGCCGCCCAAAAATCCGACGACATATAGGAGGGTCGGTAAGAAAACCAGATAACAAACGGCTCCGTACACAACGGCCAGAATTCTTTTCCCTGGGGCATCCTCCTCTCGTTTGGTCGAGCGAGTCGTGTGCCGGAATTTTTCTTTGTTGGTCAAAATGATATCTACGATCCCACCACGGCAATGGCCATACTCCGCCCGCTGATCGTCACAAAATCGTCGGCCGTGGGGGCAAGGGGCGTTTTCGAACGAATGCTAGCTCGCGGCGCATTAGTCGTCTGTCCTGCCCGCGCGCGATCGTCCCGATCCGTCCGATATTGGCTGTCATCAATCTGGGTTGCATCGGTGCGACCACCCTAATTGCGCAGCGGTAATGTGATGAATTCCGACGTCGCTCGCCCCGAGGTGGTTGGCGCCGAAAAGATTCAGCGCACTTGTAATACGACTCGGCCTTGGGCTGTTCGGCTGTGCACCGATTCCATGGCCCCCCTAAATTTCTCCAGTGGAAAAGCTTCACCTACTCGAGGCTTGAGCTTGCCTTGGGTGACCCAATCGAACAACTGTTCATCGGCCGCAACGCTCGCCTGCGGAAAGCGCTCAGCCCAGGCGCCCCAGAACAGTCCAATAATGGAATAGTTTTTCAACAAAGGTAAATTCATTGGCACGGATGGAATCTGTCCGCTGGTAAAGCCAATTGGGAGTAAGCGACCGCCCCAGTTCATCAACCGGGTCATGCTAGTAAATACCTCGCCCCCGACGACGTCGAAGCAAACATCGACTCCCTTACCGCCCGTCAGGGACTTGATACGCTCACGCAGATCGTCGTGAGTGTAATCAACGACATCTACAACCCCATATTCGCGAACGATCGCTGCCTTCTGGGCGGAACTTACGCCTGCGATCACTTGTGCACCAAGATGTCGTGCCAGATCAACGGCTGCGAGCCCTACGCCGCCTGCGGCACCAGTAACAAATACGGTTTCGGCGCGTTTCAGTTTTGCGCATGTCACGAGACCATAGTAGGCGGTGCCATAACAATGTCTCACGATCGAAGCAGTGTTGAAGTCGATCGTCGGCGGTAACCGCGCTACCCAGTGTTGCGAAGTAACCATTTGCTCGGCATAAGACCCGAACCAAGCGCCGCAGGCTACGCGGTCTCCTGGCTTGAAGCGGACGACATCGTTTCCGACGGCCGCCACGACACCCGCGGCGTCCGTGCCTGGAACAAAAGGGATCTGCGGCCGCAGTTGGTATTTGCCCGCGACCATGAGGCAGTCCATGAAATTTACTGGTGCGGCGTGCACGTCAACAAGGATCTGCCCCGGCGCAGGTTGCGGGTTGTCCAGTTTTCCCAGCTTCAGCGTATCAATTCCGGTAAAAGATTCACAAATGACGGCACGCATAATTAACTCCCAAGCGTGACGCGGACCGTGACGACCTCGGCCGCGGCGCGTTCTATGCCGGAATGAAAGACGCGGCACCCGACGATAGTCTTGCGCTCGCCAGTTTCAAGCACACGCGCACGCAATACCATCTCTCCCTCGATCGGGATGGGTTTTAGATAGTTGATCTTCAGCGAACCGGTGACGAACGCGACCGCTGGTGGGCCTTCTTGCAAGCGGTGGCCGGTTACACGGCAATGTTGTGCCAGCGCAGTCCATACGCAGTGACAATCAACTACGGACGCAATGGTTCCGCCATAGACGTAGCCCGGGTACCCGATGTGATAAGACTCGGGTTGCCAGTTGCACAGCAAATCGTCACCGTCCCACCTGCTTTTGATATGCAGGCCATGCGCATTGAGCGCGCCACAACCATAGCAATGGACTTTCAACACATCTTGTAATGGTCGATCCATCGGAATTTTCCTCCGCGACATGCTGTAGTCTCTTTTCGGAGTTACAGCGTCAGAGTACAGTCGGCGAAGGCGGAGATTCAGTGGGGAAACTACTGCAGATACCGGCGGGAACTACGGTAACTGCTACCGTAACGGAAAGATCTACGTCGTGAGCTTGAGCTCGATTGCGCGTCGCACCGCTTCGGCACGCGTTCGACATTTCAAGGTCAGGAGCGCATTTGCGACATGCATTTCAACGGTCCGTGGGCTAAGAGATAGCTTGCGTGCGATCTGCTTGTCTGTTTGGCCTAAGCCGACTTCGTGCAGAATTTGGATTTGCCGCGGCGTTAATGACGGCTTGCCCTTGGCAAGAACACCACTTGACTCCCGCGGGTTCGATGTTGAGATTGGTGCTGGCAGGAAGGCGCGAAATTCGGCGAGAAACGCCGGCCATGCTGGCTCAGTTTCGAACGGAAGATGATTCTTGCTTGGAAGAGGGACGAATCTGGCGTCGGGGATTAGCGACGCGAGGAGACGGCCCTCTTCAAACGGAAAACAAGGATCCTCTTGCGCATGAAATACCAATGTCGGGCACCGAATCTTTGGCGCCGCTTCGCACACGTCGATTTCGAAGACTTCTTTCATAAAGCGTACGGCGTTAGCGCCGGAGATGGTCTGGCGCTGGGCGTCGTCTACCGCGCGTTGTTGTTCTGCCGTCGCGTCGCGCAGAAGCTGAGCGATGAACACCTGCCGAAAAGAAGAGCTGTCAGCGCCCCAACCGAGTTCGGCTGCCTTGAGCATCGTTTGTGCGGCATCGACAATCTTGGCTGGCGGATTTCGTTTTAGAAGCCCGCGTGCGCAAGCGCCGTACAGGATGAGGTGGCTGACCTTTTCTGGGTGACTAGCGGCATAGTTCACGGCAATGGCCGCCCCTTGGGATAATCCCAATAGGGGGAAGCGTTCGATACCAAAGTCGGTGATCACAGCTTCCAGGTCCTCGACCCAGGCTTCCATGGAAATGCGCTCGACGTCTCGATCCGATAATCCTGAGCCGCGCGAGTCGTAGCGAATTAGCATGTTGTCGCGGCTCAGTTCGGTGACCCAGTGGCGCGCGAATAGGTTGTACGGTTCCTTTTCGACGTGGGTCAACCAAGTGGCTGCCTTCACTAATGGCGGGCCATCGCCGATAGCGGCAACGGCAAGGCGCGTGCCGTCAGCGCTGCTACAAAAGCGGATTTGTTGCTGCTGGCTCCCCATAGGACAATGTTAGCCAAATCGCCAAAGCTAGACACTGTTCGGATTTCGAAATTGAAGAGAATGCTCACTCACTTGTGTGAGGAGGCATGGGCGTCGCTCGTTACGCTTGACACTGATGCACGAATGGTTAACTTTTATAATCGGTGGGATTGGGGCCGAATGGGCGCTCGTGCTCGACGTCCGGCAGTGGTCGTGCACTGGCAAACAGTAGGTAGTTCGCAGGATTTCTGCAATGCGACGAACTACAGCCCCAACCCGCCATCGCCCAGAGCGGTCATCTTCCGATAAACCCGATTCGAAGCCGTCTTGCAAGAATCGGAAGAGGAGACGCTCGCCGTTCGGTGCCAAATTTGATCAATCGTAAGACCGTTCTGAAAAAGCTTGCATCGCAGTTCGCCTAAGCCGCAGACGACGGTCAAGACCTCTCAGACCCGAGGCTGGGCAAGCGTCGACTGATTCCGACGCCAGGCAACGGGCGGTAAGCCGAACTCGCGTCGGAACGCCCGGCTGAATGCCGTATCGGTCTGGTAGCCCACCTCTTCCGCAACCCGTGCCAACGGGACGTTGCTACGACGCAGGAGATTTGCCGCCAGCAGCATGCGCCACTGGGTGAGATACTGCATCGGTGAATTGCCCACCAGA
>CAZSOI010000369.1:0-4051 GCA_964608115.1 uncultured Burkholderiaceae bacterium | reverse complement strand
GCTCGCCCAGAAGTGCATCATGAATGCGCCGGAATAGGCTTGGGCCGAATGTCCGCCGATGACGAAATCCCCGCTCTCGATCGTCAGCCGCACAGGACAGGTCGTCCGCTAGATTGCCGCAATGCTTGCGATAGCAGACACCGCGCGGTTATTCAAAAAATAACGACCATGCGCGTTAATCGACGCAAGGCCGACCTTGACGAAACGGAAAAAACATAACTCCGGACCAAGCTAAACGGACACGGTCTCGATCGCGTTGTCGCACAAGCTAGATCCCAAACGGGCATCATCGCCACACAAAAGGCGTGCATAAGTTGCACTGTAGGCACACGTCTCTACTTTGGAAATTAATCTTGAGTATCCTATGGCGACCTCTGGGATCCTCTTCAGCCTCTTCCCGTGGAGCACGGTTTGGGAAATATGAAAGACAGCGGGGACATGGCCGGGTCGCAGAAGCCAAATCTAACGAATCGACCCCTTTCCGCGAACTCAAAGACGATCACTGTTGCCTTGAATCAAGGCCGTGCCTAGTCGCAAGCGTAACGTGCATCCGCGTTAATAAAGTTTTTACAGCTGGATGCGTAGACATCGAAAGAGGGAGGTAACTCATGGGCCTATATTTAGTGCAGTCCAAATACACGCCGGAAGCATTTAGGGGACTCCTCGCGAATCCGGGAGACCGGCTAACCGCCCTGAAACCCATTTACGAGGCAGCCGGGGTCAAGTTACTGCATTTGTGGTTCTCGGGTTCTGAAGTGATAAGCATTGTCGAGGGAAGTGTGACAGCGGGCACTTCAATTGTGGTTGCCATAATGGCGAGTGGAGCACTGAGCGAAGTTGCGACAAAAGAACTCGTTTCACCTGCACAGATGGTCGAGGCGGCGAAGGCCGCAGCAGCTATTGCGGCCAAGTATCGACCCCCGGGCAAATAAGAGGCGTGAGATGAGCCAAGCGGGCCATGGTTTATCGATCATGGCCTTCTCCTGTTTACTGTGAGTGAAAAACTCGCGCGTAGGCGACCGCGGCGCAAGCGCTCCAAGTGTTGCCGCCGTTCTGATGGTCTATTTTGCGAAGAATGAGCTAAAGCCGCCACTGCTGGCTCGTGGGCGATAGTGTGTGTGCGCCGTACTGCTTCGCGGAGATGACGCAGGGAAGTTCGTCTGTCCGGTTTCCAGCGAATTTCTCTTCGGCGGCGTCCTTTCACTTGTGAGCGGCCGCATCCGGGTGTAGGTGGCTCGCAATATTTCCGCAGTCCGCTGCTTTGCTGCCATGGTTCCCTGTCATCGGTAGCGGCCGTCTCTCGGTAAACGCGACCTATGCCAGTCAGCCGCGATCTTCATGAGCGGACATTCAAGAATAATTCTTGATCGCCGCCCGACGCGAACACGTGACTGGCTCCGCGCTTTCGTTGATTCTGCGCAATATTGTCATATTGACGCCCCTTAGGCTGTTTTACGTAATACAAAGCTGTCTGCGGTGACTCGGGTCACGAATGGAAATGGCGCAATTCAGATTCGAACCTAGGGTACCGCCAACAAAAAGGGGGAAATCATGATGCGCAAGATTCTTACTTTCGCTTTACCCATGGCTGGTTGCGCATTGCTTATTGTCGGGCAGGGGGCTATCGCTGCCGGCCCAGCAAAGGAAGGTAACAGCGACGTTTTGAACTGCTATGCGGGTCCAATTCATGCGATCACTGAGGTCAAGGGTGTCATGGGGATTTCATATGAAGTAGTCGGCACCCCAACGACGTCGAAGGAAGACGACATCATTAATTATCATGCCAGCGTACGTTGCGTTGGCTCGGCGACCATTATTGCGGGAGAGACGACGGATTTCGGTTCGTGTGTGTCAACGGATCCCGAGGGAGACCACATATTTGTGGTTTATTCCGCACACGGCAAGGATCCGGGGACGTGGAAGGCTGTCGCAGGTACCGGTAAATATGAAGGGATTGAGGCAAGTGGGACCTGGGCTCACGTGATTGTCCCGGGCAAGCCAGCGCGGCCAGACTATTGGCAGTCGTGTGACAGGGAGACCGGACACTGGAAGCTAAAGTAGACGAAATTGTCGAGTACCACCTGCAGCCCTGAGATCGCGGCGATCTCTGAGAGTCCCATCCTTTTAACAGCAGGGAATTTCTACAATGACGTGGGTGCTGAAACGGCATCCACGTCATTCGTAGTCCGACCGCAACTCTTGTCCCCTGATCGCACGAGTCGGCCTCGCAAGTGGATGATGCTTTTTCGGAAATAGTGCGAACTTCCGCTTCTTGGTCCTAAAAGGCCAACCATACAAGCCGAAAGGCGCTTCGCGCACCTGCGCAGGCCTGTATCTCGACCCCACTCAGTAGGCGCCACTCTGCCTAAAAGCCAGTACGGAATCCTTCTTATGGTTGAAGGCCTCTTCGGATACCTGTGACAATCGTTTTTCAACGACCTTCCCATCGGACTCAAAAATGGCCTCCACTCTTCTTCGCAGAAATCCTCTTCGGCCCGGGCTTCTTGGCGGCGATCCTTGTTGACTTCTTACCCGCCTTTCCTCTTTTTTTGTCCTTCAATGGTTACACCTTGTGTTGTTCTCGCCGCCTCGTGTTCTTGGGCCAACTCTTTCTGGAAGCTTATTACGGCATCCGGATTGATGAAGACAGTTTGCGTGTTGTTCTGCGCCACATAACCCTTTGTTCCGGGCGTACCAACCCCTTGACCAGACTTTGACCAATTTGTCGAGCCCTCTGCCCCAACCTTCGCGTCGGCGACAAATCCTTTTGTATGCGTAATCTGTCCAGTCGAAGATTTGCCAATGACGAACTCAGTGTTCATCGCCTTTAGGTCTTCCTTCGCGTCAAGCTCAAGAAGCGCCTTCTCGGTTTTCGTCCCCGATTGACTGCTATCGAGAGTAATAAGCACCTCCACGTTCGGGTCCCTACACTTATCCATGATGATGCTGTTCAATTCGGCATCGTCATAGCCGAACATATTCAGGTAGAGCGATTTGCGGCAACGCGACAATAGATAAACGATAATCTCGTGCACGTTGTCCTTGCCGACGAAGTAAAGATGGAAGTCAGGACTGGCGCCAGGGTTGTAATGGCCCGCGGCCGTTAGGTTTGCAAGGTCGGTAAGCTGAAAATGATCGAGCGTTTCTCGCGTTGTGCTGTTGTCTTTTGAAATGGCGCGATAGTTTGTGTTGGTT
This sequence comes from uncultured Burkholderiaceae bacterium, assembly GCA_964608115.1. GTDB lineage: Bacteria > Pseudomonadota > Gammaproteobacteria > Burkholderiales > Burkholderiaceae_F > GJ-E10. Next base: position 856 of record CAZSOI010000369.1, on the reverse strand, counting down.
TTTGGAACTTTGCTTTTTGACACGAAAGCTCCTGTGGGTTGTCATGCGGTTCAAAGAAATGGGCGATAGGGCAGTGACACTTTATCCACCGGGCTCAACGCCCCAAGAAGAAGAGGTGTGGCGTACTGCGCAAATCGGCGATGCGGGACTTGCTTATGGAACCTGGGCCCAGAGCGGGTTAGGACGGCCGGTGAAACGCCTGGCGTCGGAGTCCAGCGCTACCGAGGACGTCTTCTCGCAAGATCGACGCCGGTGCGCCAGGGTTCAAGCTTATCGACTCGCGCGCTGCCCGGACGCTCGCCGCACGCTCGCTCGCGAGAAACCGCAGATGGCTATCGCAGCGCTCACAGCAATCCGAAGCTCCGAAGCCCGATACCAATATTCTGCCACCGGTGCGCTGATTTAACGTGCATTCGGCAAGCGCTGACCGGGTCACTGCAATAACGCGCACGCCCGGCGCGGCGAGCAACCAGTCGATGTGCCAGCGCAGAATCTTTTCGCGGCGCAAATGCCGCGCAATTCGCGCTTCAAGATGCCGACGGGCCGAGCCCGTATAGACGTAATTGCCTTCGGGAAAGAAAAAGCGCCCGAGGCGGCCTACGGTAAGACTTAGAGGCTGGGCGAGCTTGATGTGCAGTTGGTAGCTGACGGGCTGATAGCGCCCCAATTGATGTGCTGGCGAAGTTGCGGTGCGAGGCATGGCTGCGAGTTGCGCGTTAGCGAGTCTGTCGCGTCAAAGCGGAGAGCTCCTCCGTCGTGAATCCGGCCGCGAGCCGCGCTGCTTCGTTTAAGGGGGCGCTCGGCCATGGTGCGCGATAAGCTTTGATCAGACCAAGGAAAGTTGCTTCGACTGCTA
>CAZSOI010000368.1:0-22817 GCA_964608115.1 uncultured Burkholderiaceae bacterium | reverse complement strand
TTCGCCCGCGCGATCGCGCGCCCGATCATCGCATCGAGCCACGCATCCGGCGTGGCCGAGTTGCGGCGCAGATTCTCATACTCGCTGTCTGCAACGCTACCCCACCAGCCGTCGCTACACAACAAAAACGCATCACCCGTGCGCACGGCGAATGGCTCCTGGTTCACATGTGGTTCGACCGCTTCCTCGGCACCCAGCGCCACCATCAGTTGGTTGCGCTGCGGATGCGTTTGCATCTGTTCAGGGCGGCACAATCCCGCTTCGGCCATCCATTGCAGCACGCTGTCGTCGCGCGTCATGGCGCGCGACTCGCCGTCGCGCAATAAATACAGCCGCGAATCGCCGACGTGGCCCCACAGCGCAAGACCCGCCTCGGCGTTGATCAGCAGCACAATCACGGTGGCGTGCATGGCACTGGCCCGGTCGGATGCGCCGCGCGCCCGCTGGGCCGCGACGATGCCATCGTGCGCATCGAGCAGCAGCTCCGCCAGGTCGGGGCCGTCGGTCGGCGGCCGACTGCGGAATCCCGCGAGGATGCGGTCGACCGCCAGGCGCGAAGCCAGCGCGCCGTCGCTGTGGCCTCCGGCGCCGTCGGACAGCACCATGCACCAATGCGATCCGACGCGCTCGACGCCAAGGAAGTCTTCGTTATGATCGCGCGCGCCGGTACACGAGCGCTGAGCCACGTGGATCGCTAGCATCATCCGGCCTTGGGCGTGGGCGCGGGGGAAGCGGCCGAAGCGCTCGCCTCGTCTTCGGCAGCTTCGAGGCTTTCGACCTGCGCGTTATAGGCCTGGCGGAAGGCCTCGCCGAAGAAGCGCGCGAAATCCTCCTGCGCTTCCTCGGTGAGCGCGCTGTAGTGCTGCAGATAGGCCTCCCAGAGCCGAGCGCGGCGCTGCGCCGGAATCAGCTTCTCGATCACCGAGCCGGACGTGAGCTGGCTTTCCAACTGGACGGGGTCAAATCGCTCCAACACCCCACCCAAGGCGGCGCGCATGCCGGCCATTACGCCCACCTGATGGGATTGCAAATCGATCAGCGCATCGCGCAGCGCCGCAGGACCCGACAAGAAGCCAGGCAGAGGCGGCTGCAACAGCATCTTCAAAGCGCCTGCCGGGTCTGGCGCGAATTTCAGTGGATTGTTTCCGCGTACCTGGATCATCGTCAGATCGGCGTGCATCTCGCTTTTGGCCACGGTGCGCATCGTCACCAGCTGATGGATTCCTTTGACCGCGATACGCAGCATGACGCCAATGGCGCTCAAAAGCTCCGGCGACGGCCCGTTCGGCAACGGCAATTCCATGCCGATGCCTTGCTCGAAGCCTTTCCACAATGCCTCGGCGCTAGCCGTTGCTTCGCCAGCCCGCGATCGTTGCGCCCTGGCGGCGCGCGCCGGAGCGGCGCCACGCTGCGCCGCGGCCCCCGGTGCAGACACTGGCGCGGGCTGCGGCGGCACTATGGGAATCGTTCGTCCGCGCAAAATGATTGCGCTGGTCTCGTCGCTCTCGAAGCCGACCGACAGCTTATAGCCGCCGATACGCAGCTCGTCACCTTCGCTTAGGCTGACCCGCATGCCGGCGCCAAGCGGGCGCCCGTTGTGCCACACGGGCGCCGCCTTGCTGACATTCTCGATCCAGTAGGCGGCATTGTCGTAGGAAATGCGGGCGTGCACGCGCGAGATCAGCCGCTCGGGGTCTGGGAGCGTGAACGTCGCGTTATCCGAGCGGCCGATCTCGCCCCCACGGTCGTCGAAACGGCCCAGTAAGGGGTTGCTCAATGGCTCTTCGTTAAGCGACAGGCCGCGCAATACCAGGGTCATCATGGGCGCCAATCGGGGCGAATCTTCTGTTGTGGTCCCGGCGCGCGGTACCCGCGCCGCCGGCCGCAAAACACGCTGCCTTATGCAATGGGAACGCCTGCTGCTGCCGTTGAACAGTGACCAAAGTCATATCGTGCCGTGGCCGCCGCGCTAGCGCTGCAAGCGCTTGATCAAGCGGAGCAATTCGCGCGGTTGAAGCGGCTTGTGTAGGATGATTAAGCCGTTTTCGTGGGCCAGCTTGAGCAGTTCGGCGGACGTATCGCCGGTAATTAGCACAGCCGGCGTGGCCTCGCCGCATACGCGCCGCACGGCCCGCACGGCCTCGACGCCATTTTCGGTGCCGTGCAGGCGCCAGTCCGACAGGATCATCTCGATCGGCTCGGTACAGTTACGGGCCAGATTGACCGCCTCGGCGATGGTGCCAGCGGCCAGCACCTGGACCTGCAGAGGGCTCAGCAGCCCGACGGTGGCCTCCCGGATGGCCATTTCGTCGTCGATCAACAGCACCGTGAGCCGCACATCGGTGCGCGGGGGCAGCGTGTCGGCCTCCAGCGAGGGCTGGGTCGCGTCCAGGGGCATGCCCGCGGGCACGATGATCCGGAACATGGTGCCCTTGCCGGGCCGGGAGTGCACTTCCAGCGGATGGGCCAGCAGATCGCACAAACGCCGCACGATCGCCAGGCCCATCCCCAGGCCACGGCTGCGGTCCCGCTCCGGATTGTCGATCTGGTAGAACTCTTCGAAGATCAACCCGAGTTTTTCGGGCGCAATGCCGATGCCCGTATCCCACACCTCCAGCGCGGTGCCGGCCCCGTGCCGTCGCGCCGCGACCAGCACGCCGCCCCGGCGCGTATAGCGCAATGCGTTCTGCACCAGGTTTGCCAACACCCGTTCAAGCAGTTGCGGATCGCTGCAGATCACGCGGCGCGCTGCGCGGAAGCGCAGCGAGATGTCGCGCGCTTCGGCATCGCCGCCGAATTGCTGATACAGGCGCCGGAATACATCGCGCACCTGAAACGTCTGCGGCGCCGTATGCACGACGCCGGCATCGAGGCGCGAGATGTCCAGCATCGCGCCGAAGGAGGTCTCCAACGCCTCGATCGACGCCATCATGTTTTTGATCAACGGCCGCTCCGGAAGGTTCTGCAGGCGCTGATCGAGCGCGGCGCAAAAAAGCCCCAGCGCGTGCAGTGGCTGGCGTAGGTCGTGGACGGCGGAGCCCAGAAAACGCGTCTTTTCCTGGTTGGCCCGGGCCGCCACATCGACCTGCGCGCGCAGCTGCTGCACCAGGTCCTCATTTTGGAAACGCGCGGCCAGACCGGTGTGCAGCGCGTCGTTTTGCTCCAGCATTAGGCGCAGCAGCAACACCAGAAAGACCGAGCCCAACAGCGCGAGCACCAGCGCTTCGCTGGAACCAAAAAGAAAAAGCGCAATCAGTAACGGCGCCACCGACGGTAGTAGCCACAGGTAGATGGCCGGCCGCGCCGCGACCACGAGTGGCGCCGACAGCCCCGCCGCCGCGAGCCAGATGCCGGCCAGCAATCCGCCACTAGCGAAATTCCTGCTCAGGAAAAAGGGCGGCGCCATTCCCCATACCAGCGCCGACAGCGTCAGCAGTCCGAGCCAAACCAGCCGCAGCTGCGGCCGCCCTTGCTCCGCAGAGTGCGTCGGCCGCAGACGCAGCCTGGCAAGCAGCAGCAGGCGCGCCAGCGCCAGCACGCAATAGGAGCCGGCCCACAGCCAGATAGATGCCACCGCACCGCGATGTTGCAGAGCCGAGGCGGCGAACACGGCCGCCAGACTGCTCGCAAGAGCGCCGCGCCGGTCGGCCGCATAGGCGCTGCGGTATAGCTCCGCGTCGACCCGCGCATCCTCGCCTCGCGGCTCTTCTGACTGCGCTTGCAGCAGATCGCTCAATGGAACAAGCTGATTAAGTGCGCGCGGCTCTCGACGTCCAGCGCCAGCAGTATCGCAGACACATAGTTCTTGACCGTTCCGAGCGACAGGCCCGTGGTCTTGCTGATTTCCTGGTTGTTGCAGCCCTCCAAGATCAGCTCAAGTATCTGCAGATGGCGCGGGCCAAGCTCCGCGACGCGGTCGTAATGCGAGGTGCCGGCCAATTTCGGAAAGCGATCTGAGATGGTTGCGCGCGCCGCGTTGGCAGGCGGCGCCAGCAGCGACAGCAGCGCCGCCTTGACCTGGTCGGGCGCCCACGACTTCAGCAGGTAACCGACGGCGCCCATCGCCTGCGCCTGCCGCACCACGAACTCGTCCTGCGTTCCGGTCAGCACGGCGATCGGCAAATCGGGAAACTCGGTGCGCAGCGTGCGCAAGCCCTGCAGCCCCTTGGAGTCGACCAGGTTCAGGTCCAGCAACACGAGATCAAACGGTGCTTTGTCCCTGCAGGCGGCGCGCGCTTCGTCGAGCGAGCGGCACAGCGTGATTTCGCAGCGCACATCGCCGAGCGACTCGAGCAGCAAGCCTGTCCCGAGGCGAATGAGCTCGTGGTCCTCGACCAGAAGAACTTTTTTGGGCGCAACCTCCATCGTCGACTCCTTGCGCTGGTCCGTCCTCACCGTCAGCGCCCCTCGAATTTGCTCAAGAAATGACGTTTGTCGTCCTCGCTCAACCGCTGCGTCAGGCGGGCCAGAAACGCGGCGCGCGAGGTGCCAGGCTGCGCGGCCTGGCGCGCCAGCACCTGTGCGATCGGGCCCAAATGGTCGGCAAGCAGGCGCGCGGCGCGCGCGACTTCTTCGGGTGTCGGCCCCGGCGTAGTCAACGGCTTCGGCGCCCCGGGCACCACGGTGGCATCCTCATCGATCGGCTTGGCCACCTGCAGCGGACCGGTGCCAATGCTGGCAAAGCGCGATGTCTGCTGCAGGAAGCGGGCCCGATCGGCGTCAGAGTTCAGATGCTCGGCCAACTTCTGGACCAGCGAGGCGCAATCGCGCGCCTCGCGCGCTGCGCGGTGCGTCATAACGCGCGCGATCGGCCCGACGTAGTGCGCTAGGGTGCGCTCCACGCCGGCAATCTCCTCCGGATTCCAGCCAGCGGCGCGCAACACTTCGGTGGGCATTGTCGTGGGCGGCCGCGCCGGCGTTGCAGGCGGTGTCGATGGGCGCGTGCCTGTGTCCGATCCGCTCTTGTGGATGCCGCCACGCTGCGACGACGCGTCGCCTGGTTCGGAGGGCCGTGATGGCATGCAAATCAAGGTCTCCTCCCGGATCGTCGGACTGACCGGCTGGTTGTAGACCGCCAGCAGTTCGTCGCGAAACTCGCCCGCAGAGCTGTAGCGCTCCTCGGGCCGTTTGGCAAGCGCTCGCAGCGCGACGGCGTCGAAGCGTTCCAGACCGGGCCTGGTGCCGACCGCCGAAGGAGGCTGGGCCGACTCGTGGCAGACCTTGTACATGACCCCCTCTTTAGGGCCGGAAAAGGGCGTCTGGCCGGTCAGCAACTCGTACAGCACGACGCCGGAGGCGAAGATGTCGACGCGATGGTCGACCTTCTTGCCTAAGTATTGCTCCGGCGCGATGAATCCGGGCGTTCCCATCACCAGGCCGACCTGCGTCAGCGTCGAACTTTCTACACGAGCGATGCCGAAATCGGCCACCTTGATACGGCCGCTGTTCATGATGATGATGTTGCCGGGCTTGATGTCGCGGTGCCATACACCCTGCTCGTGTGCGTAATGCAGCGCGTCGAGCAGCTGCGCCATGATGCTGACGATATCGCTCTCGTCGAACGGCACCTTACGCTCGAAGTACTGGCGCAGGCTGCAGCCTTCCACATACTCCATCGCGATATACGCGTAGTCGGCGTCCTCGCCGTACTCGTATACGGCGACGATGACCGGATGCTGCAGGCGTCCGGCCGCATGAGCCTCGTTGCGAAAGCGCGCTACGAAGGCGGCCGCTTCCTCCTGGTCGGCCAGCAGTTCCTTGCGGATCGTTTTCAGCGCGACCGGCCGCTTGATGACAGGGTCGATGGACTTATAGACGATGCCCATCGCGCCGCGGCCGATCTGCCCGAGGATCGTGTACTTCCCGAGCTTCGGTGGAGAGCGCGGAGCGCCAGCTGCGTCGGCCGGATTGTTAATTGTCGTCCTCCCGGCCCGCCTCATCCGCCCAGCATCTGCATCGCCTCGTGCATGCTCTTGCGCATGCGGGCGAACGATTCGGCGAGCATCTGGATCTCGTCGCCGCTGCGCACGTTCAGGTCCGGCGCATCCAGCTCTCCGTGGCTAACCCGATCCGCGTGCACGGAAATCTGCGTCACGGGCCGGATGAACATCCACCAAAGCACAATGTTGAGGATCACGCCGATTCCCGCCAGCACGCTGACAAGCGACACCATGAACGTCTCGAAAGCCTTCTGCGCCCGCGCCAGCGGCACGGCCGTGGGCACTGAAATCACTTGCGCGCCGACGATCTCATTCAAATTCCAGCCGAAGCCGTTGGCCGGTCCATAGCTGTCCACCATCGTGCGCGGCGCCACATCCACGGTACTGTGACACTGCAGGCAGCCCGTATCGGATATTTTCAACGGGCGCGCCAGGTACAGCGAACGGCCGTTTGGCGTCGTGCGCTCGCCGAAAATTTCCGTAAGGGTTCCGTTGCGAAACTGGTTGATCAGGTCCGTCTCCCAGTCGACCGCGCGGTCGCGCGGATTGGTCGGATTGAGCATCGCCTCCTTGTACTCGTACTCCGGGTACTTCTTGCGCAGGTCGTTGAACACTGCGGCGGCCGAGAAAGCCGGCACCGACTGGGGCAGGAACACATATTTCATCTGAGTGTCCAACAGCGGCTTGATCTGCGTGTTCGTGTAAGCGCGCACGGCGAGCGCATTGGTCATTAGCAGGCGCGCGTTTTCCGCGATCTCCTGACGCGCATTGCGCTGCAAAAGATCGTGCGTGACGTATCCGCAGGCGCCGATACCGATCACGAACAGCAGGAGGAAAACCAGGTTGAATTTGACTTGCAGTTTCATGTGACCCTCCGCTCCCTGTCATCCGACCACGCTCAGTTGCCGCGGGCCGCACCTCGTGGTCCCGGTGATTCAGACGGATTTTCGGGTGTCGAGCCGACAACCCCCGAACGCGCCGGGTCCACGGAGACCGACGGAGATCCCGCAACGTGCGGCTTGGGTTCGAACCGCTCCGGATACAGAACCCGCTCCCATTCCGGATGTCTTGGCAGACCAACCTCGAGACGCTCACGGAACGCCGGCTCGTCGGCTTTGGACATCCACTCCTGGACAAAGCCGCGCCGAATCATCGGTTCGGCGTCCAGCCACGCCTCTACTTCAGCGTAGCGAAAGGTGCCAAGCGGTTTTGGCGCGACCGAGTGGCTCTCGTACTTGGCGAGCAGCGAAGGCAGCGTGTCCTCGAAGGGGCGCGGCAGTGCCGCGAGGAAGTCCTTGGAAGGGCGCCGGTCGGTGCGGACCGGCTCAGATGCGTGCAACGCAACGAAGTCGCCAGACTTGATCGACAGGGGCGCCCCCGCGCGTTGGCGCCGGTCGACCAAGCGCAGCGCACCGTCTTCGGCGAAGACAGCGGCGCCATCGCCCTCGACATGCATCACCGTCTTGCCCGCCAGATTAAAGGCCTCGAACACGGGCGAAGCGACAGCCGCTTTTGCGCCAGTGGCCATTTCCCCCGCCGTGATTTTGAGCCAGCCGGTCAGCAGGTAAAAGCCCGCGTGGTCGGCGCGCCGCAGCGACGGCCGGTTTAGTTGAGCGCGCGTGCTCGGGCCCAAGTCCACGATGCCCTGGTTTGGAAACTCGACTCGGGCGAAAGTGCTCTTGCCGGTTTCGATCAGGTCGTCGGCCTGCACCCGCACGCCCGGGGCGGCCGCGTATTTGGCCGCGCCACGAATCAGCGTCGCTTCGCCTTCGAGGATTGTGACAATGCCTGTCGGCTCGGCTGCGAGTGCTGCGCTGCAGCCGAGTACCATCGCGACGAGCACAACGCGCGCTGCCGACCGGTCCACCCCATTCTCCCCGTTCCCCCGCACCAGCGAACGCCCTGGCCAAGCGAGCCGCGTTTACTGCACCGCTATCTGCTCGGTCTACCCAGAATAAAGGACCCAAACTGGAGCGTCAACGGCGCCCGAGCGCGCTGCGTTCTGCTGCACCGTCGTTCAGCGCAACCGCAAAATTGGTTGATCGACGGCGACGCTCGTGCCGGCACTGGTCAGCAACTTTTTTTTCAAAGCCGTTACGCTCGGCGCGAAGGTGCTTGGCGCCCATTAGTGCAGCGCTTTGTGCTCCCGAAAAGTCAAGCCGCAAGCCCGACGTTTTGCGATTGGCCGCACACAGGGGCGCGCAAGACACTCAACGGGTGGCGCCCAAAGTCAAGACTGAAGATGGCAAGAAAATGTCCGCGGCACAGTTTTGTGCCGACGCACGCTTGGCTACAGGCGCGGTGTTGGGCGCGCCATAGCAGCGCCTTCTAACGAACGATCAGGTTCGCGCTGAAAAGACCCCAGTCGATAAGTAGCGATCGCCGCGATCGCAGACGATAAAGACGATCGTCGCCCCTTGCACTTGCGCGGCGATGCGCAGCGCGATGTGCAGTGCACCACCCGAGGAGATGCCGGCATGTATTCCTTCCTCCGCCGCCATCCGACGGGCGAAGTCCTCGGCCTGCGCCTGGGTCACGAACTCAATTTGATCGACGCGCCGAGGCTCATAGATCTTAGGCAGGTACTCGCCCGACCATTTGCGAATACCGGCTATCTGTGAGCCTTCAGCCGGCTGCGCACCAATGATCCGGATCGCCGGGTTTTGCTCTTTCAAAAAGCGCGACACCCCCATAATGGTCCCGGTGGTTCCCATACTAGAGACAAAGTGCGTCACGCTTGCCTCGGTGTCTCGCCATATTTCGGGGCCCGTTGTTTCGTAGTGCACGCGCGGATTATCGGCGTTGGCAAACTGGTCCAGGACCCGGCCTTCCCCTCGCGACTGCATTTGCAGTGCAAGATCGCGCGCGTATTCCATGCCGCCGCTTTCGGCCGGCGTCAGTATGAGCTCGGCACCATAGGCGTACATCGAAGCACGCCGCTCGGCCGAGAGGTTATCGGGCATGATCAACGTCATCCGATAGCCCTTCATGGCCGCGATCATCGCCAGTGCAATGCCGGTGTTGCCGCTCGTTGCCTCGATAAGCCGGTCACCCGGACGGATCTCGCCGCGCTCCTCGGCGCGCCGCATCATGGAATACGCCGGCCGATCTTTGACCGACCCACCGGGGTTGTTACCTTCGAGTTTTGCCAGCAGCACATTTCCGCGCGCTGCCAGGCTCGCCGCTTCGATGCGCTGCAAACGCACGAGCGGCGTATTGCCAATTGTCGCTTCGATCGTCGGATACGTTTTCATGCAACGGCGTCCAGCTCTTCGATGCGCTTTGGCGAATAGCTATCCCATTGCGAGCATCCAGGACATTGCCAGTGAAACGCCCGGGTACGAAATCCGCAATTGGCACACCGGTAGCGTGATAGGTTACGCGCTTGCACGCTGATTAGTCCACGCAACAACTCAAGCTCCCGGTCGCCTTGTGCACTGGCTGCGCGAATCGCGAGCAACCGCTCAAAGCCCAGCAGGGACGGATGGCGCTTTAGCTCCTCGCGCAGCATCGCTTCGCCGGAGGCCGTTCCCTCCCACTCTTGCGCGCGCCGATATCCCACGTCGAGCAGATCGACCGACGGATGGTCGAGCAATTCGCGTCGGAGCAAATTTAGCGCCTCGCCGCGACGCCCAGCCGCATCCATTGCATGTGTCAGGCGCTCGGCAATGAGCGGCAGATACTCCGGGGAGTCCGTGGCGATTCGCAGCCAGTGTTCGATAGCCAGCGCCGTGTTACCGCTTCGGTCGGCGATGTCCCCAGCCAGGATGCTGGCGCGCACCGAGTTGCGGTTAGCAACGAGCGCTTCCTCAAGGCTACGCTTGGCACCGTCCAAGTCGTTCTTTGCTACGGCGCGCTCTGCAATCTCGCAATGAAAATGCGCGATAGCGACGCGATGCGTCTCGCCGGCCTCCCGCTCCAGGCGCCGCGCGCATTCAATGGCTCCGTCCCAGTCGCGCTCCATTGCATGAATGCGCAACAAGGCGCGAAGGGCATCGAAGCGGTGACGCGGATCCTCGACCAACTTGCCGTAGCTCGCCTCGGCGCGATCGAGCAGGCCGCCCTTAAGGTAGTCCTGCGCAAGTTCCGACAAGGCGTTGGCGCGCTCGGCCGCGGGAAGGTCCGCTCGGCTCAAAAGGTAGTTGTGAATCCGCACCGCACGCTCGAATTCGCCGCGGCGTCGAAACAAGTTGCCCAGCGCGTAGTGCAGTTCAATTGTCTCCGGATCGACTTTCGCGATCGCGATAAAGGCATCAATTGCGCGATCCGGCTGGTCGTTGAGCAGCAGGTTAAGTCCCCGAAACAGCGAATGGGGTGCTCCGCCCTGGTCGGCCTCGCGAACCCGCGCTTCGTAGCCGCGCGCCCACCAGCCAATCAAGAACAGAAGCGGCAAAGCCAGCAGGTACCAAAGTTGCAGATCCATGGGAATACGCCGCCGGCGGTTCGCCAGCGCTTAGCGCCGGTTGCGCGTTTCTAGCTCGAGGTCGCCCGCTGCGCCACCTTGGCGCGCCGCCCGCGTCAGTGCAAGCTCGGCAGCCTGCTGTGCCGCTGCCTCCGATGAGGGCGAACGAGCCAGCTGGCGTCGAAGCCGGATCAGCCGCGGCGTCAATGCCAGCGTCCCGGCCAGCACCCCGGCGATAAAGCACACCAGAATAATTGCCAGCAGCGGCACGTTCTGCCATTGAACAGTGGAACTTAGACGAAGTGGCACCGTCGCCGTGTTTTCCAGCGCCAGCCATAGTGCCAGCAAGAAAAAAATGATTCGGCCGATCCAGGCTATCAGGTCCATGCCGTGTTTTCCCTAATGCGAAGCAACCATTTTACGGCCCCTCGCTTTGGGTTCGGGCGTCGCCCTAGCCGGTGGCGCGAGCCGGTGTTTCGCCGCCGGAGGCTGCGGCGGCCGCTCCGTTGCCGTCGACGCGCTCGCGCAGCTCCTTACCCGCTTTAAAGTGCGGAACGTGTTTGGCCGGAACCTGCACGCGTTCGCCCGACTTCGGATTGCGGCCCACGCGCGCCGGCCGGTAATTTAGCGAAAAGCTGCCAAAACCCCGAATCTCGATGCGCCCGCCTTGCGACAAAGCGCCACCCAGCATATCGAGGATCAGTTTGACCGCCTCATCAACATCGCGCGCGGCCAGTCGCGGGTTGCGCGCGGCCAGCCGAACGATCAGTTCCGATTTGGTCAGGGCGCGAGGCGCAGTCATGGTCAAAAAGGTGGCAGGAAGCGAACTGACGGGCGCGCCCTTCGCGCCCGATTCGTCAGGCCGTCCCGTTACTTGGTCTGGGTATCGAGCTTCGCCTTAAGGAGTGCGCCAAGATTCGTAGTACCGGTCGTGGCCTCGGACTGCATTCGCGCCATCGCTTCTGCGGCTTCGGCATTATCCTTGGCCTTGATCGAGAGGTTGATATTGCGGTTCTTGCGATCGACGTTGATGATCATCGCTTGTACCGTATCGCCTTCCTTAAGATGGTTGCGTGCGTCCTCCACGCGATCGGGCGCGATTTCGGAGGCTCGCAGGTAACCTTCCACATCGTCTCCCAGAGCAATCACCGCACCCTTCGCATCAACGCTCTTTACCGTTCCACTGACCAGCGATCCCTTGTCGTGGGAATGCGTAAAGTTCGTAAACGGATCGCCACCGAGCTGCTTGACTCCCAGGGAGATGCGCTCGCGTTCCACATCGATGGCCAAAACCACGGCCTCGATCTCCTCGCCCTTCTTGAACTTGCGCACCGCTTCTTCGCCAGGCTCGCTCCACGAAAGATCGGAAAGGTGCACCAAGCCGTCGATGCCTCCAGGCAAACCGATGAAGACACCAAAGTCGGTAATAGACTTGATTGCGCCTTTGACCTTGTCGCCCTTCTTGTGGGCGAGTGCAAAATCGTCCCAGGGATTGGGCCGGCACTGCTTCATCCCCAGTGAGATGCGCCGACGATCCTCGTCGATCTCGAGCACCATGACCTCGACCTCATCGCCCAACTGGACGATCTTGCGCGGATCGACGTTCTTGTTAGTCCAGTCCATCTCCGATACGTGAACGAGGCCTTCTATGCCGGCTTCGATTTCAACGAAGGCGCCGTAGTCGGTGATATTCGTGACCTTGCCAAACAGGCGCGTGCCTTGCGGATAGCGGCGGGCCAAACCAACCCAGGGGTCCTCGCCCAACTGCTTCACGCCCAGGGAGACGCGATTTTTGTCCTGATCGAACTTAAGCACCTTGGCCGTGATTTCCTGGCCAACCGCAACCACCTCGCTCGGGTGGCGCACGCGCCGCCAGGCCAAATCCGTGATATGCAATAGGCCATCGATGCCGCCCAGGTCGACGAACGCGCCGTAATCCGTGATGTTTTTTACGACGCCCTTGACGATGGAGCCCTCCTTCAGACTCTCCAGCAAACGCGCACGCTCCTCGCCCATGCTCGCTTCGACAACGGCACGGCGGGACACGACAACGTTGTTGCGCTTGCGATCGAGCTTGATTACTTTGAACTCAAGCGTCTTGCCCTCGTAGGGGGTCGTGTCCTTAACGGGCCGCGTATCGACAAGCGATCCGGGCAGGAAGGCGCGGATGCCGTTGGTCATTACGGTCAGTCCACCCTTGACCTTGCCGCTGATGGTCCCCGTAACAAGCTCGCCGCTTTCGAGCGCCTTTTCCAGGTTCATCCAGGCGGCCAAACGTTTGGCCTTGTCGCGCGAAAGAATCGTGTCGCCGTGGCCGTTTTCCAGCGCCTCAATAGCGACGGAGACAAAATCCCCGGGCTTAACGTCGATCCCGCCCTGGTCGTTGCGAAACTCTTCGATCGGAATGTAGGCCTCGGACTTTAGTCCGGCATTGACGACAACATAGTTCAGATCGACACGGAGCACTTCGGCGGTAACGACCTCGCCGGCGCGCATCTCGTGGCGCGACAGGCTCTCTTCAAAAAGCGCGGCAAAAGATTCGGGTGCGGCTTCGGAACTGCTTATGCTTGCGACAGATGACATGAGGACTTTCGTTCTCGCCAGGATCTTGCACCCCAGCGGAGTTGATCAAACGCACGAGGGAGATTACTCCGACGTGCCCCTTGCGCTGCCAAGAGGGCGCAAAGCCTCGCGCTTCGCGAAAAACGCGTGCTGATTGCGCCTTACAGGCTGCGGTACCACTGCAGCACCTGCGCGACGACCTCCTCGATCGTTAGCGCGGTGCTATCGAGTACTTTCGCATCTTCCGCAGCCACAAGTGGCGAGCAATCACGCGTTTGGTCCCGCCGATCTCGCTCTTGCAAAGTCTGCAAAAGGTCTGACAGGTTAGCAGAATATCCCTTTTCCATCAACTGCTTAAGCCTGCGCTCGGCCCGCACTCGAACGTCGGCCTGCAGGTAAATCTTCAGGCACGCATCCGGAAAGACCACCGTGCCCATGTCCCGGCCGTCGGCTACCAGCCCCGGAGGACGGCGCTGTGCCCGCTGCAAGGCCAGCAAGGCTCGGCGCAGGGCTCCGAGCGCTGCCACGTGCGAAGCGGCCCGCCCCACGTCCTCGCGGCGTATCTGCTGCGTGATATCGCGACCTTCCAGCAGCACTTGCCCATCCTGAAATTGCGGCCGCAAATTCGTGGCGAGCTTTGCTAGCGCCGTCGCATCGTCAAGGTCGATGCCCTGTTCCAGCGCCAAAAGGCCCACCATACGGTACAGCGCTCCGCTGTCCAGGCAGACAAAACCGAGCTCGCGTGCAACGCGCTGCGCCACCGTTCCCTTGCCCGAAGCCGTCGGACCATCGATCGCGATCACTGGCACGGGTTGTGTGGGTAGCGACGCGCGATTGGCGCCAAAGGATCGCGCAGGCGCTTGGTTCAAGTGCGCCCCGATGCGCAAAGGCGCTCAAGTTGCTCAAAGTAGTTTGGGAAGGTTTTGGCAACACAGCGAGGCTCCCGAATGTGCACGCGCACGCCGCCCGCAGCGGCAAGCGACAAGCACATCGCCATGCGGTGATCCTCGTAGGTGTCGATCGTTGCCTCCTTTACTCCTTCTTGCGGGGCGGTCACCGAAATCCAGTCGGCACCGGTTTGCACGCTCGCCCCAAGTTTGCGCAGTTCGGTCGCCATCGCAGCAATGCGATCGGTCTCCTTGACGCGCCAAGAGCCAATTCCGTACAGCCGGGTCGTACCTTGCGCAAACAGTGCAAGCACGGCGGCGGTCATTGCGGCATCCGGAATCGCCGTCGCATCGAACTCGATTGCCCGCAGGGGCAAAGCACGCGCCCAGCGCGGAGCCTGGAAGGACTTTGCCGGGGCCGCACCTGCGCCCGATTCGATCCAATCCGCACCGATTTGCACTCGGGCGCCCATCTGTTGCAAAACTTGCGTGAAAGCCAAATCGCCCTGCAAACTTGACTTGCCAACACCGCGCACACGCACTGGACCACCCGCAATGGCACCAAGAGCAAGAAAATACGACGCGCCCGAAGCATCGCCCTCGATTGCATAGTTTCCGGGCGCGACATACTGACCGGGCTCGATCACATAGATGCCATCTGATTCCTGCACGCCAATACCGAAGGCACGCATCATCGCCACGGTCATCTGCACGTAAGGCCGTGAAATCAGTTCCCCATCGACGGCAATACGCAACGCTGCCACGCCGGCTCGTAAAGGCGCCGCCATAAGCAATCCGCTTAAGAACTGGCTCGACACATTGCCGCGCACGCGGATGACCTTCATCGTCTCAGCAGGCGCATCGGCGGGTTCGATGAGTAGCGGAGGAAATCCCGGCGTGCCCAGATAGCTGATGCGCGCACCCATGCTGCGCAACGCATCGACAAGATCGGCGATGGGACGCTCGCGCATTCGCTCAACGCCATCGAGCCGATAGCACCCCGCAGCAAAGGCCAAAACAGCGGCCAGCGGACGCATCGCCGTGCCGGCATTGCCTAGCTGCAGCTCCGCCTCACGCACCGGCAATCGACCCCCGCAGCCTTTCACGAGCGCTACTTCACCCTCGACGGATAGCTCAACGCCTAACGCGCGCAGTGCGCCGATCATCACGCGCGTATCGTCGGCATCAAGCAAACCGAAGAGGCGAGTTTCGCCCTGCGCCAGGGCTGCAAGCAAAAGAGCACGGTTGGACATGCTCTTGGAGCCGGGCAGACGAACTTCGCCTTGCGCATGCGCGATGGGCTCGATCGTGAGCACGGCCGGCCAGTGCTCTTCAAAGCGCGCTTCAGACATCATGATTGCCACCGTCCGCGCCAAAGCTCTGGGTGCGCCGCACGCGGCTTGCCTCTTCAAAGAGGCGCTCTAGTGCTTGCGCGTCGCCCGAATCCACCGCTGCCTGCAGCCATTCGAGCAGCCCACGAAATTGCGCCAGCTCCGCGCTAAGCGCTTCGCGGTTGGCCAAAGCGATGTCACGCCACATGGCAGGGTCGCTGGCCGCAATGCGCGTGAAATCCCGAAAACCAGCACCCGCGTAGCGCAGCTTGCGGGCGCCGTCCGGCTGGGAAGCGACCAGCTGCACCAGCGCAAAGGCCAGCAAGTGCGGAAGATGGCTCACGGCAGCAAAAATGCGGTCGTGTTCCTGGGCACTCATGCGCTCGACGCTAGCTCCGCAGGCGACCCAATTTGCCTCGATTTGCTCTATAGCGTCCGCTCGAGTCTGCTCCTGAGGCGTCGTGATCACCCAGCAGCCTTGGAACAAATCGGCGCTGGCATTCTCAATACCAGGCATCGCGCCGCCCGCGATAGGGTGCGCGGGCACAAAGCGCGCAAAAGCATCGCCCAAAAGCGCGCGCGCCGCAGAGATGAGTTCGACTTTGGTGCTCCCGACATCCGTGATGATCGCCTTCTCTGGGGCATCGCGCGCCAACTCGGCAAGTAACGCCGCCATCGATCCCACCGGGGTCGCAAGCACGATGCAATCGGCATCACGCACCGCGTCGGCAACCGCAGAGCTCGCGCGGTCAACTATCCCCAGCGCCACGGCACGCTGGGCTTGTGCCGGCACGAGGTCATAAGCGCTCACGCTAGTAACGCGGCCGCTTTTTCGCCACGCGGCCGCGAGCGAGCCACCGAGCAGGCCGCAGCCAAGCAGGGCGAGTTTCATAAAGACGCAGCTCGTCGCAACGGCTGGCGGCTGCTAACGCATCGAGGCACGCGCGCTCTCCAACGCAACGGGCAGCGCTTCCAAGAAGCGCTCGTTCTCCTGCGGCAGGCCCACCGTCACACGCAGCCAGTCGGGCAGATCATAGTTACCCACGGGCCGCACGATCACCCCACGAGCGAGCAGTTCCTGGTACACGCGTGCCGCGGGACCCACCCGCACCAGGAGAAAATTGGCAAAGCTCGGAACGGTCTCCAAGCCCATGGCCTGCAGCCGGGTCTGCAGCTCGCGCAAGCCGCGCCGATTCAGTTCATAACTGCGTGCAAGAAACTCTTCGTCAAAAAGCGCCGCGCGGGCCGCAGCCTGCGCTGGCGTTGATACGTTAAAGGGCATGCGCACGCGGTTAAGCAAGCCGCTTAACTCCTCTTGGGCAATCCCATAACCTACCCGCAACCCCGCCAGGCCGTACGCCTTGGAAAATGTCCGCGATACAAGCAAATTGGGAAAGCGCCGCACCCAGGCGATCGCGTCATAACGCGCCTCTGGGGGCAGGTATTCGTTGTAGGCCTCGTCAATGACAACGACTACCTCGGGTGGGACTTCGTCGAGAAAAGATTCGAGCACAGTCCTCTCGACGAAGGTTCCTGTCGGATTGTTCGGGTTCGCCACGTAGATCAGACGCGTGTCAGCACACACGGCCCGGCTCATCCGCGCCAGATCGTGGCCGTAATGCACGGCTGGCACGACGATGGCCCGGGCTCCGCGTGCCTGAGTCGCCAGCGCGTAGACCGCAAACGAGTACTGCGAATAAATGCAACTGCGCGCCGGCGCAAGCATGGCCGAAGCAGCCATTTCCAAAATATCGTTGCTGCCGCTGCCAACCGTCACCCACTCAAGGGGCACCTGCAGGCGCTCGGCCAGCGCGCTTCGCAGGGCAAAGGCGTTGCCGTCGGGGTAGCGACCGATCTCGTCGATGGCCGCCTGCATCGCGCGCCGCGCGCTCTGCGGCGCGCCCAGGGGGTTTTCATTAGATGCAAGCTTGATGATGCTGTGCGCATCAAGACCGAGCTCGCGTGCGAGCTCTTCAATCGGTTTTCCCGGCGCATAAGCGGCAATATCGCGAACGTACGGCAAGGCTGCAAGCTGCGCGCCATCGGTCGGCGTCTGCGGCGTAAGAGCGCGATGCACTCCAAGTCGGTCTGCGCTCATGCATCCCTCGGATACGAACCCAGGCAGCGATAAAAGGCGCAGATCTTCTGCAGCTCTCGCAGCGCTTCGGCAACGTTATCGTCGCTGCTATGTCCTTCCACATCGACGAAGAAGTGATATTCCCAGGCACCGGTGCGTGCGGGGCGCGATTCAAAACGTGTCATCGATACGCCGTGGTGCGCCAGCGGTGAGAGCATCTCGTAGACCGCGCCAGCGCGGTTGGCAACGGATAAGATGAGCGAGGTCTTGTCGGCTCCACTGCGACGGGACGGATGGCGCCCAAGCACAACAAAGCGCGTGCGATTGTTTGCGTCGTCCTGAATCAGCGCCGCCACGGTCTGCAGGCCATAGCGCACGGCAGCCTGATCGCCTGCGATGGCCGCCGCGCCGGGATCCAAGCTCGCCAGGCGCGCTGCCTCGGCATTGCTGGCTACGGGGACGCGTTCGAGCGCGGGAGCATTCTGATTGAGCCAAACTACGCACTGACCCAAGGCCTGCGGGTGCGCAAGTACGCGCGTAACTCCCGCAAGGCTCGCCGAACGCGTGAGCAGATGCAGATGCACGGGTACGGAAACCTCGGCGATGATCGACAGCGGCGTGACAAGCAGCAAGTCCAGCGAGCGCGACACGGCTCCTTCCGAGGAGTTTTCCACGGGAACGATCGCGTAGTCGGCCCGCTCCGATTCGGCGGCCCGGAACACTTCGTCGATCGAGGCGCAGGACTGCGATTGAACGGAACTGCCGAATTTTTTTAACAGAGCCAGTTCGGAAAACGTACCTGCAGGACCCAGATAGGCAACACTAAGTGGCCGCTGGATCGCACGGCTGGCCGACATGATCTCCCGATAGATCGCTTCGATTGCGATCTCAGGAAGCGGCCCGCGGCTTGCCTTGACGACGCGGCGCACGACCTCGGCTTCGCGCTCCGGCTGAAAGATCGGAGCTCCCGTGTCTTGCTTGATGCGTCCCACTTCAGCGACCAGGCGCGCCCGTTCGTTGAGCCGCTCGACCAAGTCCCGATCGATGGCATCGATCGCGTCGCGCACCTGCTTGAGGCGTTCATCCATGGCAACTCCGGCATCGTCTGCGCCCGGCTCCGCACTCGGCCGAACAAGAGCCGCGTGCGATCCTATTCGCCGCTCGTCGATGGCACCGCCGCGTCATCGGCCCCGTTGCCATTTTGCTCGGCGTCACTTTCCACCACGCGCTGCAGTCCCGATAGCGTTGTGCCAGGATCCAGCGCAATCAGCGTCACGCCTTGTGTGGCGCGGCCCATCGTGCGGATCTCCGAGACGCGGGTGCGGATCAGCACACCACCCGTTGTGATGAGCATGATTTCGTCGTGCTCATGCACCAGGGTCGCTGCGACGACCTTGCCATTTCGTTCCGAAGTGGCAATCGCGATCATTCCCTTGGTGCCACGGCCATGACGCGTGTATTCGGAGATCGGTGTGCGCTTTCCAAAGCCATTTTCCGTCGCCGTAAGCACCTGCTGTTCTTCATCCTCGGCAACAAGCAGCGCGATCACCCGCTGCGCATTTTCCAAGTGCATGCCGCGCACGCCACGGGCCTGCCGCCCCATCGGCCGCACGTCATCCTCGTCAAACCGCACCGCTTTGCCCGCATCGGAGAACAGCATCACGTCGTGATGCCCGTCGGTAATCGCCGCGCCTATCAGGTAATCCTCGGGCTCCAGATCCACCGCGATGATGCCGGCCTTGCGCGGGTTGGAAAATTCCGTCAGGGGTGTCTTCTTAACGGTCCCGAAGGCCGTTGCCATGAATACAAAGTGATCGGTGTCAAAGGACTTCACCGGCAAAATCACGGTGATCTTCTCCCCGTCGGCCAACGGGAACATGTTGACGATCGGCTTGCCGCGCGACGCGCGCGAACCCTGCGGCACCTCCCAGACTTTGAGCCAGTACATACGCCCGCGATCGGAGAAGCAAAGAATCGTGTCGTGGGTGTTGGCGATGAACAGCTGTTCGATCCAGTCGTCCTCGCGAGCCGCGGCGGCCTGCTTGCCGCGCCCACCACGCTTTTGGGCTCGATAGTCGGCCAGAGGCTGACTCTTGATGTAGCCCGCATGCGAAAGGGTCACGGCCATGTCCTGCGGTGCGATCAAGTCCTCGGTGGCGAGCTCCTCGGTGGTGCGCACGATCTGTGAGCGGCGCGCATCGCCTGCCCCGGAGCCGTATTCCTTGCGCAGCTCAACGAGTTCATCATGAATGATTTCGGTAATTCGCTCCGACCGTGCTAGCACGTCAATCAGATCGGCGATGAGGGCCATCACCTCACGGTACTCACCGGTGATTTTGTCTTGCTCCAGACCCGTCAAGCGCTGCAGGCGCATCTGCAGAATTTGCTCGGCTTGCTCCTCAGAAAGCCGATAGCTGCCGTCGGTCTGCAGCCCGAGGTCTGGATCAAGTCCGTCGGGGCGATAGGAGGCCGCCGTGCCACTTTCCGCGGCTCGCGCCAGCAGCTCTCGCACCACCGGGGAGTCCCAGCGACGTGCCATCAATTCGCTTTTGGCCACCGGCGGTGTCGGGGCCGCTTTGATGATTGCGATGAATTCGTCGATGCTCGCCAGTGCTACCGCCAAGCCTTCGAGCACATGTCCGCGGCGGCGCGCCTCGCGCAATTCGTACACGGTGCGGCGAGTGACGACCTCGCGCCGATGCGACAAAAAACACTCGAGAATCTGTTTAAGATTGAGCAGCTTTGGTTGCCCATCGACCAACGCCACCAGATTCATGCCGAACGTGTCTTGCAACTGCGTCAGCTTAAATAGGTTGTTGAGCACAACATCGGGCAACTCGCCGCGCTTTAGTTCGATCACGGCGCGCATGCCCGACTTGTCGGACTCATCGCGAATGTCGGAGATGCCCTCGATCTTTTTTTCGTTGACCATCTCCGCGATGCGCTCAAGCAGCGCTCGCTTGTTCACCTGATAGGGAATTTCATCCACGACAATGGCAGTGCGTGCGCCCTTGTCGATTTCTTCAAAGTGCGTCTTAGCCCGCAAAACGACGCGTCCGCGACCCGTCCGGTAGCCCTCGCGCACTCCCTCCAGGCCGTAGACAATCCCCGCAGTCGGAAAATCCGGCGCGGGAATCAATTCAATCAGCTCCTCAATACTGGTCTGCGGGTTACGCAACAAGAGCAGGCAGCCGTCGATGATTTCACTCAGATTGTGCGGCGGGATGTTGGTCGCCATGCCGACGGCAATCCCACCTGACCCATTAATGAGCAAATTTGGCAACCGCGCCGGAAGCACGGTCGGCTCGCGCTCCTTGCCGTCGTAGTTGGCGACAAAGTCAACGGTCTCTTTGTCGATGTCCGTCAGCAGTTCTGAGGCCAGGCGGGTGAGACGGCACTCCGTATACCGGTAGGCCGCGGCATTGTCGCCATCGACCGAGCCGAAGTTTCCCTGCCCATCGACCAGCTCGTAGCGCAACGAGAATTCCTGCGCCATTCGAACCAGGGCGTCGTAGGTGGCGGTGTCGCCATGCGGGTGGTACTTTCCAAGCACCTCGCCAACGACGCGTGCGCACTTAACGTAAGGGCGGTTCCAGATGTTGTTGGCCTCATGCATCGCAAACAAAACGCGCCGATGCACAGGCTTGAGGCCATCGCGCACGTCAGGCAGCGCGCGACCAACGATCACGCTCATGGCGTAGTCAAGATACGAGCGGCGCATCTCCTCTTCGAGGGAGACTGGCAAAGTTTCCTTGGCGAACGAATCCATGAATCAGCTCGTTTGGCGAGGTTTTCTGGGGCCCAAAAACAATGAAGTATTTTACCAGCGCACCCGCCCGGCCGCGCCCGGCCGAATGCCCTTTTTCACGATTGTTGGTATAAGAGGTGATCGAGCGATAGAGGCTGGCGCGCGGCGCTGATCCTTGGCTTGTTCGACAGTACTTGTGCGGCCGAGCTTTCCTTAGGCGCGCCAGGAGACCGCCACATGCAGGCCGTAGACACCCTTATTGAATCGCGCTGGGTTATTCCGGTGCGTCCGCGCGAGTGCGTGCTGGAGCATCACGCCGTCGCGATTCACGGTGGGCGGATCCTTGATCTGCTGCCCACGCCATTGGCTCACCAGCGTTACGAGCCCGCGCGTCGCTTTGTGCTTGAGCACCATGCGGTGCTGCCGGGACTGATCAACGCGCACGCTCACAGCGCGATGAGTTTGCTGCGCGGCGTGGCCGATGATCTGCCACTTCCACGTTGGCTCTCCGAGCGCATCTGGCCGCTGGAGCGCGCAATTGTCAGCGCGGACTTTGTCTTTGATGGCACGCGCCTGGCGGCGGCCGAGATGTTGCGTGCGGGCATTACCTGCTGCAACGACATGTATTTTTATCCAGCCGAAGCGGCGCAGGCTTGCGCAGTCTGGGATTGCGTGCGGTGGTGGGCATACTGGCGATCGATTTTCCCAGCCGCTATGCAAGCGACGCCGACGATTACCTGCGTCAGGGTCTGGCAGCGCGCGATGCGCTAATCGGCGATCCGCTGGTGCATTTCACCATCGCCCCGCACGCCCCATACTCCGTCACCGATGCCACCTTGGCTCGCGTCGCGACTCTGGCGGAGGAACTTGATTTGCCCGTGCACATGCACGTACAGGAAACTTCGGAAGAAGTTGCGCGGTCGCTGCAGCAGCACGGCTGTCGTCCCCTGCAGCGGCTTGAGCGCCTCGGGCTTGTCAGCGAGCGATTAGTCGCAGTGCATGCAACGCAGATGCTCGAAGCGGAAATCCAACTGCTGGCGCAACGAGGCGCCTGCGTTGTTCACTGCCCGGCGTCCAATCTCAAATTAGCCAGCGGATTTGCCCCCGTCGCGAGAATGCTTGCGGCAGGAGTCGGCGTGGCCATCGGTACGGACGGCGCCGCCAGCAACAATCGTCTTGATATCCTTGGGGAAGCGCGCTTGGCGGCGCTGCTGGCTAAGGGAGTCGCAAACGATGCCAGTGCCGTTCCGGACTGGCAAGCGCTTGAATGCGCCACGCTCGGCGGTGCCAGGGCCCTGGGCCTGGATGCGCGCATCGGATCCATCGAGGTCGGTAAAGAAGGCGATCTGGCGGCTGTAGATCTGTCGGCATTCGAGACCCAGCCTTGCTACGAGCCGATCTCGCAGGTACTCCATAGTGCGGGTAGGGAGAACGTCACGCATGTCTGGGTTGCCGGAGAAGCGGCGCTGATCGACCGCGCAATCATAGGTAGCAGCGGCGCTTCCATCGCCGATGAGGTCTTGCAATCTGCCGCACCGTGGCACAATCAGGTGCGACAATGCCTGCGAGCGCCGCGTGCTCAGTTGCCCGCGAAGCTCTAGGCGGCGCATCACAGACAAGTGACATTGTCCCTTTGGACGCCGTCGCACAAAGTTTGGGATATCAAAACGGGGAGCTGAATAAAAATGAAACGCAACCAGAAAAATGTCATCGCCATTGCGGCCTTGCTGGGCGCAATGGCAGGCACCGCCGATGCATCGCCGGTCATGGCCACCTCGGGCTATGTCGGATCTTCGGAGGGAACGGTGGTGCGAAACAGTACGGGTTTGTGCTGGCACACGGGATTTTTCAGCAAGGACCTTGCATTGGCC
>CAZSOI010000367.1:0-6341 GCA_964608115.1 uncultured Burkholderiaceae bacterium | reverse complement strand
GCATGCTCAAGGAGGACAGTGTGCACATGCGGGCTAAGGATCTGCACGAACTTATGCGGGCATGGGAGAACTACCACCGACTTTGGGCCGGCGAGGCGCACATGCGGCACATCACCTATCGCACGGAAACGCGCTATCCCGGCTTTTATTACCGTGCCGACTATCCGAATCTGGACGACGCCAACTGGAAATGTTTCGTCAATTCGCGGTTCGACCCGGAAACGAAGCAGTGGAGCCTAAAGAAGGTACCCCACAAGGATCTGGTGCCCAAAACCTACGGCGGCGCAAAGCACTGAGTGGCCCATGGCGCAGCGTCTTGATGCAACCGCCGCGCAGTGCGACGACGACGCGAGCGTCGTCGCACAACGCGACGCGTTCGAGGAGGAACTCGAACGCCGTCGCGCGGAGGCCGACATGGAAGTGCCCATCGTCGCCGCGTTGCGCGACGGCACGGCCGACCCAGTGCAGCCGACTCGCTACCGAAGGGGCGACACGCTGCGCTTTTCTTGTCACCGGGCAGTGTCGTGCTGGAACGAGTGCTGCCATAACACGCAAATCACCCTGACGCCCTACGATCTGATCCGACTTGGCCGAAATCTAGAAATTCGCACCAGCCAGGTCACCGCACGCTACGCCGTGCCGACGCTGCACGAACCCTCAGGGATGCCCGTGCTGCGCCTTGGCATGCAGGAGGCCGCCGGAGCGCGCAAGCCTTGCGTTTTCCTTGACCCCGAGCATGGTTGCAGCGTCTATCGCGACCGGCCTGCCGCCTGCCGCTACTACCCGCTGGGCCTGGCAAGCGTGAAGATGAAAGGTCACGATGCCCCGGAGGATTTTTATTTTCTCGTCAAGGAGCCGCATTGCAAGGGTCATGAGCAACCCAAGGAGCAGACGGTCGCGCAGTTTCTCGAGAACCAGCAGGTAGCCGAGTACGACGAACACAATCGGGACTGGATCCATATTCTGATGAAGCTAGCGTCGTGGAAGTCGCTCGGCGGACCTTGGGGCAAGGAACCCGATCAGCGTGTGCGCCAGATGTTCCTTATGGTCTCGGCCGATCCCGACGCGTTTCGACGCTTTGTCTTTGGCTCGAGCTTTCTGGAAAAGTACGCCGTGGATCCCGCCATGCGAGCACAGCTTGAAAGCGACGACGAGGCGCTGCAGCGGCTCGGGTTCGATTGGCTGCGCGCGGTGCTATTTAATGAACCGACGCTTCATCTGCGCGAACACGTATTACAGGGCGCAATCGCGAAGGCGCGATGCGAAACCGGTGCCGTCTGAGGAGAAAACATTGCCGGTCGCACTGTGTGCCGACCGTCGCGAAAAAAGGAGACAGGGCATGACCAAACTAATTGCACCGCATAGCGGGGGCCACTTGCGGCCGCTGCTGGTTCCTAAAGAGCAGCGCGCCGAGGCGCTGGCGCGCGCCGCAACGCTCAAGAAACTGCGCCTGACTTCTCGCGAGGTCTCCGATCTGTTCATGCTCGGGATGGGCGCGTACACGCCGCTCGATGGATTCATGGGTTACGAGAACTGGAAGGGGTCCGTGGTCGAAATGCGGCTGGCCAACGGAATCTTCTGGCCGATTCCAATTACTTTGTCGGTATCCGAAGAAGTAGCCTCGAGCCTCGGAATTGGTGAGGAAGTCGCGCTACTTGACGGTGAAAGCGGCGAGACACTAGGCCTGATGATGGTGCGCGAGAAGTACACCATCGACCGTGCGCTCGAGTGTAAGCATGTCTTTCGCACGAACGACCCCAAGCACCCTGGCGTTGAAAAAGTAATGACTCAGGGTGAGGTCAATGTCGCCGGGCCGGTCATGGCCTTGTCCGAAGGGCCTTACCCAGCGAAATATCCGGGACTGTACCTGCGCCCGGAGGAAGCTCGCGCCGAATTCGAGCGCCGTGGCTGGCAAAGGGTTGCTGCCTTCCAGACGCGCAATCCAATGCATCGCAGTCACGAACACTTGGCCAAGATCGCCGCGGAAGTAACCGATGGCGTTTTCATTCACCAGGTGCTGGGCAAGTTAAAGGCCGGAGACATCCCGGCCGAGGTGCGCACCAAGGCCATCCAGGCCATGATCGATAACTATTTCAAACCCAACATCGCGATCCAGGCGGGCTATCCAATCGAGATGCGCTATGCCGGCCCCCGCGAAGCACTGATCCATGCGCTCATCCGGCAAAACTTCGGTTGCTCACATCTGGTCGTTGGCCGCGATCACGCCGGCGTCGGCGATTATTACGGCCCGTTTGATGCCCAGACCATCTTTGACGATCTGTGGCCCGGAGCCTTGCTGTGTCAGCCGCTGAAGATCGACGTTACCTTCTATTGCCATCGCTGCGATGGCATGGCCACCGGCAAGACCTGTCCGCACGATGCCAAGCACCACCTGTCAATCTCCGGGACGCGTCAGCGCGAGATGCTGGCCAAGGGTGAAGCGATACCGCCACAGTTCTCTCGCCCCGAGGTTGTAGCCATCTTGCAGCAGTACTACCAGCGCCAGGCGCTTGCGGCGTGATTGACGAGGTCACGCAGTCCGCTTAGCAGGGAGAAGAACCAATGACCAATCAGGGGCGCGGCGGCGGGCCTGCGAGTCGAACGATCGTAGTGGTCGGGGGAGGCATCGCGGGGATTAGCGCCGCAGCGGAGGCCGCGGAGAGCGGCGAAGACGTTATCTTGCTCGAGAAGGGGCCGAGCCTGGGTGGACGAGTCTCTGCACTGCACCGCTATTTTCCCAAGCTGTGCAGTCCCGCATGCGGGCTGGAGATCAATTATCAACGCCTGCGTGCCAATCGCCGAATTCGCGTCATGACGATGTGCGAGGTCACCCACGTGGCCGGAAGCCGTGGTGCGTTCTCGGTCCTCGTAAGGCGCCATCCGCGCTATGTCAATGAGAAGTGCACGGCCTGCGGCGACTGTGCCCGGGTATGCGAAACGACGGTGGCAAACGCGTTTAATCACGGGTTAGATCGTGTCAAGGCGGCACGTTTGCCCCATGAGCACGCGTTTCCCATGCGCTACATGGTCTCGCCCGAAGCCATCGCAGCCGGCGAAGGGTCCAAGCTGCGCGAGGTGTGCCGCTACGGGGCAATCGAACCCGATGAGCGCGAGCAGACTTTCGAGCTAAGCGCCGGCGCCGTTGTCTGGACCACGGGCTGGCAGCCGTACGATGCGCGGCGCATTGATGTGTACCGTTACGGCCACAGCCCCGACATCATCACGAATGTGCAGATGGAGCGGCTCGCCGCCACCGATGGTCCGACCAAGGGGCGCATCGTGCGGCCCTCGAACGGTCAGCCAGCGATGAAAGTGGCGCTTGTGCAATGCGCCGGATCGCGCGACATCAACCACCTGCCCTATTGCTCGCGGATCTGCTGCCTGGCATCGCTCAAGCACGCCGCCTACGTGCGCGAACAGTATGCGGAAGCGCAGGTCGACATCTATTACATCGACCTGCGTGCACATGACAAGCTTGAGGCGTTTTACGAGAAGCTGCGCGCGGATCCGCAAGTGCGCTTCATCAAATCCAAGCCGGCACAAATTCGCTTTGCCGAGGATGGACGTCCGGTGCTGCATGGCGAGCGCACCGTCCATCGCGAGATCTACGCTGAGCCCTATGACTTGGTTGTGCTGGCCACGGGAATGCAGCCCGTTGTGCCGCTGGGATGGCATAGCGGCTGGGGAATCGAGCAAGACGAATACGGATTTTTGGTGGCTACGGACGAACCCGATGGTTTGTGCCCGGCCGGCGTCGCAAGTGCGCCGCTGGACGTATCGATGTCGGTTCAGTCGGCCACCGCCGCCGCCCTAAAGGCGGTGCGCGCGGTGCGGGGAACCTGAGCAAGGGGCGAGGGCAATGACGGTGGCGCAGAACAACAGCGGCCTGTACCTGTGCGAGGGGTGCGGGATCGGTGAGGCGGTCGATACAGAAGCGCTCGAGAGGCTCGCCCGTTCCGAGTTCAAGCTCACCCACTGCGTACGGCACGCGGCACTGTGTTCCGAGGAGGCCGTGGCGTCGATCCGGAGCGATCTGGCCGCTGCAACGGTCAATCGATTGGCAATCGCGGCATGCTCGCCACGCATGATGACCGATCGCTTCCAGTTTGACGGCATTCCACTGGTGCGTGCAAATCTGCGCGAGCACGTCGCCTGGTCGCAACCGACTCGCATCGAGGATACCCAGATGCTGGCGAGCGATCAGCTGCGCATGGGCCTTGCACAGCTTTCAAAAACGGCGCTGCCGCAACCCGCAGCCCTAACCGATGCCGCCCGTACGCTGCTCGTTGTCGGGGGCGGCGTAAGCGGCATGACGGCGGCACTCGAAGCGGCAAAGTGCGGCTACCCCGTTATCCTCGTCGAGCGCAGTGAACAGCTCGGAGGATGGGCCGCGAAGTGGTCGCAACGCATGCCCCACCTGCCGCCCTACCGCGATCCGCGCCCCAATGACATTGACAAGCTCATCGGCGCCGTGCGCGCCGAGGCGCGGATCAAAGTTCTTACACAAGCACACGTGTGCCGCACAAGTGGCGCGCCGGGTCGCTTCGAGGTGCTCATCGCGCAAGCAGGCACCGAAACGACCGAGCGCATCGGCGCAATCGTCATTGCAACCGGCTGGCGCCCGTACGACGCCTCGCAGCTCACCGAGCTCGGTTATGGCGGCGCAGACGTGGTGACGGCAATTGAGTTCGAGGCGATGCTTCGAGGCGGCGCTCCCACGCGCCCGTCCAATGGCGCTCCGGTGCGCTCGGTCGCTTTTTTGCAATGCGCCGGCAGCCGAAGCGCCCAACACCTACCCTATTGTTCGTCGGTTTGTTGCGGCGTCTCGATCAAGCAGGCATTGCAGCTCGTCACATCAAACCCCCAGAGCAGCGTGTACATCGTCTACGAGGAATTGCGCACGCCGGGCACCGCCGAAGAGTTCTACCGTCAGGCGCAACGCAGCGGCGTGATTTTCCTCAAGGGGCGCGTGCAGGGTGTCGACGCAACGACCATGACGGTTCGCTACCTCGACGATCTGTTGGCAGATGAGGTACCGCTGGCCGGCTTGGACCTCATCGTTTTGGCCACCGGCATGGTTCCGAACTCGACCGATCTTCAAGCCGCCAGCGTCGAGCCGGAAAAAAGCGCCGAACAACTCAAAGACGACATCAATCCGCTTGCGGCAATTCGTGTTGCCGGCTATCGCGTCGAGGCGCAAGCCAAAGTGGTGCAGTGGCGCAAGAGTGCGCAGACCAACGGCGGACCGATTTTGAACTTGCAATACCGCCAAGGGCCACACATTCCGATTTTGGCCGACGGGTTTGCCGACAGTCATTACCTGTGCTTTCCCTACGAGACGCGCCGTACCGGAATCTATACCTGTGGGCCAGTGCGCCGACCGATGAACATGGCCGAAAGCGCCGAAGACGCAACGGGCGCGGTACTCAAGGCCATCCAAGCGATCGAAAGTGCACGCGCTGGCGCGGCGGTTCATCCGCGGGTGGGCGACTTGTCCTTTCCAAAGATCGGTTATGACATCTGCACCAAGTGCCGGCGCTGCACAGTGGAGTGCCCCTTTGGCGCCATCGACGAGGAAGCTGACGGGCGTCCGCTCGTCAACACCTCACGCTGTCGGCGATGCGGCACCTGCATGGGCGCGTGTCCCGTGCGCACCATCACATTTGACAACTACAACCCACAGATGGTCGCTGCGATGATCCAGGCCAACGAGATACCGGACGAGTTTGCGGAGAAACCCCGCATTCTGATCCTGGCCTGCGAAAACGACGCCTACCCGGCGATCGACATGGCGGCATTTCACCGCTCGCAGTGGAGCACCTTCGTGCGCATCATTGCCGTGCGCTGCCTCGGATCGGTGACGATGCTGTGGATTTCGACTGCGCTGGAGAAAGGCTACGACGGCATCTTGCTACTAGGTTGCAAGTCCGGTGACGAGTATCAATGCCATTTTGTCAAGGGCTCGGGCCTTGCCCGCGAGCGTATGGCAAAAGTTGGCGAGACGCTCAAAAGCATGATGCTGGAGTCCGAGCGTATTGCCCTCGAAGAGGTTTCCATTTCTGACAGCCATCGAGTGCCCCAGGTGATCAATAGCTTTTCCGAACTGATCGGTGCACTCGATCCGAACCCAATGAAGGGCTTTTGAAATGAACGCCCTGCCTGAAGCATCGGCTACGCGCTACGACCTGGGATTTGCGCACTGGGTCCGCGACAACATTCAGGGCGGCGAGCTCTTGTCGCTGTGCATGCAATGCGGAGTGTGCTCCGGCTCTTGTCCCATTAGTGTGCAGATGGACTACGGTCCGCGCAAGCTGTTCATGATGATCCGTGCCGGGATGAAA
>CAZSOI010000366.1:0-2132 GCA_964608115.1 uncultured Burkholderiaceae bacterium | reverse complement strand
ACCTGATCCAATGCGATGCAAGAAGGGGTTTTGACGAGCGGGCCTGCGCTCATCTGACGAGTACGCTAACCCTGGCGCGCAGGCGCATCGCCCGCGGCGTCGATCTGCTCCTCACCTAATATTCTCCGAGGTCTTCCCAGCCGAGGGCCGGTGCGTCCTGGCCGAGGCACGAAGCGCCCTTAGCCTCGCCAGGGCCTTTGGGCATAAATCCATTAAGCAGGCTGCGCCGAGTAATTCCAAGTGCGTCACAAGGAAACCTCATGACGTACGAGGCTATTAAACGCAGCGGTGAAGAATGCGCGGATAATAAAAACGCATCTCGACATGAGCGCTCCTGGCACGGTTTCTTTGGGCGTGTGAATCACAAGACGGCCAGCAGGAATAGCTCGATGAGAAACGGCAGAACTCGTTTGCGGCAAGACGGTGTCCTCGATGGCCTTTATCGCGGACCTGCCTTCATGATCCGGCGTGCGCACCAAATCGCCACGGCGATCTTTGCGGATACCTGTCAAGAGCTTGATCTGACGCCGTCCCAGTATTCGGTGCTCTTTGCGCTGTACCAATGCGGAGCGGTTGGCCAAAACGAACTCGGACGCTTGGTGTCGTTGGACCGGTGCACGACCAGCGTCGTCGTAGGCGGCCTTAGCGAACGTGGGCTAACGAGCCGTCGGGAGTATCCAAATGACAGGCGCAAGGTTTTGTTGCGTTTGACAAGTTCGGGCCGGCAACTACTTGTACGCGCCGAGCGCTTGTCGACGCGCGCAGGCGATGACCTTATGTCCGTCTTTACCGACAATCAAGCCCGCACATTTATTGATCTGCTAGAGAAATTTAATAGGGCGCACGAGATGCAGCGCCCTCGCTCCATTCGACCGGGCCCATGAGCTTGCAGCCCCTTGGATCCGCGCCGACCGCGATGCAAAGCCGCGGTACGATCGGATGCCGGCATCGCCACCAAATTCGCATTGCCATTGCCCTCAACGAAAGCGGCCCTTGAACCGCTAGAGGGTCTGTGCGCGCGGCCGTCTTGTCGACACGGCAAGTTTTTCAATCGATTTTCAAGCGAACCAACGCGTGTCCAACATGGCCTGGTAGCGCCATAGGATCAGACGGCGCTATGCCACCACCGGTGCTAGCCGCAGATGCTGTGCCTCGCCATGCGGGGGAAATCTCAATCACCTTTAGAAACAGCTTGTCGAACGTGCCTAAGATGAAGGTGGCGGAGGTGGCGCGCATGCTCAAGCCGGTCCACGCCCGGGGAGATGGGCCATCGAAGTTGGAGAAGGTCAAAGAGGTGATCGACAAGCTCAAAGCGATACCGCTTACGCAAGCGTTCAAGCTAGTTCAAACCAATGCGCAAGAGAACTGGCGTACTTTGCCTTTCCAAGTAATCGCTGGCGCCAGGTGTATGCACCAACATTGCTCATGAGCAGATTATTTGCGCAGTGTGGCGGCAAAGCTGAGTGATGGGAGCATTTCATTATGGCCACTTGGCGATGATGCGAGTCGCGGCTCGATTGCGACACGTCGCAAGTACCCAATCGGGCACTCGGCGCTAATTACCAACGCAACGCCTGCTCAACCCAGCGCACCAACGGGCAGCTGCCGAAGAACCGATTAGGCTATTGCTCAAAAGTTGCGAAAATCGTTGAGGCAAACACCAGAGGCGGAACGTGAGGGATAGCCGCGTACGAGACGTTTCTCTAATCGGACTTATCGAGCTATTTAAGAGACGGTGCCACGCCCTAGCCCCTTGAAAAAATATGGATTAGACCCAAAGTGGTGGAGACGAGGTCTGTCAAGTCCCGCATGGATATTTGCTTGGCGGGCAGTTCCGCGTCCGTTCTGCCAATTGTTCCCCCTTCGCCTTTTGAATCCGCTGCTCACGCTTTACAGAAGCCGCTAACAGCGGCTGTACCTTCGATCTGTCGAATCGTTTTATCAGGTGCTTCGAGAAATGTTGTTTCTTTGCCATCCGAGCAAAGTGCAGCTGCTAGAGCCTTTGAGACCTCATGTTCCAAACCCCACGGCTGGTCAGGACGCCACCGGAGGATTTCTCTAAAGTACGCGCCGCGGGTCTTTCGGAGATGATTGAGAATCAAGCTGGCGTATAGGGCTGTTTTTCTTTCCCC
>CAZSOI010000365.1:0-6202 GCA_964608115.1 uncultured Burkholderiaceae bacterium | reverse complement strand
AGGTGGTAGCGCAGAGCACGAGCGAGAACTGTCTTTTCAATGTCCTTACCGTAGCGCACCATGTCCTCGGGCGAGTCGGAATGGTCGATGCGGATCACGTCCTGTTCGATGATTGGTCCCTGGTCGAGGTCCGCGGTAACGTAGTGGCAGGTGGCACCAATCAACTTGACCCCGCGCTGATAGGCCTGATGATAGGGCTTCGCGCCGACGAAGCTGGGAAGAAACGAATGATGGATATTTATGATTCGCCGCGGGTAATGGTTGCACAGGTCCGGCGGAAGAATCTGCATGTACCGCGCCAGGACCATCGTGTCGGCATTGACCTCCTCGAACCGACGCCGAACCTCGGCATACGCGGCGAGCTTGTTGTCGGCCGTGACCGGGACGTGGTGGAATGCGATGCCGTGCCACTCGACAAGCCCGCGAAACGTCTCGTGATTCGAGATCACGCAGGGAATCTCGATATCGAGTTCTTTAGACTGCCAGCGGGCAAGGAGGTCGTACAGACAGTGTTCCTGCTTCGAGACCAGTAGTACCACACGTTTCTTGATCGCCGAATCGGCGATGCGCCAATCCATTTTGAGCTCGCCCGCCAAGGGTGCAAAGCGCGTGCGGAACTCAGCGAGTTCAAAGGGCAGCGAATCGGCGCGGATCTCAATGCGCATGAAATACCGGCCCTCGGCGGATTCAGCATGGTAGTTCGATTCGAGGATCCAGCCGCGATGCTCGGCAATGAAGCCGGCAATGCGGGCGATGATACCCGTCTGATCAGGACACGAGGCTGACAGTGTGTAGTAACGATCGCGATGCATGGTCCGGCGATTTTAGGGGATCTGGCCGAACCCCGCGGTACTGGGCTTTCTCGCGCACCGCTGGCGGCCACTTCCAGACATCCGAAGCCGGCAGCAAAATCGCTCCGAAGCAGTCATCCCAAGATTTGCAACAGCGATTCTTCAGGAGAACGCAAGACGATGTCGCAGTGCTCATTTGATGCATGGAGTTCTTGTCGTTTCGCGTTACTGATCTGCTCAAGCCTACTATTGGGTGCGTGTTACCCCCTGCCGTTTTCGACCCACACTTACCAATACGAGGCTGATGTGGAGCTAGACCAGGCGACATATCATTTTCGACACACCTGGCATTGCTCCATACAGATGGCATATGACTTTGAAGTTCGTGGAGAGTTTGTCCCTGTGGTCGATAATCGCTCAGAAGATGGGCAAAGCAACGACGCGCTTCGCCGACGAATCGACGACGAATCCTACCTAGAGGTACAACCAATCTTTCCTAAGGGCGTGTACGAATGTAAGGAAAACGGGAGCGGCAATGTAGCTTTCAACCAAATTGCCATCGTTTATGTGAATCCGGGGAGACACGGAGATGTGGGCGCATTTATCTTCGACGAAAAACGCGATCGCGTGGCGGACCACTTCGTAAAGGTCAGCAAGTCCGTTGTTCGCAAGTTGGGTTTCTTTGAGTCGATTTTTACGAAGAAATACAAGGACACGGAAAATATTTCCGACCTAGTGCAGCGGCGCGTGGGCAACGTCGTCCGCTATCAGCTTGTCAGCGCTGAAGTTTGGCCAAGTAGCATGTGGCACCAATGGAGAACGATTTCGAACTGTCTTTCTGAAGTCCGCGAACTCGTTCTGGATCCGTTCGTACCCGCCGGAGCCGAAATGTATTATCAGGAGAAACCCATTTGCCCTCGCACCGGTAGTCCTTCGCGAGACGATTGGGCATCACTGACAACAAACGCCCGATGGGCCAGCGGTGTGCAAATATTAGGTCTCGCAAGGTCTCTGGATACATGGCAGATTGTCCGTCCTTATGATGAAAGGCTCGGAGACGAACTTATCGCGCTGTACGAACCGTTCCGGACCGATTCCGTCTCTGGCTCTACCCCGTCGAAGGGGTACGAATGTCCGGGGGTTACGATTTCCTATGGGGATTTCAAGTTTCTCCTCGGGGGTGGCTTAATGGAGCGACGAATGCTTTTCGATCCGAAATATCAGACCCTGATCCAGTTTCGAAATTCTTGTTGGTTTCCCCGAGGAAAAGATGTGGAGAATGTCGCTCTATTTAGACCAAGCGCAGGTTAAGTCTCATGCGTCCACGGGCGTGTCCCGCTGGGACTGTTAGGACGCGGCGTTTTTCGCGGAGGTATTCTTGTAAATAGAACGAAGGGTTGGCCATGATTGGTGAGAGGCATTCGTAAAGGCAGCGGGAAAGCGATACCTACGCACGCTAGCGCAACGTCCGCTTTCGCCAGTTGCGTACGTCCGCGTTGCGGAAGGCCGGTTGTCGGGTTGGGGTCGCGAACGCCGAAATCGGTCCGGTATGAGATAAGGTCGTCGACTTCCGCTGTAGATGACAGACCGGTAATCTTCGATGAAGCGGGCTAAGCCCAAGAAGATGCGAAAAGAAATTGGCGACGTTCCGACGGATGACCGCGCCAGATAGCGCGAAGAAGTTGGCAACCGCAGCGGCGAGGCACGAGACGGATCTCTACAAGGCTTTGGGTATCTCTTACGCGCGGTCGACACACAGCCGGCCGATCATTCGACCAATCCTAGGACGTGCTTCGGCTGAAGATATTTCCTTAGTCAGTGACGTCAAAACCGCAACAGTCATTTTTCCCGTCCCGGAACTAGGGCTGACATCGCTTCGAGTCCTTCTTTGGCAATATTTGGAGGACGCCTCTCCATACAAGACAGCGTCCGACCTAGCCGGCACCGTTCGAACGAACTTGCACATGACCGAGACCGACAGTTGACCCAGACTGCCTAGCGAGACAACGAAGAGCCAAGTCCGTTGGTTGGCTGCATTCCGATGCCGGCGGATTGCTGATTACGAGTATTTCATCCGAAGGCCACACAGTAGACGCCGTCAACGGGTGTATAAATGGAGACAGACGATGGCCAAGAACGTGATTTGCCTTTGGTATGACGGCACAGCGGAAGAAGCGGCCAGGTTCTACGCCCAGACCTTCCCGGACAGTACCGTGACAGCGGTTCACCATGCCCCCGGCGATTTCCCAGGCGGCAAACAGGGGCAGGTGCTCACGGTCGAATTTACAGTGGTGGGCGTGCCCTGCCTCGGCCTGAATGGCGGCCCGGCTTTCAAACACAGTGAGGCCTTTTCCTTTCAGATTGTCACTGAGGACCAGGCCGAGACCGATCGCTACTGGAATGCCATAGTCGGGAATGGCGGCGCCGAGAGCGCATGCGGATGGTGCAGGGACAAATGGGGCTTGTCCTGGCAGATCACCCCACGCGTATTGCTGGAAGCAACGACCGATTCTGATCGTGCGGCCGCGAAGCGCGCGTTCGCGGCGATGATGAAAATGAAAAAGATCGACATCGCCACGATCGAAGCAGCACGACGCGATCCGGTTCGCCCCTAGGGCGCATGGTGGTCTGCCGGCAGCAGCGTGACCCGCGGCAATACACTGCGCGGCGAATCGGGTACCGCTACGGCAGTAGTCTTGCTTGATGGTTTAGTCGTGGAATCGACGGTGCCAAAGTAGATTTAGCGTGACCGAGTTCGCCGTTGGGACCTCAATGGACACAGCATTGTTTTTGTCTGCTTTGGCCGATTCGCTCTTCCGCTTTATGGGAGAGTGCAAGTCGGACCTGGGTCGATCGCGACAAAACGTCCGCTGTCGGTGCGGCCGGTAAATGTCTGCGCCGCATTCAACTGCGGTCATGCGCCCTTCTCTTTCCACTCTTGCAAGTGCTACTTCGTAACCGCCGCGTTCACAGCACAAAGCGGCATAAGCTCATCGATGTGTTAAGGCAGCTCTTGCCGAGCCCCTGGGGCGCAACTACTTCGGCTAGTGCGCTGGGAAGCCGAAAACATTTCCCAAGTGCTTGGCTTGGCAGGAAGCGAAACGCAGGCCTCCGCACAATATTGATAGGCGCTAAATTTCTTTTATTTTTGGAGGTCAGGGTCAGAATTGAACCGGCGTAGGCGGTTTTGCAGATAGTTGAACGTATAAGATAAATCAGTGCGTTATCGCATTTTCCGGGGTGAAAAAACGAATTAGTCACCCTTCCGATCAGGAAATTTCGTATCCAGGATGAAAGCAGAGGCAACTCGAATTCGGTCGCGCCACCCCCGAAGCGTTTACGAAAAAATCCTCAACGATTCGCCCTGCGAAGCGTCGCACTTACGCCGTCAAGATGTCGCTCACGCCGAGTTCCAAAAACAAATGACCCCCAGGATCGAGGCCTAACGCTGATACTGCCCGCATTCGCGGCCTGCAGCCCATTCGCCAGCCGCTGCTGGTCCTGGACCCGCGCACAGTCCCTTGCATCGTCGGGAGTTGCTAGACAATGTAATCAGTGCTTGAAGTGGCCTCGCGTCACCAGCCAGGGTCACATGGACTCCTCGCACTTGTGCGGCTTGGACAGAATTTCGAGTCCGAAAGGAGCTCTTAACAGAGCCGCATTCGTTGAAGCAAGGACCGATGCAATTGAATAAGAGCTGCAGGATGCTTTCTAATCTGCCCGGACCGGACATTCAAGGTCACGAAGGTGAAGATCCTACTGCTTGGCAACCTGAAAATGAAGACCACTTTCTTGCTCGCCACGGCAGTGTCGATCGCCGTTCTCGCGGCGTCCGTATACGGACCGTCCGGAGCGACAGGGCAAAACTGACATGCGAAGAACGCGAAATGCGAAGATCGTGGCAACGCTGGGACCCGCCCACGGCAGCGAAGATACGGTGTGCCAGCTGTTCCTGGTCGGTACGCACGTTTTCCGCCTGAATTTCGGCCATAGCAGCGCCGACGATTATCGGGTGCGCTTCGCGAACCTGCGGGCGATAGTGGTTCTTGCCATCAGAAAGGCGGCTTTCTCCGACTTTCCTGGTCAGTAGGAAGACACGATCAACACGGCGCGGCGATTGTGCCGGCGGCCGGCTTCGGTGCTGTTATCGGCGATCGGGCGCGACGCCCCGTAGGCACGTCGGATAATGTTTTGCGGCGCAAAGCCACGCTTTATGAGCGCGTCGGCAACAACCGCAGCGCGGCGCTCGGCCAGTAATTTGTTGTGTGTCTCGCTGCCGGTGTTATCGGTATGTCCCTCTACAATCAGCCGATCGATGCCGACCGCGAGAAGCGTCTGCGCAACCCCTGATATCGCTTCCAGGTCCTTGGCATTGAGCGAGGCGTCATCAACGGCAAAAAGCATTCGACTTTCGAGCTGCAATTCCCACCCCTCGTCCTTCTTCGAGAAGCCGAGCTCGTTTAGCGCGGCCCGCTGCCCTTCATTGAGCGATAGGGGCGATGTGGCGCAACCAGCCCAAAAAATCGTGGGGACAACAGCCAACGTGAGCCACGCGCGACGCGCTTTGTTGGGGCAGTCAGAGTTCCGTTCCATGGCTTCTCGGCTACGGCAGGATTGTCGTGGGCTCGAATTCGCCGCCTTCCGGTCCGAAGGTAGCAATCGAGCCTGGTGCCCGGGACTTTGCGCAGTACATGGCCTTGTCGGCGGCCTTTATAAGCCCATTGGCCGTTCTGGCGTGGTCCGGGTAGATGGCAACGCCCATCGTCGCGCTAATAGTCTCGATCCGGCCACCAGGCAGCGTCACCGGTTCTCTGAGCGCGCCCTGAACGCGCTCGGTCAAATGCGTGATCTCCTGGAGATCACGCACGGGGCTTATGACAATGATGAACTCATCGCCGCCATGGCGCGCAACAAAATCCGAATCGCGAACAGACGCCCGCAAGCGCTTCGCGAGTTCCACAAGTAGCGCGTCTCCGGAAGCGTGACCGAAGCGGTCGTTGACTTCCTTAAAGCGGTCGGTATCAACGTACACCAAGCCGGCCTGGTGGTGGCCACTTCGGCACGCTTCGATGACCGTACTCAGATGCTCGCCGAGGTGGACTCGGTTGGGCAGTTGCGTCAGCGGGTCCTGACGGCTTGCCAAACGCAGCGAGTCGTTCGCCCTTTGCAACTCCGCATGATGCGCCTCAATCACCGACTGTTTGGACTGCAGCTCCTTTAGTAAGGCGTTGAAATCGTCGCCCAGCGTGTCGATCTCGGATACCGAGGCACGTTCGGCACGGAGATTAAAGGTTTGCGACTTGCGCACATCGCGTGCCAGCCTCGCCAAAGCGTCGATTGGCGTGCCGATGAGCCGGGCAAGGCGCCCTGAATAGCGCAAGACGACGGCCGCCGTGGCCAGCACACACAGC
>CAZSOI010000364.1:0-4496 GCA_964608115.1 uncultured Burkholderiaceae bacterium | reverse complement strand
TGCCAGCAAAGAACTGGATGTCGTCGATGAGTAATAGGTCCAGCGAGTGGTAGTAGCGCTTGAATTCGTCAAATGCCTTGCGCTGGTACGCCCGCACGACATCACTTACATACTGTTCGGCGTGAATGTAGCGGACCTTGGCACTTGGGCGTCGCGCCAAGATCGCATTGCCCACGGCATGGATCAGGTGCGTCTTGCCCAAGCCCACGCCGCCGTACAAGAACAGCGGGTTGTATGAGCCGCCGGGATTTTCGGCAACTTGCATCGCCGCGGCACGCGCCAATTGGTTGGCCTTGCCCGTAACAAAGGTGTCGAAGGTTAGTGCTGGGTTAAGGCGCGCTCGCTCCAGACTTTCCGATGAGGTCGGAACCATCGGCGTGCTCGGCATGGTCGCTGCCTCTGCATCGGCGTTCTCGTCAGAAACAAGCGCCATGTCGGCACTGTCTTGCGCTTCGTCCGAGGCTTCGAGTTCGAACAGCACATTGACCGGGCGCTTGAGCACCGATGAGACAACGGCCTGGATGCGTGAGGCAAACTGCGCACGCACAGCATCGAGCTTGAGGCGGTTCGGTGCCCTCAAATGAATGATGCCGGTGCTGGCATCAAACTCAATGGCCTTGAGCGGCTTGATCCACGCGGTGAACTGCTGCGGAGTTAGCTCGCGTTCCAAAACGCGCGAGCAGTCTTGCCAGAAGCTGAGCATGCGAATTCGTATCCCCCGCCGTGCCCGGCACCAGGATTCGCCCCTGCACCGGTGTCTCTTTGCCTGTTGTTTTCGGCTGCCCGAAAGAGCAAGGCCGAAGCGTATGCCACCGAGCTCTTTCGGCCCGCGGAAAACGCAAATTGTAGCCCGACTGGCCTAAGTTATCCACAAGCGGGCGAGGAATTTTTCTTCCTAACTGAGAATTGGAATGCCCTATTCACGGCCAAGATAAAGATAGTGGGCAATCGCTATTTGCCATGGTCTCACGGCTTGGTACGGGCCCGCAAGGCCGCGCAGAAGGTTTGGATCTCCAAAACTCTGCGAGGCGTCGACGTGGGCGCGGCGCCAGCACATTGTTTGACGAAATCATGAGTTCTCGCGTCTAATAGCAGGCTTTTCGCTTACCGAGGAAGCAAGCGCGTTTTGCGCCAAATTCTGGGCGGCGTACAGGACCGGGGAATTCCAATGGCTACCAAACGCACCTATCAACCCTCCGTCGTAAAACGCAAGCGCACGCACGGTTTTCGCGAACGAATGAGCACCCGCAGCGGGCGCGCGGTCATCAATGCCCGGCGCGCCAAAGGCCGCAAGCGCCTCGCGGTCTGAGTCGGACCGGGCGCGGCGCTGCGCTTGGCGCAAAGGCCAACGCCTGCTTCGAGCAACCGAGTTTGCCGCCGTATCCAATGCCCAGGCGCTATGGCGCGCGTCGCGCCGCTGGATCGCAATGAGCGCAAACATCCAACCTTGCCCCTCGCTGGTGGCCTGTGACAGACAACGGCCGGCAGCTTCATCGGTGCGATTCGGGATCACGGTTGCGCGCAATCAGGCGCAGCGCGCGGTGGCGCGCAACACCATTAAGCGCGTGCTGCGCGAAGCCGCCCGCGGCAGCGCCCAAGCGCTGCACACCGCAGCGCCCGCAGTGCGCATCGATATTGTTTTGCGCCTCAAGGCTGCTTTGCCAGATAAAGGTACCGCAAACTGGTCAAGCATCAAGGCGCAAGTGCGGCGCGAGGCCGAGAGCCTTATCGCGCAACTTCGGCGTGAACTGTGCATGCAGTCAAGCGGTCAGACGGATGGGAGGGTGGCGGGGCGTGCGGAGGCCTCGAGGTGAAGCGCATCTTGCTCTTGCTGTTACGCGCGTATCAATTTGCGCTCTCTCCGCTTCTTGGCAATCAGTGCCGCTTTGCACCGACCTGCTCACAATATGCCCTTGAGGCGATCGAACGATTCGGGCCGTGGCGTGGCGCGATGCTGGCGCTGGGTCGATTGCTGCGTTGTCATCCGTGGCACGCAGGCGGCTGGGATCCGGTGCCCACGCGGACGCATTTATCCGGCGACGAATGCTCGGCCGGTACGGCTTGTGTGACGCGCACACACGACGCACAGGGGCTGCCGGTTGCAGATACTGGGCCTCGAAACGCAAACCTTTGAATCAAAGCCGGGCGGTGCGGTGCGCGCAGTAGGCGGCGCGCCCCCAGTTGGAGACGTGGCGAATCATGGAATTTCAGCGCACGATTATCTGGGTTGTCTTCGGCATGGCGTTGATCCTGTTATGGGATCGCTGGCAGGTCTATCAGGGAGGTAACGCGTTTTTCTTTCCTTCGGCCAGCATTAGTGCTAGCAAGGCGCCGACAGGGGCGGCAAATCCGGGCGCTTTGACAAGCGAGACGACCAGTACCGCGACGACGCCCGGCGCCGGGGCGCTCGCATCTGGCGTGCCCAAGGCCTCGGTTCCGGGCGAGGAAGCAAAGGGCGCAGCAACGTCGGGTCCGGCTGAGATCGTGCGAGTGCAGACCGATTTGCTGCAGGCCGATTTCGATGCCCAAGGAGCCGCGCTCGTGCGCGTGGAGTTGCTGCGGCAAGAGGTAGCGGCCCAGTGGACCGCCTCGGGTTTGGCGGGGTTTATCACGGGCAAAAAGCCAGGCCCCGAGGAG
This sequence comes from uncultured Burkholderiaceae bacterium, assembly GCA_964608115.1. Classification (GTDB taxonomy): domain Bacteria; phylum Pseudomonadota; class Gammaproteobacteria; order Burkholderiales; family Burkholderiaceae_F; genus GJ-E10. The sequence continues at coordinate 1,859 of CAZSOI010000364.1, read as the reverse complement.
CATGTGGTGCTCTTCGATCGCAGCGCGACACGCGAGTACCTGGCGCAGACCGGCCTTATTGGCGGAGCCGACGCGACCAGCTTGCCCAACCATCGAAGCACGCGCTTTACGGTCCTTCCGGGCCCGCGCTCACTTGGCGAGGGACAGCAGGAGCTGAGCGTGCGCTTTGAGGCCGAATCGGGCGGCGTGCTGTTGCACAAAACCTTTGTCTTTAAGCGCGGACGCTATGACGTCGACGTTCGCCATGAGGTGCAAAACGTCGGCAGCGAGTCGATCTCGCCTTCGCTGTACCTTCAACTGACGCGCGACAACGGCAAAACGGAGGAGGACTCCTCGTTTTACAAGACCTATACCGGGCCGGCCGTCTATACGGATGCGGAGCACTATCGCAAGATCTCCTTTGACGACATTGCCAAGCACGATGCCGCGCAGCCCAAGCCGGCCGACAACGGCTGGCTGGCGATGGTGCAGCATTACTTTTTGAGCGCCTGGATTCCTGCCCCGGGTGCGCAGCGCGAGTTCTACACGCGTGCGATTAGCGATCGACTGTTTGCGGTCGGTGCCATCGTGCCGCTGGGCGCGCTGGCGCCAGGTGCCAAGGCATCCGAGCAGGCGGTGCTGTACGTCGGACCGCAAAACCAGGCAGCGCTCGAGGCCCTGGCGCCGGGATTGGACCGTGTTGCCGATTATGGCTGGCTGGATCCGATCGCAAAGCCGCTGTTTTGGTTGTTGGGCTTTTTGTATCGCGTTGTGGGCAACTGGGGCTGGGCGATCGTATTGCTCACGATCTTGATCAAGATCGCTTTTTACCCCCTGGCGGCTGCCGGCTTTAAATCGATGGCGCGGATGAAGGAGGTGGCTCCGCGCCTGGCCAAACTCAAAGAGCAATACGGCGAGGACAAGCAAAAGCTGCAATTGGCAATGATGGAACTGTACAAGCAAGAGAAGATCAATCCGCTGGGCGGTTGCCTGCCCATCTTGGTGCAGATCCCCGTTTTCATCGCGCTGTACTGGGTTTTGCTTGGCTCGGTAGAGATGCGCAATGCCCCATGGATCCTTTGGATCCACGATTTATCGACGCCCGACCCCTGGTTCGTGTTGCCGGCATTAATGATGCTCACGAGCTGGATTCAATACACATTGCAGCCGACCCCGCCCGATCCGGTGCAGGCGAAGATGATGATGATCATGCCGTTTGTCTTCGGCGTGATGTTTTTTTTCTTTCCTTCGGGACTGGTCCTGTACTACGTGCTGAACAACGGGCTGTCGATTCTGCAGCAGTGGCGGATCAACAAGGTGATTGCTGCCGCCAAACCCGTCGGGTAAGGGGTAGGCAGCGCGCTCTAGCTTTGCTTTTTCTGCAAGATGGCCGCGAGGCGCTGCGCGGTTAGCATCGCGATTTCTGCTTCGACCTTTGCGATCTCCAGCTTGTCGCGCGCATTTCGGTGCGCCTCCTCGGCGCGCTTGAGCGCCTCGGTGGCCTTTACCTCATCGAGATCGCGGCCGCGCACGGCCGTATCGGCGAGCACGGTGACGATTCTGGGCTGCACTTCGAGTATGCCGCCGGCAACGAATACGCGCTCCTCTGCGCCTCCGGGCATTCGAATTCGCACGACTCCGGGCCTGATGCGGGTGATCAGCGGCATGTGGCGTGGGTAAATGCCCAATTCGCCGGCCTCGCCGGGGAGCACCACGAATTCGGCTTCGCCGGCGAAAATCGATTCCTCGGCGCTAACAACATCAATGTGCATTACCGACATGAAGGCTCCGGTGGAGTTAGAGCGGATAGGCGTCCGAATATCGTGAGGCGACCATCGGTGCGTTTGCTGCGCTATTTGAGCGCCTTGGCCTTCTCAAAG
>CAZSOI010000363.1:0-15090 GCA_964608115.1 uncultured Burkholderiaceae bacterium | reverse complement strand
CGCACTGTGCCTGCGTATTGTCGATGCCGCAAAAGTTCGTCTGCCCATTCTCGTTAAAGCGGTTCCAAAGACCATCGGTGAGCGTCACGTTGAAGTTAAACGCGCACAGCAGGTCGTGACCCGTGACGGTCGGCAACGGGTTGCTCGGATCGTTGGGATCGAGGCCGTAGGGTCCATTGGAGCCCAACGTTGGATCGCTGAAATAGTTGCCGGCGCGCCACCAGGCCACGCGTGTCGGAGTCGACTGACCGGCGGGCAACTGAAAGAGCCAACTATAAAAATCACTCTTGTGCTGTCCTGAGAACTGGCTGATGCGGTCGTCGAACTGTGTGCCTCGCCATCCCCTGCAATCGGTGTTTGTAAAGCTATCCGCGCAGGTATTTAACGCCTGCCAGGCAACGCGCGTATTGGCAAGACTCGCATTTTGCATGCCCTGTGCCGCGGCCGAGATCAACGACAAGTGGCGGATGCGATAAAACGAAAACCAGTTCGTGAAGTTTTGCCTCTCGTCCCAACCCGCGGCCAGAATCTGGTTTTGTTGTCCCGCAGGCAGGCTGCTGCACAACACTGTCCCCGCAGCCGTTGCACACAGTGCCGGACCGGACGTAGTGCTGACAGTGACTTGCGTGTAGCAGGAGTCCGCCGGCGGTGGCTGACCGGGCGCTGGCGCCAGGCAACTTGTACTGGGATTGAACAGGTAGTAAAACGCCGGGGCCGGATTGCCCGAGGTGCCCGCATTTGCCGTCATCACCTGAAAATGGCCTCCGCCTCCCGGGTAGGACATCGTCAGCGTAACGGTGTAGTTCTGCGAAAGATCGATTGCGCCCAGATCGGGATTAAAGCCGTCGTAGTACGCGTTGGTAAAGGAGGTCAGCGGACAGCCCGGCGGATAGGGGCTGCATTGCTCTAACGGCACCTGCACGCCGTTGGCATCAGGCGGAATGTTGTAGACGATCGCCGGGTTGTAATAGATCGAGTTATACGAACTTGAGGCAAAGCCCGCAGCATTCTGATACTGGCCAACGTAGTCGGGCACGTACGCAAACGTCATGCTGCCCGAATCATCGATGGTCATCACGATGTTGGCGGGCGGCGGATTTGCAACCAGCATGGGCACCTGGGAGATCGTGTACTGCGCCCGAGCCGGCGCACCCAGGCCGGCGGCTAAGGCAACTGCTATGACGGTGCTAAACGCAAAGCCTAGGGCGACGCGCCAGCGTTTACCGACAGGCTCGGGCATGGCCGGTTCGGTGGGCCGTACCCAGCGCAACAAACAGCGGATGGGCCGCACTTCAAGCAGCCAAAACTTGCGAAAGCGCACGGCGCCATCCATCACTATCTCCATCTGCACAGATCAGCCCAGCGGTTTTTGTCATCGGGGCTTTGCCTCACCACCATGACACGTAGGACACCAGTGTGACCACCGTGTTGGAGTTCAGACCGTAGCCGCGTGCGGTGATATGCGCGACCTGCGGCGAGCCGACTCCGCCCACAGGCAGGCCTCGCGGTTGGATCCCGCCGACTGCGCCCGCCGGCAGCAGCTCCGCGATGCACTGCGGCTGGCCGCCGAGCCAATCGGGATTGATCGCTTGGTAATTGGGAAGCAAACGAGGATTCAAATTGGCCCACGACGTCTGATCGCCGAGCCAGGTCGACCCTGGCACGCTGGGCGCCAAATACATCCCTGGATCCGTGGTGCCGGTGTTATCGAAGGTGGCCCCGGTTTGCACGTGATACTCGCAGTCGCGCAGCATTGTCTCGGCCGCGGCCATTGCGCGCGCGTGGTCGCGCGCGTTGCCGGCTATGCGTTCGTCCTGTGTGGCCACCGAATACGCCGATGCGCCAAGCAGCGCCAGCAACACCAAAATGACCATACCAATGATCAGTGCAACACCACGCTGCTGGGCCGGGCTCGAATCCAAAAATCGCTTTGGCATAGTCTCGCTCCTTGCCTTACTGCAGACGGTCGCGCAAGGCAGCCGTGGCAGTGAAAAGTTGCCAATAGCGGGTATCGGGCGGAACAAAACTGGGCGGCGTATTGGGCGCGCCGAACGCCAACGCCGGGCGCGGCAAATCGGCCACGCCCGCGTCGTCACCCGCGGTCAGCAGCTGCACACGCACGCTTGTCACGCTGGCCCAGTTGCCTGCGCCGCCATTGGCGGCCTGTACCTGCGCGGCACTTTGATACTGCACGGGGCCGCCTGCCCCCGGGTCAATGCCGTAGTACACGCTCATGCTCTGGACATGATCGATGATTTCCTCGGCGACCCCTGCCCGCAGAGAGTAGCGATATAACGCGGGCCATTGCCGAAATGGCATTTGGCCGACGTAATAGGTGTACTCATCAAAGCGCTGTGCACTGGCCAGCGACGAATAAGAAAAAGACGGCGGCGTGCCCGGATTATTGTTGACGTTGTTTCCATTGCTGTCCGTGGCAGCAAAATCGATTTCGACCCCGCCGGCAACCGGCAGTCCCGTAGCGTTGCAAGCGGCCGCAGGCGCCGGCGGCGCATTGGAGACGCGCACCAAAGTGGCGGCAGTGCAACTTGACGCCAGCACGTAATCGCCGGTTGTTACGCCCGCACAGTTGTTAGCAACAAAGATCGCCGGCGTTGCCGTGTTCGAGTCAGCAACCATCATCACTGGGCTGGCAGTGGCAACACGCAGCACGAGCACGTCACCTCCACCAGAGAGCCAGGCAGGGGAAATGCCTGCGGGTTGCGGCCAAGGATTGGTCGATCCCGGCTGGTAACTTGAGGCCGAGTAGCCACCGATTGCCTGCGCAGCGGAACCAAGCGTCATGGGCGGGGTGGCAGTCTGGCTGATTGACATGGGCTGATAAGTGGCCATCGACATGCGTGATCCGCACCCGATGAAACCCACCTCGCGCACGTCGTGCATGATGGCGTCCAGTCCGAATCGGCCGGCTTCCTGGGTTCGCGAGGTCGACTTGCTGATTCGATACGCGCCTCGCGAGCCCATGTAGACATAAAGCACCGCGCCGACAACGAGCAAGCCAAGAGCGATGCTCACCATCGTTTCGATAAGGGAAAGCCCACGCTGCGTGCGCCGCAAGTTGCCAGCTAGCGACGCACTTAGCTGTGCGGGAGAAAAAATCGCTGCAGACATGCTCAATACGACTCCGACAGTTCGGCAACGGTCTTGTACGTCCCAACCATATTCGTTGGCGTCACGCCTGCCCCAGCGACGGCCACCCCAGCAGTTGAAGCAATGGTCGCTCGCGCATCGTTCCACCAAATCTGAATCTGCACGGGGTGCGGCGGGTTGCCGGTTGCAGTTGCCAGCTGCTGAATCTGCACGCAGGGCAAAACATTGCCGCAAGGCACCGGGGTGTTCGCGGCAGCGGTGCCCGCCGGTAGGGCCTGCAGTCCGTAGAGCCAGTCGTTCAGGGAGGCAACGGGCGCCGTCCCAAGATTGCTCAGTGTGTACGTACCGACGAAGGAGCCGGTGGCAAGCGCGGCATAGTCGCTGCGCATGCGATCGGCCAGGTCCTCGGCCATGATCGCAGCCAGCGAGCGCATCGATGAGCCTTGATTGACTTGGATGCCGCGTAACTGCAATCCCGCTAAACCCAGCAGCCCGACCGCCGTCAGTACGATTGCCACGAGAATCTCGATGAGCGTGACGCCACGCTGACGGGTGGGCGCACGGTGCTCAAAGCGCGCGCTGGCGTTGCGCTGCAAGCGCGCCGTTGCTCGGGTCGCCCGTGCGCGCGGCCACGACATGCTCGTACGCTCGCATTGATGCGCTTCGAGTCCCAAATACGTCCCGACTACTTGATTCATTCTTGCCACTATCCTTTTAGTGCTACAGGTCCTTGCACAACATTTGCGCTAAGACGGCGCGTTGCACGCGGCCACGGGCACGCCCGCGTCGTTTATCGGTGCCTGACCGTTCACGGGGGATACGACCCGCACGCGGCCGGACGGCTGAATCGTGACCAGATAGCCTTTGGTGGGGTCGACACCGTCGGGGCAAAACATGAAACTTTGTGCGGTACTGCCCATAGGCAGGCGTCCCAGGGCATCGAAACTGATCGATGGCGTCGTGCCGAAGTTGGTCATCGGCGCGTTCAAAGCCGCGCCGCTTTGCACTGGAACAAAACTCCCGTTTGCGACCGTGCCCGGCGCGCAGCACGCGTTCCACCCGCCGCTCCAATTGGTGATGACCGCGGCACCGGGCGGACAAGGTAGGGGAGCGCCGGACGCGCAAACCCACACTGTGGTGCCCTGCTTGACCGCTTCGCTGCGGGCCATTGAAAGCACGGCCGCAAACTGATTGCTGGCCGTGTCGCCGCGGTTGGTCAAGATCGTGTTTTGCAAGGAGGGGACCGCAATTACGGCGAGTATTGCCGCAATCAAAACGACAATCAGCAACTCAACAAGGGTAAATCCCTTTGCGCTCTTGCCAATTACTTGCCAACGCATGCCGCTTCCTGCAATGAAAGCCCGCGCGCATTGACTGAAAGTCGACAATTTGTCGGCTGCACCGGGCAAGGCGATTATTCCAACGGCCGTGCGCGCTTTGCGCTTCGCTCTGCCTCTTCGGTCGATCCGGCACGACGAACGGCCCTACAGTTCTTGCCCAATCACTAATTCACGGCATCACTACACGCTAGGCCAACAAGCCGAGAGCGCAAGCAGTCAGATCGCCTGCGGGTCAACCTCGACGCTCCAACGCAGTACGCCGCGTGTGCCCTGCGCACGTACCCGCGGCAGCCACGCATCAAGAAATGCATGCAGGTCTGCGCGCCGTTTGGCTTCGACGAGCAACTGGCCGCGCGATTCGGACGCAAGACGCGCCAGCGGCATCGGAACGGCATCAAACACCGTCACCGCAGGCGCCTGCGGCATTTCGTCCTTGCAGGCAGCGCAGCGGCGCAAGAATTCCAGCGCCTGCTCCATAGTGCGCGCAACCGAAGTGAGCAGCGCCTGATATATGAAAGGCGGCATCTGCGCACTGCGCCGCTCCTCGATCTGCTCTTGGGCAAAATCACCGAAACTGTGTCTGGCCAGGGCTGCAAACAACGGGTGGTGGGGAAAGCGTGTCTGTATGAGCACCCGGCTTGCTTGCCCCGCTCGCCCGGCGCGGCCTGCCACTTGCATCAGTACCGCGAAGAGCCGCTCCGGTGCACGAAAGTCCGCTGCCACGAGTTGCGCATCGGCGTTTAGAACGCCAACGGTACTGACGCGCCGAAAATCATGTCCCTTCGTGATCATCTGCGTGCCAACAAGGATATCGATGTCGCCCGCATGAACGGCTTCAAATGCGGCGCCGGCTCGGCTCGTGCCTCGCGCACCTTGCGTGTTGTCGCGGTCGATGCGGGCAATTCGCGCCTGCGGCCACAACTGCCGCAGCGTTTCCTCAACGCGCTGGGTTCCCTGTCCGACTGCCTGCAAGTCCTGGTTGCCGCAAGTCGGGCAGGCAGCGGGGACCAGCCGACTCCAACCGCAATGGTGACATCGCAGTGCGGCACTGACTTTGTGATACGCGGCGAAGGCGTCACAGCGCGGGCACTTGGAGAGCCATTCGCAAGCCGCACAGCGTAGCACCGGGGCAAACCCGCGGCGATTGATAAAAATGAGCGCCTGCTCGCCTCGAGCAAGCGTCTGGTCCAAGGCAGCGCGAAGGGGCGCCGCCAGGCCCTGCTCGGCCGGAAACCGTTTCAGGTCGACTGTCTCGATCCGCGGCTCAGCAGCCCCGTTGGCCGAGCGTTGCGCCAGGCAGAGCAGCCGATAGCGGCCGATCTGCGCCTGATGCCAGGATTCGAGCGACGGCGTGGCCGAACCCAAAATGATGGGGACAGCTTCCAGCTGCGCGCGCTTTATTGCCAGGTCACGTGCCGAAAAAGGCACTCCACCGTGGGATTTGAATGAAGCGTCGTGCTCCTCGTCAACCACGATGATGCGCAATCGGGGAAGCGAAGCAAACACCGCAGTTCGCGTGCCGAGGATGATTTGGGCTCGTCCCTCATGCGCCTGCATCCAAGCTTGCGCCCGCTCCTGGGGCGCCAGGGCGCTGTGCAAACTGATGACGCGCCGCTGCGGGAAGCGCACAGACAATCGCGCTTGCAACTGCGGCGTCAAGTTGATCTCGGGAACGAGAAGCAGCGCCTGTGCGCCTTCGCTTCTGGCCAATATCCGTTCGATTGCGCCTAGGTAAACGTCGGTCTTGCCGCTGCCAGTAACACCAAATAGCAAGAAAGGAACAAATCCGCTTGATCTGACGATCGAATCGATCGCTAACTGCTGCTCCGCACGCAGATCGTGCGCGCGGGCGGGGCCTACCGGGGTTGGAGCGGCGTTGGGCTCGGGCGCAGACACATCGGACATCGTCGGCGCTCGAGACTTGCGCGCAGTCGGGAGGCGGCGCAACGCCGGGGGCAGTGCCGGAAGCGCAACTTCGCCCCAAGAAAAGTGGTAGTACTCGGAGGCGAAGCGGCACAATTGCAGCCAATTCTCTGGCAGCGCGAGACCGAGCAACCGCGGCCCCAGAGCCCGCAAACGCGAGGGCTCGATATCGCTGTGCGCGGCAAAACCGACGACGATTCCTACGTGGCGACGCCTACCGACTTGAACCACGCACAACGCGCCCGCCTCAATTGGCGAGGCTGCTTGCGCAGATGCAACGGCGTCGGACGCCTTTGTCGTGCAGTCAGCTAGGCGATAGTCCAGCGGCTGGGTAACGGGCAAGTCGACGATGACGCGCGCAAAATTTCTGTCCTGCGGCTCACGAAGCGATGTCACGTAAAACTCGAAAAGACCGATCTAAGCGATTAATTCTTCTACTTTTGGCGAAAAAACCCGCCACTTTCCTAAGCCATGTGGATAACTATGTGGAGAAGCTTTTGCTCTCGCAGCGAAACACTTGGCCAGACGCCAATTTGACTGGGTTGTTACTTCCTCGGCAACTTATAAAAACCTTGCACTTTCAATGCACTAGAACAAACAATGCGGTTTTGCGGCGGTACATCGCCCCGAAAACCGCATAAATACGTGGTTTGCCCATTTTTGTGCATAAGTCAAGCCCTATCGTCAAACTTTGCAAGCGAGCGCTGAATCATCGAGGGCAGATGCAGCGTGGGCACATACTGACCGAAAAGCCCGCTCAGGCCCTAAGTTTGCGGCTGTGGCTGTGAACCGCATCAACCAGCGCATCGACGACCGCTGGGTCAGTGTGCTGGGATATTCCGTGCCCGAGATTAAACACGTGCCCGTCGACAGCGCCATCGGCGCGTCGTGGCGATCCGAAAGCGTCCAGCACACGCTGAGCCTCTTGCACGGTGGCACGCGCGCCTGCCCGCAACACTGCCGGATCCAAATTGCCTTGCAATGCGCAGCGCGCGCCGATGCGCGCGCGCGCCTGGCCCAAATCTACGACCCAGTCAACGCCCACGGCATCGCAGCCCGTGTCGGCAATATCCTCGAGCCACAGGCCTCCGCCTTTCGTAAAGACGATGCAGGGCACGCGCTCGCCCTCGTGCTGGCGCTTTAAGCCCTTGACGACCTGCCTGATCGTTGCCAGCGAACAGCTCCGATACGCCGCGTCGGTCAGAACACCACCCCAAGTATCGAAGATCATCACGACTTGTGCGCCCGCGCCGATCTGTGCGTTCAGGTAGTCCGTGACGGCACGAACATTCACCGCGAGCAGCCGTTGCAGCAAGTCCGGCCGGGTATACAGCATCGACTTCACGACGTGAAAGTCTTCTGAGCCACCTCCCTCGACCATGTAGCAAGCCAGGGTCCAAGGACTTCCCGAAAAGCCGATCAGTGGAATGCGATTGTCCAGCGCGGCCCGAATCGAGCGTACGGCGTCCGTTACGTAGCCCAATGCCTGCTCCGGATCGGGTGCGGACAGGGCCGCCACGGCCGCCTCATCGCGCACGGGGCGCTCGAATTTGGGCCCCTCGCCTTCAACGAAGTGCAGTCCCAAACCCATCGCGTCGGGCACGGTGAGGATGTCGGAAAACAGGATCGCAGCATCCAAGGGATAGCGCTCGATGGGCTGCAGTGTGACCTCAGTTGCGAACTGCGGCGACTTTGCCAACGCCATGAAGCTGCCTGCGCGACGGCGCGTCGCGTTGTATTCTGGTAAGTACCGGCCGGCTTGGCGCATGAGCCAGATTGGCGTGTAGGGTGTGGGCTGGCGCAGCAAAGCCCGCAGCAAGGTGTCGTTGGTGGGTTTCACGAACGCTCGATGAGTGATCCGAGACGCGATTCTCTCACGCCCGATTCGCCCCGCTGGGCGCGATGGCACCCGCACGGGCTCGTAATCGCACTGCACGTTCAGCCCGGTGCTCGAAGAACGGCAATTGTCGGCGAGCACGGCCAGCGCTTAAAAATCGCCTTGCACGCGCCGCCCGTTGATGGCAAAGCCAACGAGGAATTGCTGCAGTTCCTTGCCAAGCAGCTGGCCCTGCGGCGTAGCTGCCTACGCTTGCTCGCTGGCGCAGCAAGCAAGCAAAAGAGCGTCCTCATCGCTATCGATGAGATAAGCGCGCGGGCACTGATCGGGCAGCTTGCGCCACGGCCAAACGAGGCGATCGGCTAATTAGCGCGCAAGCGAGCACGATGGCACGCACCCTGCGCGTGCGTCTACTGGACCGATAGGGCGCGCGCCCCGCCGGCCCATGTTGGCAGGCTTACTTGCCTGGCGCAGGCGCGGGAGTCGTCGGCGCAGCGGCAGTTCCCGGCGTCGCAGCCGCCGGCTTGCCGGCATCGGCTGAGCCAGCGCTCTTGCCAGTGCTGTCAGCCTTAGCTTTTGCCTTTTTCTTCTGCTTTTTCTTCTTCGTCTTGTTTTCGGGTTTGGTTTCCGAAGTCTTTGCCTCGGGAGTAGCCGCCGGCGCCGCCTTCGCGGGGGCCGGTGCCGGGGCGGGGGCCACCGGCGCGGCAGGGGCGTTTGTGGTCTGCGCAACCGCGGCGCTGGCCACGAACAATCCGGAGATCACAACAACAAGTAGCTTCTTCATAGATCTTTCCAAAGGGTGAACTGCAAGTGTACGCAAAGCTGACTGCTCACGTGCGCCGCCTCGGACATCGCACCCGTTACGGGCGAGCTTGCATGTCCTCAACGCGCCGCAGGCACTATTCGTTGACGCTCTTGCGCCGCTCGGCGCACCAAGAAAAAGGGCGAGCCGCTGGCCCGCCCTTACAACGAAACAAGAAATCAAAGAAGCTTACTTCTTCTCGTCCTTCTTCTCTTCCTTCTTCGTTTCGGCCTTCTTTTCGCCGCCCTTCTTTTCGCCGCCCTTCTTCTCTTCCTTCTTCGTTTCGGTCTTCTTTTCTTCCTTCTTCATTTCGTCGGCATAAACGGCACCGGCGGCGAACATGGAAGCGACCAAGATTGCAAGCAGTTTCTTCATATAGTTTCCAAGGAAAGTTGAACAGGTAATAGTTGCAGAGCGTTCGGCCACCGGTTAACACGTTCGGCACATCCGCTCCCGGGCAATAACGCGGCAACACCGGCGGCCGTTGACACGGATCCCAACACCCCCAATGTCCCCAACCTCCCGCCGGCCCGCGCCAGCGCCTCGCTGAAGCCGCCAAGGCGCCGGCTTTACGGCACTGCGTCGCGGTTCGGGGGCGAATTATGCACTGGGCCAAGCGCCATCGCTCAGGCCTGGGGGTGGCGACGTCGGCCAAGGAGTAACAGCGGCCATAGCCAAATCGAGATCATCCACTTGGCTAGGCGCCGCAATGTAAACGGGCTCGACTCCGCCTGCAGTGTGGCGCGAAATAGCAGCGCAGCGCCGATCAGCACCCAAGCCATCAGCAACAGATACGAGACGGCACGCGCCCGGTAGCTACCAGGAACGAGCGATGCGAGCCAGGCGCACAAAATTACCGAGAGCACGACAGCGACAAGCAAGGCAGCCAGTGCGCCGCCCATGCGCCCTAGCGGGTCGCGGCCCGCGGGTCCCGGATCGATGACTTTCATGGCGCAAGTTCCCGACCCAGGGCTAGCGACCCGCCCCATTTGGCCACTCGCGGTACATTCATGAAGTGCTCTCCGAATCCGATCCCATTGTTGCCATCGCAACTGCCCCCGGGCGCGGCGGCATCGGCATCGTGCGCCTCTCCGGCACCAGCATCGAGCCGATACTGCTTGGCGTGTTGGGCGAGCAGCAAGCAAAGCGCTTGCAGCCTCGGCGCGCGCTGCACGCGCGTTTTCTCGATGCGGCGGGCAACTGCATCGACGATGGATTGGCATTGCTTTTTCCAGCGCCGGGATCGTACACCGGCGAGCACGTGCTGGAGTTACAGGGCCACGGTGGAATGGTGGTGTTGCGCATGGTGCTTGCGCGCTGCCTGGAAGCAGGACGCAGCCTGGGCACCCGAATTGCCGAGCCGGGCGAATTTACGCGACGCGCATTTTTAAATGGGCGCCTGGATCTGGCACAAGCCGAAGCGATTGCCGATTTGATCGACGCGGGCAGCACCGCGGCGGCCCGAGGCGCCATGCGCTCGCTAAGCGGGGAGTTTTCGCGCAGCTTGCAGCAGCTTGCGGGCGAGCTCACGGAGCTGCGGGCGCTGACCGAGGCAACGCTCGATTTTCCGGACGAAGAAATCGATTTTCTGCGCTCGGCCGATGCGACCGCGCGCCTGGAACGTGCTGCAGCCAGCCTGGAGCGGGTGCGGGAGCGCGCGCATCAAGGGCTTTTGCTGCGCGAGGGGGTTCACGTCGTCTTGGTCGGCGCGCCCAACGTGGGCAAGTCCAGCTTGCTAAATGCGCTCGCGGGCGAGGATGTCGCCATCGTCACAGAGCACCCCGGAACCACACGCGACCGCATCGAGCGATCGATAGAAATTTCTGGCGTCGCACTTAACGTCGTCGACACCGCTGGGCTGCGCACAACCAGCGATCCCATAGAAGGGATCGGCATCGAGCGAACGCTGGCTGCCATGGCCCATGCTGACGTCGTGATTGAACTGCGTGATGAGCGCGCGCGCCCGCAAGATGGTGGATCAAGCGACGAACAAATCGATGGGCTTGTGCAAGGGCAACTGGCACCAGGCGCTGCGCGCTTGAGGGTGTACAACAAGATCGATCTGAGCGGGTCGGCACCGGGCGTGCGCGAGGGGCACCTCTACTTGTCAGCCAAGACGGGGGCCGGCATCGAGAGCCTGCGAAGCGAACTGCTGCGCATTGCCGGATGGAACAGCGCGATCGGGGACGATACGGTATTTCTGGCGCGCGAACGCCACCTGCACGCGCTGGCGCGCGCAGCTTCCCATTTAGATGAGGCGCGCGCGAACGTGGTTGCGGGTGCGCCTCGCTTGGAGCTGTTCGCCGAAGAATTGCGCCTTGCGGCCGACGCAATGGGTGAAATTACGGGCGCCGTGACTTCTGAGGATCTTTTGGGTCAGATTTTCGGGCGCTTTTGCATCGGCAAGTAGTGCCAAGACAAAAACTTGCCACTTGTACCTGGGCAAATTTCGGTGCGAGCGCTCAGGCGATCGTTCAGCGAGCAAGGCGACAGCCAGACGGCCACCAAAGCAAAGCGTCTTGCAGCCCGGGCGCCAAAATCACTTCTTGGTAAAGTAAGCGTGGCTGCGCCAAAAGTCTGCATCTGGGTAACATCCGGCCCGCGACCAGCGAGTGCGTCGGCCGGCTCGCTTGCTGTGCGCTGCACACGATAGGAACAGAACCCCACTATGCGTTTAACCTTGCACGATCTTCGCCGGCTTTCTGGTGAGCGCAAGCTCGCAACGCTCACTTGCTACGACGCAAGCTTTGCAGCGCTGCTCGATGACGCCGAAGTGGACATGCTGCTGATCGGCGATTCTCTGGGGATGGTGATCCAGGGGCACGACTCGACGCTGCCGGTAAGCATCGCCGACGTTGCCTACCATACGCGCGCGGTCGTGCGTGGCGCCCCGCGGCCGTGGATCGTGGCCGATATGCCGTTTGGGTCCTACCAGCAAAGTCCGCAGCAGGCGCTGGCTAATGCCGTTTTGCTCATGCAAGCGGGCGCGCAGATGGTCAAGCTCGAAGGGGGAGTCGAAATGGCACCTACGATCGAATTTCTCGTTCAACGCGGAGTTCCCGTATGCGGACACGTGGGCCTGACGCCGCAGCATGTGAATTCGTTTGGCGGCTATCGGGTGCAAGGCCGCGGCAGCGGAGCCGAGTACGTGCGACGGGCAGCAGCGGCAGTAGATAGCGCCGGCGCGGCCATGTTGGTGATCGAAGCCGTGCCCGAACCGGTTGCGAGCGCAATTGCCGCGCAAAGCCGCTGCCTCACGATTGGTATCGGCGCCAGCGTCCAGTGCCATGGGCAGGTTCTTGTGCTCTATGACATGCTGGGAGCGGGCGTTGGCAAACGCCCACGTTTCGTGCGCAATTTCCTGGAGGGTGCCGGCTCCATTTCGGCCGCCGTGCGCAATTATGTTGCCGAGGTGCGCGCCGGCCGCTTTCCGGGGCCCGAAAACGTCTATTCCGAGATGTCGTAAGGGTCGCGAGCGTTCAACCGTTGTGGGACTGGCGCGCGCGCAGGGAATGGAGTAACTTTCTTACCGCAGTCGATTTCTGCGCTGCGAATTCCGCTCCAAGTGCCATTCTTCTGCTTACCTCGCGATCTCATTGCAGTCCCGTTGCAACTGGCCTGCGTTCCGCATTTCTCCGCGCCTTTCCGCCGTTTCCCGTTGACATGCCGCCCCGTTGCAATTCGTCTCGCAGTGCTTCCCCGGTAATCGCGCATTTGTACCGCACCAATCGTTTGCGCGCCGCGGGCGCCCCCCGCGTTTTTCTTGTTAGAAAGAAGTGATATGCCGACAGGCACCGTGAAGTGGTTCAACGAGACCAAGGGCTTTGGCTTCATCAAACCCGATGACGGCGGCAGTGACGTGTTTGCCCATTACAGCGGGATCAAGTCCAAGGGGTTCCGAACGTTGAAGGAAAACCAGCGGGTGGAATATCAGGTCCAGCAGGGCCAAAAAGGTCCTCAGGCGGTTGAGATCAACGTGCTTTCTTAATCAGGCCCGGCAAAGCCTGTAGCCAGGGCCGGTTGCCCAACCGGCCTTTTTTCTTTTGTCCGCACTACCAGCGATCGGCGTCACGAAATCTGCGCTACGCGCCGTATACTGCGAGCGGTGCCAAAACGCGCGGCTGCGGCGCGCGGCAAGCCCGCTTGGTGTTGGAAATAGAACAACGCGACCTACCCAATCGAGAACAAGAGGAATAGCGGTCGGACCGATCGACCGCCAACGCTTGCGTGGGCAACAAGGACCTGATTCTTCAGACGCGGAACCTGGGCAAGGATTTCCGCGGCTTCACCGCCGTCAACGGCGTGGACCTGCGCGTTGTGCGCGGCTCGATTCACGCATTGATCGGCCCCAATGGTGCTGGCAAAACGACCTGCTTTAACCTGCTCACGCGCTTTTTGCCGGCCACACGCGGATCCATTCACTTTAAGGATGCTGACATCACGCGCGCTGCGCCTCAGGATGTCGCACGCCGCGGTTTGGTGCGATCCTTCCAAATCTCTTCGGTTTTTGCGCAGATGAGCGTGCTGCAAAACGTTCGCATCGCCTTACAGCGCCCCACGGGGCTGAGCTACCAATTCTGGCGCAGTGACCGGGTACTGCGGCGTCTTGACGACCGCGCCCGCCAATTGCTTGCGCAGGTGGGGTTGGAGAACGACGCCGAGCGGCGCACGGTAGAGCTTCCCTACGGGCGAAAGCGAGCCCTGGAGATAGCGACCACGCTGGCCACAGAGCCGGAGTTGATGCTCCTGGATGAGCCCACTCAAGGAATGGGGCACGAGGATGTGGGCCGGATCACGGAGCTCATTCGGCGCGTTGCGGTTGGGCGCACCGTACTCATGGTGGAGCACAACATGAGCGTGATCGCGGGGCTGTGCGATCGCATTACCGTGCTGGCTCGCGGCTCAGTACTGGCCGAAGGTACTTATGCCGAGGTCTCCGCCAACGCGACCGTGCGCGAGGCATACATGGGCGGCAGCGAGAGCCAACTTCAAGGAATCGGGCATTGATATGGACAGCGCGCTCGAGATTCGAGACCTGCATGCCTGGTACGGCGAGTCGCACATCCTGCACGGGGTCGACATCGAGGTCCAAGCCGGTGAAGTCGTAACGCTGCTCGGACGCAATGGCGCTGGCCGCACGACAACGTTGCGCGCGGTCATGGGACTTACGGGTGCGCGTCGAGGATCAATCCGGATCTTCGGTACCGAAGTCATCGGCATGCCCGCACACCAGGTCGCATACCTTGGCGTAGGTTACTGCCCAGAGGAGCGCGGCATTTACGCCAGTTTGAGCTGTCTGGAGAACTTGCTGTTGCCACCGCGCGTTGCCGCCGAGGGCGGTATGAGCGATGAAGAAGTGTTGACCATGTTTCCTAATTTGCGCGAGCGCGCACATAGCCCCGGCACGCGCCTCTCGGGCGGCGAGCAACAGATGTTGGCGGTTGCGCGGATTTTGCGCACCGGCGCGCGCATCTTGTTGCTCGATGAGATTTCCGAAGGGCTAGCGCCGGTGATCGTTCGGCGGCTCGGCGAAGTTGTTCAGTCGCTGCGCGAACGCGGATTCACAGTCGTTATGGTGGAGCAAAACTTTCGCTTTGCCGCACCGCTCGCGGATCGGTTTTATGTCCTGGAGCACGGCAAAGTTTTGGACACGTTTTCTGCTGCTCAGCTGCCCGCTCGTGTGGATCGGCTTGGCGAACTGCTGGGAGTCTGACTCTGGAGGGAAAAAAATGAAAGTCAAGGTATTGTTGCTGGGATTTTTCGTCGCTGGTTTGGTCGGTGGCGCGCAGGGGCAAAAGCTCTCGGATAACGCAATCCGCATCGGCTTTATCACGGACATGTCGGGCCTGTATGCGGATTTGGATGGCAGCGCAGGGGCAACTGCCATCCAGATGGCGATCGACGACTTCAAAGCCAAGAATCCTGGCTGGACAATCGAACTATTCACCGCGGACCACCAGAACAAGGCCGACATTGCTTCGGCTAAGGCACGCGAATGGTTCGATCAAAAGGGCATGGATCTGTTGATCGGTGGAACGAACTCGGCCGCAAGCTTGGCCATGAAGACCGTGGCCGCGGAG
>CAZSOI010000362.1:0-36767 GCA_964608115.1 uncultured Burkholderiaceae bacterium | reverse complement strand
GCCCTGGGCCGAACACGACCACGCTCGCGAGGCAAAGTTGCGCCCAGTCCCAGAACCGCGGAGTCGGTGCCAGTTTCCAGAGTAATTGCCCTAGGGCCGGTGCCAGCATGGGGCCCATTGCCAAAAGCAGCACGGGGAGTGTCAGCGCCGAGGCAATTATCAGATCTCGGCGCTGGTTTCGCAGTTCTTGTTCGCGCGCCCTTGCTTCTTTTTCGAGTCCATTATGATTTTCAAAAACCAGCGGCGTGTAGCCGGCCGCTGTGATGGCATGGGCCATCGCTGCGGGGTCGACGAGCTTTTCCTCATAGCGTACGCTCGCGCGCTCGGTCGCCAAATTCACACTGGCCTGCGCAACACCCGGCAGCGCACGCAAGGCGCGTTCGACGCGCGCACTGCAGTTGGCGCAGGTCATGCCACGGACGCCAATCTCGATGAGCTGCATTACGCTTTCCGATCGAAAAATGCGCTACGGGCGTTGAGCCATCGTCCCGATGAGCGCCGAGCCGCCGCTGTGACCGCTTGCCTGGGCGATCTCGGCCTCATTTTCGTGCGACTCCAAGATTCGCGTGGTTCGGGACGCGGCCCGAAGCAGGCTTTTCGAATACAGGTCTGACCGCATGGGCGGTCCACCGGTTCCGTACGCAAGCTGCCTGGCAGTGTAGCCCTGCAGCGTCAGTGTGCCGCCGGGCTTGAGCGTTTTTACCATGTTGGCAAAAAGCCGCTCTCGTATTGCCGGGTTCGCAAACGGCATAAGGATTTTTGCCGGGCCGTCGTAAACCGCTTCGGGCCAATGGCAGGCATCGCAGTCCATGACCGCATAGTTAACTGCCACGCCATCGGCAGCTGCGATTGGTCGCGCTTTCCCTACCCCAGCCATTGCGATGTCCAGCGCATCGACCGCCAGTCCCTTGCCGGCAAGCCAGGCGCTGTTGCGTCGCTGGCCGCCGGCAAGACCCAAGATACCGTTGCCGCTTCGCCAAGCGGGTGCATGGTTGCGCAGCCTGATACTTGGCGCGGTGCCCGAAAAAACCGCTCGCCTGCAATACGCCGGTTGCGCGTCAGCGTTGGATCGGAGAAGGTCAAATTCGGGGGCGCGTTCACGTCGTGCGGAATACACAGCAAGAAAAGTCCACAAAACGTCAGCCACCGTCGGGGTACACTTGCCAGCCATTTTCCCATGTACGTCCCTTTGCGCCAAACGTCTGCCGGCATCATCCTTGCGGCTTGCTGCGGGGTGGCACAGGCTGCATCGATCGCACCGGTTGCCAGCGAACACGGTATGGTCGTGAGCGCGCAGCACTTGGCCACGCAGACCGGAATCCAGGTACTTAGGCAGGGTGGCAACGCAGTTGATGCGGCCGTTGCCGTTGGCTACGCCCTTGCGGTGGTGTATCCGGCCGCGGGCAACTTGGGCGGCGGCGGCTTCATGACGATCTTGTTGGCCGACGGCCGCAAGACGGTTCTGGATTTTCGCGAGAAAGCCCCCTTGGCCGCAGGGCCCGACATGTACCTGGGTGCGGACGGGCAGGTCGTGGAGGACTTGAGTCGGCGCGGCTTTTTGGCGGTTGCTGTGCCGGGAACCGTTTCGGGCCTGGAGACGGCGTTGGCCAAATACGGCACCATGAAGCGCTCGGCGCTTCTTGCGCCTGCGATCGCCTACGCCGAGCGGGGGTTCGTGCTCGAGCAAGGCGATGCCGACATGTTGCGAGTTGGCGCAGAGCAATTTCGCAAGGACCCAGCCACGGCAGCGATTTTTCTGCAGCACGGTGAAGCCTACTTGCCCGGTGAACGGCTGGTGCAGAAGGATCTGGCAAGGACGCTGCGGCGAATCAGCGATGATGGTGCGAAAGGCTTCTATCAGGGACCTGTGGGAACGGGGATCGTTGCCGCAAGCAAAGCCGGCAACGGCATCCTCACCAAGTCGGACTTGGACCAATATCAGACGCGCGAGCGCGATCCCATCGAGTGTGACTACCGTGGCTACCACATCATTTCTGCTCCGCCTCCCAGCGCTGGTGGCGTCATTCTTTGCGAGATCCTCAACGTTTTGGAGGGCTACCCTCTGAAGGAGCTCGGTTTTGGTTCGGCGCAGGCCGTGCACTATGAGATCGAGGCCATGCGCCACGCCTATCTGGATCGCAATAGCTATCTGGGTGATCCGGACTTCGTGGACAACCCCGTCGGGCATCTGCTCGATAAGGCGTACGCGCAGCGCCTTCGCGCCGCGATTGACCCGGCCAAAGCGGGCATCTCCGAGAATTTGCGGCCGGGCCTTGCACCGCACGAAGGAAGTGACACGACGCACTACTCGATCGTTGACCAGTTCGGCAACGCGGTCTCGGTTACCTATACCCTAAACGGTTGGTTCGGAGCTAAGGTGGTGGCACCGGGTACTGGCGTACTGCTTAACAATGAGATGGACGATTTCACCGCAAGGCAAGGAGCGCCCAACCTGTTTGCACTAGTACAGGGATCCGCAAATGCCATCGCGCCGGGCAAGCGTCCTTTGTCATCGATGTGTCCAACCATCATCACTCGGGACGGCAAGCTGGTTATGGTTGCGGGTACACCGGGCGGCGGCCGCATCATCAGCGCGATGGTGCAAGTAATTCTCAATGTACTGGATTACGGGATGAACATTCAGGAAGCGGTCGACGCTCCGCGCCTGCACCAGCAATGGCAGCCCGATTCGACGCTGATGGAGAACTTCGCCTTGAGCCCCGATACCCAAAAGAATTTGATCGCCATGGGCCATAAGCTGGTGCGCTCGCGAACGGCCAATCATGTTGCGGCGATCCTTGTCGACGCCCCGTCAATTGGCGGCAGTGCGGTCGGAGCGAACCGTTACTATGGCGCCAACGATCCTAGGGGCAACACCGGTCTTGCGTCCGGATACTGAAACGACCGTAAATCAGCGTTAGGACCCGGTTGTCGTCGCCAGCGCTGCGGCGATCGCTTTGCCCTTTGGCGACCCAAGACCCGTGCACGCGTCCCATCCGACTGCGGCCGCGTACATGCCGTTATTGCCCGACGTGATGTCATTGAACAGGCCCGCGGTCGTGTACAGCAGAGGTTGGAGCAGGCCGACCGGGGTGCCGCGCGCGCAGTTAACCCGAGCAATCAGCGCCGCCCATAGGGGTGCCACCGCGCTGGTTCCGCCGACTACCGCCTCAGAGCCATCGATCCGGACGTCATAGCCGGTCCCCGGGTCGGCGTCACCGGCAACGTCGGGCACGCCACGGCGCGTTAACGGAGAACTACCGCCCTGGGTTTCATGTAATTGCAGTCCGGCCTGCCATTTTGGCAAATCAAAGACCGCGCTCACCCCGCCGCCCGTGGCGCCTCCCTGTACGCCGTCGTTCCAGACCGTCTCGCTGGCAATGTGCTGGGCCGCGGTGCGCAACGAAGTCCCTCCGCATGCAAGCGCATAGCTGCTCGAAGCGGGGAAATCGACATGTCCCGCACCATCGGCCACGCCGTCGCTCGAACCGTTATCGCCCGCAGCTACGCAAACGGTTACGCCCAGCACGGCCGCCTCCTGCAAGACTTGGTCGATGGCCGACATCGCCTGCTGCGTCCACGTCGACTCGGCGCCACCCCAGCTTATTGAAACGACGGACGGTTTATTTGTCGTGTCGTGGACGGCAGAGCTCACTGCATCTAAGAAGCCCGCGTCCGTGTTCGGCGCAAAGTACACGACAATCGAAGCGCCTTGTGCCATCGCACCAGCGACCTCGATGTCGAGCTCGACCTCTCCGTCAGGTCCGTTGGGGTCGCCCGAGGGGGCGTTGCTGGCGCCGTCAACTGCAACAGCCACCAACGGTGGCGGCGCGATTCCGAGCGCACCAAAATAAGAAGCAATGTCTTGCGTGCGATAGCCGCCACCCAATTCGACGAGCGCAATTGTCTGACCTTGGGCGTTTCCGGCGGGAAAATCGTAGAGCTGCGCAAGCTGCGGCGGCGTGAACGTTGCGCTTGCTTGGCCAGGCGACGGCGCCGCGCTCGCCGGCCGGTGGCGAAAGTGCGGCCTTGCTTGCGGACGATTATCGAGTCCAAGTACCGCATCTACGATGTCGTGCAGTTCCTCGGGCAACTTAACGGCACCCGTGCGGCCCCGGTACGGGCCTGAGGGTGAATCGAACCGCTGCAGGTCAACGCCAAAGGCTGCATTGCATTGCGCGACGCTTCCCTCCAGCACCACAGTGCGGCGAGCAGCGTGTTCGCTGCGAACGCTTAGGCCATAGGTCGCCGCAAATTTGCGAATTGCTGCGAAGTGCTCCGCACGGGATCCGAACTGATGTGCAAAATCATCTCGCGACATCGGACGCGCCCGGCGATCGCCGCGTTCGACTCGAGCGACGTGGTCCATCAGAACGGAACTGGACTGACGTTTTAATACGATCGTGACCTGCACACGCTCGGCAGGATCCGCCTTGCCTAAAGACCGCGCTTGCTCGGGCACTTCTCGTTCACTGCCGCGCAAGGGACGATGCGCCATGGTGCATTACCTCCATCACAATGGGGTCCGAAAAATGGACGTCGCTTGGCGGGCTCGAGCTCGGTCTTTGCAGGCCGCCGACGGACGATGGTACTGCCGTTTTTGTGCAACCGCCGGCCCGCTTGCACGGCATCGAGCATGACCGGAACGCGGGGCGGCGCGCGGGCGCAGAAAACGGCCAGGCACGGTAGGAAGGCGATCCAAAGCGGCCTGGTTGCCTGGCGCAATCTTTCGCGAGCGCGCAGCGGGCGTTCGAGGCCAAATATTGCGCTAGATTGCCGCGCGTTGGCGGGCCGCGCAGCCGATATACGCGTCAGTCGATCGGGCGAGAGCCCGACATCGCTTCTGTTCCAAGCTGCCGGCCAAGTCCCGCTTGCGGTTGCAGCGCAATTGTCCCGGCGAGCGTCGATCTCGTCCGGGGCGGTTCTGACCCAGGTTCGTTTTGCGGCGCCTCGCGCGGCCTGCATCCGAACAAATGAGGTATCGTCCCAGCGCACGGGGCAGTCGGCAGTGTCATTAACGGGGCTGCGTCGCCGAGCGCGGCAAGCGCCGCTGTTGTGGCGGCGTGCGGGCGCTGGTAAAGCATGCCCATACGGCTGAGCCCTGCGTGTCCCGCTTGGGGTAAGGTGGCGAGCCGATGGCGCAAACGAAAACGCAGTCGTACAAGAGCGAGTTGCGAGAGCTCCAGATTGAACTCGTCAAGGCGCATCGACACATCATCAGCCATGGGCGACGCGTACTCGTGATTTTCGAGGGGCGTGACGCCGCGGGCAAGGATGGCTCAATTAAGCGAATCGTTGAGCACTTAAGTCCACGCGACACGCGGGTCGTCGCGCTTGGCAAGCCATCGGACAAGGAGCAAGGACAATGGTACTTCCAGCGCTATGTGGTGCATCTACCAAGCGCTGGCGAATTCGTACTGTTTAACCGCAGCTGGTACAACCGGGCGGGGGTCGAGCGCGTTATGCGCTTTTGCAGCGAAACGCAAACCGACGAATTTTTACGGGCAGTCGTGCCGTTCGAACACATGTTGGTGCAAGCCGGCATTCAGCTGTTTAAGTACTACTTGGACATTAGCCAACAAGAGCAGCGCCATCGACTGAGGGCACGCGCGCGCGACCCCTTGACCCAGTGGAAGAGCAGCGCGGTCGATGACGCGGCGCTTGCGCACTGGGACGACTACACGCGGGCGCGCGATGCGATGTTGCGGCGCACGCACATCTCGAGCGCACCGTGGGTCATTGTCCACGCGGACGATAAGAAGATGGCGCGATTAAACATCATTCGTGACCTTGTAGCGCGCATCGAGCGCCCGGGCAAGGATCCGCGCCTCGGGCGCCCGGACGCGCGTATTGTTTTCCCGTTTCATAGCAAACGCCTGCGCGACATGGCACGATGAAGCGGCCATGTATACACCGCGAATTGCCAATAAGAACCACTCTTGCATTGCCGCTGCCGGTAATTGCGCTAGCGTATCGTCAGCACCTGCTGGCGCTTGCGTCCATGCGTCAATGCTACAAAGAAGCCTTGCGCGAGCCGGCGCACGAGGCCGAGGCGTTGCGCGGCGGACGCTGTTTGCAGGATCTTCGGCTCTTCGCGCCGTGAGCTGTTGACAAAGAATCGATGTGTTAAAAGCAGATCCCATGAACCGATCTTTTTGCTTGAGTTGGTCTGTTGTCGTGCTTCTTGTTGGCGTGTCACTTAGCGGCTGCGGGCCGGATGCGCTTTCCGCGGCATCTGGCAGCGCCTCCAGTGCCGCGGCTGCTGCAAAGCAGGCAAAGGAGCAAAAAGTCCAGGTCGAAGGCCAGATCCGGCAAATGCAGCAGGCCGATGAAGATCGCGTGCGCGGCGCCATCGAACAGGTGGATCGCGAGTCCCGGTAAATCGCTGCGCAGCGGCGCCATGCCGCTATGATGGCGGCCTTTGCCAAGCCCAACTACAGGAGTTGCCCAAAAATGAAAAAGTACCTTTGCCTTGCCGCATTTGTGTTGCTAAGTCCCGGTGTTCCATCCTACGTTGCTGCCGCCGATGCCGCGACCAGTCCCTCGCCGGCCGCCACATCCGCCAGCTCATGCGAGGACAAGGCCGTAGACAAGAACGGCAAAAAGCTCGTTGGTGCCGCTAAGGCGTCGTTTCTCAAGAAGTGCGAGGCAAACGCCAAGCCGGTGCCCTCTTGCGAGGACAAGGCCATCGATAAGAACGGCAAGAAGCTCGCCGGCGCGGCGAAGGAGTCGTTCATGAAAAAATGCGAGGCCAACGCCAAGTCGGCAAAGTAGGATGCCGGCCCTAGCCCAACGCCTGCGCGCGAAAGGCTAGGGTCGCACCAGTCGCAGAGAGAAGCGATCCGACGGCGTCTTCATATCGAAGAACGCCTCGGAGCGCGGATCGTCGGGATTGCGCAAGAATGCGGACTGCTCTTCAAGCACAAAGCCGGCGCGCTTGAGTTCGCTCAGGACGGTTTGCTCGTCTATGCGGTGGAGCGTTTTGGTGTCCCGCAATCCCGAACCCGGCGCTGCTGCGTGATCGATCAAAACGAGATGACCCCCCGGCTTGAGCGCCTCAAATAGGCGCTTGTTCATCACGGCGCGATCGACCGGCTCGTTGGCGACGTCGTGGTAGTTCAGAATGAAAGTGATAAGGTCCAGCCGAGGCGCATCGGCCGGGTAGGGGTCCTCAAATGGCCGAACGAGCGGATGAATGTTGGCCTGCGGGTGCGCGCTCAGGCGCTTTTCGAGGGATTCGCGCAACTTTGGTGTCTGCGCCCAGACGTTTCCCGTGGAGCCCACTGCCAGTGCCAGTAGCTGGGTCGTGTACCCGCCTCCGGCGGAAACATCCAAAACATTCATTCCGGGACGCACCTGGGCAAAACGCAGAAATTCCAGCGGGCGACGCCGCTCATCGGCGCGTCGATCGCTGTCGCTTCGGATGGGATCGGACAGCACGGCACTGAAGTCCGGCAAAGGCGCGGAGGCTTGGCTACTGGACTGCGTTTGGGCAGTGGCCAAGGTGTTTGCTGCCGTGAGATAGAGCAATAGCGCCGTAAAAAGGACGCGAGCCGCGCAGCCCCAAGGTGCGAGGGGCGCGGCAGTTAGTGCGGTTTGGGTCGACTCGGAAGGCACAAGCGAAGTGAGCCTGGCAATGTTTCGCATAGTTTCCCCTTCGTTAAAGAAATTGACGATACTCCGATCGCGCTGTCACAGGCCAGGGGCCCTCTTGCATACTACTTTGTGCGCGCTTAAGCCGTTGGCGCAAACCCAGAAAGCTGGGCCGGTCATCGGCAAGACGGCAGGCTGTTGCCACCGACGAAAGCCCGGGTACTGCGGTCAGCACCGCGCACGGCGAGTGTGCGCAAGAATTTCGCGCAATAGACATTTGGTGCTCCGGGCGAGCGCTCAGCCGGAACGTTGCGAGTAAGGGAGTTTGCGTGACCGACGTGCCCAAAGATCGGCGCCCGGCGCCCGATCGAAGAAGCCCACCAGCGCACCTGCAGATTGCTGCGCGCGCATCCGGGCACTTGATGGTCGAACCGCTGGGACGGCTTAAGGCGATTTTCATCGGGTCGGCAGGCAACCTGGTCGAGTGGTACGACTTTTACTGCTACTCGGCCTTCGCTTTGTACTTTGCTCAATCTTTTTTCCCTATGCGGGATACGACCGCCCAAATGCTTTCGACGGCCGGCATCTTTGCATTAGGTTTTTTCATACGACCAGTCGGCGGCTGGCTCTTTGGCCGCATCGGAGACGTGGCGGGCCGACGCAAGGCGTTAATGATGTCCGTGCTCCTGATGTGTTTTGGCTCGCTGATGATTGCCGTGACGCCGACCTACGAGCGGATCGGCGCGGCAGCACCCGTGCTCCTGCTGCTCGCCCGCTTGCTGCAGGGCTTGAGTCTTGGTGGCGAGTACGGCGCAAGTGCGACTTATCTCTCGGAGATGGCAAGTGGTGCGCGTCGAGGGTTTTATGCGAGCTTCCAGTACGTAACGCTGATCGGCGGCCAACTCACGGCCCTGCTCGTGCTGCTGGTGCTGCAAAATTTCGTGCTCTCCGACCAGCAGCTTCGCGCGTGGGGCTGGCGACTGGCGTTTTTCATCGGAGCCTTGCTTGCCTTGATCGCACTCATCATGCGCCGCAGCCTATTTGAGACCGAGATCTTTGAGCACCAGGTCCGCACGGACGGCGGCCGCGAGCGCGGAAGACTGCGCGAGCTGCTTGCCCATCCAAAGGAAGCATTGATTGTCGTCGGTCTGACCATGGGTGGGACACTGGCCTTTTACGTTTACACGACCTACATGCAGAAATTCTTGCGGCTATCCGTCGGCCTATCGGACAGCCAGACCACAGCGGTATCCGCGGCTTCTTTGATTTTCGCAATGTTTCTGCAGCCCATTTACGGTGCGCTTTCGGACCGGATCGGGCGCAGGCCATTGCTGATCGGATTCGGGATTTTGGGGACGATGTTTACCGTACCGCTTTTGACTGCGATCTCCCACGCCCGTGGACCCTGGGAAGCGTTGGCGCTGATCGCCGCGGCTTGGCTCATCGTTTCCGGCTACACCGCGATTAACGCCGTCGTAAAAGCGGAGCTGTTTCCGGCCACGATCCGCGCCACCGGTGTCGGCTTGCCATATGCCGTCGCAGTTTCTCTCTTCGGTGGTTCGGCCGAGTACGTCGCGTTTTGGTTTAAGAGTATCGGCCGCGAGTCGGGCTTTTACTGGTATGCCACGCTGGTCATCGGCTGCACAATGCTGGTCGCTGTTTTCATGCGGGATACAAAACGGGAATCGGCCATCGACAAAGAAGCGCTGTCGATCGCGCGTGCATAATCGGCGGCAACCAGACTGCGCGAGCAACATATGAGCGATACCCGTCAACCGTCCGCGGGGAACGAATATTCCTGTAGTGGCGGAGAGGTCTACCTCGTTGGTACCGGTCCCGGTGACCCGGAGCTCCTTACTGTTCGCGCCGCGCGGTTGCTGCAATGTGCGGATGTTGCTTTGTATGACAACCTCGTTTCCGACGAAATACTGCAGCTGCTGCCGGCGACTGCCGAACGAATCTACGTAGGCAAGCGCCGAAGCAAGCATGCCCTAGAACAAAACGACATCAACCAGTTAATGGTGGACTTGGCGCGCAGGGGACGATGCGTGCTGCGCCTCAAAGGGGGCGACCCATTTATCTTCGGGCGCGGCGGCGAGGAACTTGAGTTTCTTTGCGACGCGGGCGTGGTGTTTCACGTGGTGCCCGGCATCACGGCCGCAGTGGGGGCGTCGGCGTACGCCGGAATACCGCTTACGCATCGCCGCCTGGCGCAATCGTGCACCTTCGTGACCGGGCACCTGCAAGATGGCAGCATGGACCTGGATTGGGCGATGCTGGCGCGCGCACGGCAGACAGTTGCCGTCTATATGGGTTCGCTCGGCTTGCCGGTGCTTTGTGCAAAGCTCATCGAGCACGGGCGCGACCCTTCGACACCGATCGCCATAGTTGAGCGCGGCACCACGCGCAAACAGCGCGTGATCGAGGGTACGCTAGCGGACTTGCCCGCACGGGTTGCACGGACGCAGTTGCACGCACCCACACTCATCATCGTGGGGGAGGTAGTTGCTCTTGGTCGCAAGCTTGGACCCAGTGGCGTGCAGGAGTTGTAGATTCAACACCAGGACGCCCGTTTAGGGTTGGTGTTTCCCAGCGTGCAAGTCGCGGGTGAGACGCCGGATCGGGTGAACACCGGAGTCTGCCGAATTTGTGCCGACATTTCGTCGTTGCGTTGACAAAGCATTTTTGCCGTTGCGCTACGATCGTGCGTTACCGTGCGGTTCGCCGGTGGGTCGCCGCACGACGGGTACAAATCGGCCACGGGCAGCCGCAAGGCCAGCACGCCGATCGATTAATGGTCTGTGGTTGAGGAGTTTCACATCGATCACGGGACGCAGTCTCATGGGAAAGAAATGGGGGATTGTCGAAAAACCGCGGTGTGCGTGAAGGGTTCGCTGGCCAACGCCGCTCGTGCGGTGGTGTGTTGCATGGCCGGGATGCTTTGCGTGTCGGCAACCCTTGGAGGGTGCGCCCGCAACGAGGAGCCGGCGGATCTTGCGATCTGGCGCATCGTCGATCAGGGATGCAACGCTGGGCCGCAGGCCCAGGCGCGTTCGAGCAGCGATCTTACGTGCGATAGCCGTGACGGCTACGCGGTCCTGAAGGATCGCTGTGGCCCGACGCATTTTCTTTTGATACCCACCGCACGGCGCGCAGGTGTTGAGAGCCCCGAGCTGCAGACGGCGGGCGAACCGAATTATTTCGCGCTTGCATGGGAGCAGCGCGGCCGCACGGTGAATGCCGCGCCAGAGGAGGCGGACGTTGGCTTGGCGATTAACTCGCGCTACGGGCGATCGCAGTCGCAGTTGCACATCCACATCGACCGGTTGCGCCCGGAGGTGCGGGCGGCGCTGCGCACGCTGACGCTGCCCTTGGGAGCGCAGACGTACTTAAAGCTCATGGGACACCGCTATCGGGTCGACCATTTGGATTCGCTGGCGAGCAGCCCGTTTACCCAGGCAGCCGACGAGTGGGGTGCGCAGACGGTGCAGGAGCGCGCTCGTTTGACTCTGGCAATCACGGGCGACGGCGCTGGCGGCTTTTTCCTATTGAGCGACCGCGCCGACCTGGCGGCGTTCGACCGTGGTCACGCCGAGGAACTTTTGCTGCCGCGCTCTTGCAACTAGCATTTCGCAGACACCCTCAGCGCACATGCAAACGTTCGAACAACAAGATGGCAATCCAACGCAACCAGCACTCGTACTGTTTTCCGGAGGACAGGATTCGACGACCTGCCTGGCCTGGGCGCTGACGCGCTACTTGCATGTGGAGACCGTGGGTTTTGACTACGGTCAGCGACACCGCATTGAATTGACTCAGCGGCAGATCGTGCGCGATCGACTCGCGCTTGGTTTTCCCGAGTGGCGGTCCCGGCTCGGTCCAGACCACACCTTGGACATTTCGGTGCTTGGTAGCATCAGCGAGTCGGCATTGACCCAAGAGCGCGCGATCGAACTTCAAAACAACGGCCTTCCCAACACATTCGTTCCTGCGCGCAATCTCGTCTTTCTGACGCTCGCTGGCGCCCTGGCGTATCGGCGGTCAATTCGCGTCCTTGTGGGCGGCATGTGTCAGACCGACTATTCGGGTTACCCCGACTGTCGCGACGCGACCATGCGGGCGCAGCAGGCGGCGCTGACATTGGGATTAAACGAAGAGATGCTGATCGAGACTCCCTTGATGTGGAGCGACAAGGCACAGATCTGGGCGCTGGCCCAGAAGCTGGGCGGAGCGGACTTGGTCGATCTGATCGTTGAGCACACGCACACCTGTTATCTGGGCCAGCGCGAGCAACGCCACGCATGGGGATACGGCTGCGGGCTATGTCCGGCTTGCGAGTTGCGCAGCGCTGGCTGGCGGCGCTGGCAGGCGGGCCGTGGCGCCGAGAGCTCGGAGCTCAGCCGTCGTGCATCCGACCAAGAAGCGGGAAATTAAAAGCCCAAGACGGCACCTTTCATCCGAACGCGGTTGGCGGCAGTTGCTAACGTGCGCGGGTACCT
The DNA here is from genome assembly GCA_964608115.1 of uncultured Burkholderiaceae bacterium. Lineage (GTDB taxonomy): Bacteria > Pseudomonadota > Gammaproteobacteria > Burkholderiales > Burkholderiaceae_F > GJ-E10. The sequence continues at coordinate 24,675 of CAZSOI010000362.1, read as the reverse complement.
TGAGCGGGTGCGCGGGTGGCCGCAAGACAAAGAAGCAGGGAGCCACCGAGCTGCGCACCTTCGACTGTTGCCGGACCCACGACGGTAGCGCGCAATGAAATACGAACACAGCAAAGAACGAAGCGTCGAATTTTTGCGACTGGCGCTGCCCTTGATGTCGCGCCAGAACGCGCCACTGCATCCCATTTCCTATGCCGTTTGGTATGAATATGTTTCGGGGCGAAACACGGCCTTGGCGGAGCGATTGCAACAGTTTACGGGCAGCGACGCGCGGCTTACGGACGAGGAGACGCAAAAACTCTACAGTGATTTTGTTGCCGACTTAGACGATGAAACTGCCCAGCGGATCGGTTCGGAACTGCAGCAGGTCATGCACCGCATCACGCGCAGCACCTCGGTTGCAGGCGATGAAGCAGCTGACTTCGGAGCGACGATCAGTCGCTGGGTCAGCGAAATGGCCCCGCAGACGCGGGAAATGGTCCAGGGCGATACGTTTCAGCAGGTCGTGGGCGTAACGCGGCGAATTCAGGACACGCTTGTCGAACTACAAGGCCGTCTCGACGAGAGCCATGCGCAAATCGAGACTCTGCGAGCAGAGGTTGCCCGCGTACGCGAGGAAGCCATGAGCGACATGCTCACGGGTTTATCCAACCGCCGCGCTTTCGAGGTTCATTTGGGAAACCTGGTTTGCTCCGCGGGAGAGTGTAGCGGCGCAAGCGGCGCATTGGGCCTGATCGTCGCCGACATCGACCACTTCAAGCAGGTCAACGACACCTACGGGCATCTGTTTGGCGACAAAGTGCTGCGATCGGTCGGGCAGATCCTCAAAGCTAACACCAAAGGTCGGGACATCGTGGCGCGCTATGGCGGCGAAGAATTCGCGGTGCTGTTGCCCGACACGCGACTTCCGGGGGCAATCGCGCTGGCCGATGCACTGCGAAGCGCGGTAGAACGCAGCTGCGTGCGCCGCATTGGTGATCAAAACGTGCTGGGCCACGTAACGATATCGCTCGGAGTTGCTGCGTACTGCGCGCCAGAGAGCGGCGCAGAGTTCTTGCGGCGAACCGACGAGGCTTTGTATCGCGCCAAGCGCGAAGGCCGCAATCGGGTGAGCGCGGCGCCTACCTCGGCAAGGGAAGCCTCGGATGCCGATGCGCGCGCGGCGAATGCTTCAAACGGACACACTCGCGAGCAGTCCAAGCACTAGTGCGCGGCTCGGGTAAAGATCTGGCGCCGTCTTTGGTTGGAAAGAGCCGGTCTTGCTCTCCAACACGTCATGACGACGACAAAGGTTTCGGCGAACGCAAACTAGTGAGTGCCTCTTGCGCAGCCCCGCGAACGTGAGTGGCGCAATCACGGCCTTGTGCAATCGCGAGAAGGCAAAATCGCGGGGCGCACGTGAGAATTCGAATCTCGATATACACAGGCGCCGAACCCGCAGGCGAAAGCGGCGCGCGTTGATACGGCCGGATAAAGGGCAATCCTTCGTGACGGGAAAGAAGGCTGTCACGATGTCTTGCAAAATGCAAAACGGTTTTCGTTGACGATTGCTGCGCGTGGCTTTCTTGCGCTTAAGCTTTCGTTTATTAAAGCAGCATTACGATGGGAAGCCGTTTGGATGAGCGCTTGCACGCGAGAGCGAAAAGTAGGTCAATTCGAGTTTTACCCATGGAACGAAACGCTAAAATCTGTACTCAAACGTTTCTGCACCGGCGCGTGCTTGTGGAGCACAATGAGTGAAGGGATGCGATGCATTTAATTGAGGCAGAGCGCGCAGAATATGTGCAACGGCTCGTCGCGATCCAAACCTGGGTCCAGGAAGTGGCAAGGGATCTTGCCCATGCGGATCTGTCCGTGGAGATCGATGGCGAAGAGCCGGTGTTGATTCGGACAAGTCACACGGTTCGTGTCCGTAGCGCGGTGGGCGAGGAAGCCATAGTGCTGACACAAGAAGAATTCTGGAACGAATTTGATCTATTCGAGCGCAGTGCAGCCCCGAGGCTGCAAGCGGCACTCAAACGCTTGCCGCGCGAATAGCGCACTTTTTCTCACTCGGTCGTGCTGTTTTGCTTTGGCCTTGGGCGTGCTCGGCGCCGCCGCGCTGTGAATCGAGCAAGAGCATCTTGCCCGGCATCCCTGACTTGACCCTCGTTGTCGGCTGCGAGCGAGCGGTTGCGATCCCACAATCCTCGGACGCCTAGACGGCGCTGTTGCGGGTTCAGTGAAGGTCGAGCGCTTAATCGAAGTGCAGCACCGCAGCAAAACCGCGGCCGGCCAGTAGGGGAGATCGTAACTCGAGGCTGCCTCCGGCTTGCTGCACGATCGCGTTGGTGATGGACAGTCCCAACCCCGAACCCTCGGCGGCGGTGATGCCGCGCTCAAATGGTCGAATGAGCTTGTTTAATGTGTCGGGCGCTACGCCCGGACCGTCGTCGATGATGAAGATTGCCGAAGGTTCAACGAGCACTGTGACCCAGGAATCCTCTCCGCCGTGCTTTAGGGCGTTGTCGATGAGATTGCGCAGGGCGATTCCAATGGCGTCGATGTCGCCCATCACCCGAGCGGGCGTTGCGGGCACCTCGATGCGCAGCCGCTCCCGGGTGACGGCCTCGGCGAACTCGCCGACGATCACGCGCGCCAGTACTGCGAGGTCGACGGGTTCGCGCTGCAACGTCGCGCCCGATTGGACGCGCGCCAGTTGGAGCAAGCGCGAGGCAAGGCGTGCGAGCCGATCGAGCTGGCGAACCAATGCCTGGGCATTTTGTCGGGAGTTCGCATCGGTGGTGATCTGCGCAAGTCGCTGGGCTTTAGCGCGCGCCGCGGCCAGCGGCGTGCGCAGCTCGTGCGCGGTATGGGCCGCTAGGTTGCGCTCATCTTCGATCAATACGCGAACGCGCGTTATGAGCGAGTTGACGCTTGCCAGCCATGGTTGCAGTTCCAACGGCGCTTCGGTGCTCGCTATCGGTCGCAGGTCATCGACGCTGCGGCGAGCCAGCTCCGCGCGCGCGGGTTCCAAAGCCCGAAATCCCCGCCGTAGGATCCATGTCAAAGCAATTGATGCCGCGGGCAGCACGAAGATCAGGGTGCCCGCAAGCCAGCCCAGGCTTGCCCACAGAACCTCGAAGCGATGCTCGATCGATTCCGCAACCTCGACGCGTCGCCTGCCATCTTGTCGCGTCAAGGTCAGCACATGCCACCCGTTGACATCGCGAACGCCATCTTGCCCTTCGCTATCGAGCGGGATATCGGGTGCGGAGTGCGAACGCAGGCGCAAGCGACCTTTGGCATCGAAGATCTGGTAGATCACGTGCTCTTCGTGGGGTCCGATTTCTGCAAAGAGGCGCTCCCCATTTACATCCCCGAGTGCGATTTCCGGCAAAACAAGGAATCGCTCGGCTGTCTCGTTTAGCGAACTGTCGAGCACTTGCGCGGTTTCGTGCCAAACACCAGCGAGCGCAATTGCGGTGCCAAGCAGCCACAGTAAGCCCAGCACGAGCGTCAGGCGCCGCGTGACGCGCTGCTCAAGGCTCCACGTTGACCTGTGTTGATCTTCAGACATCGAGTCGATACCCTAGGCCCCGATGCGTGCTAATCGCCAAGGGGCCGAGTTTCTTGCGCAGACGGCTGACAATTACCTCCAGCGAGTTGCTGTCCGCATCGCCGATGCCCTCTTTGCTCAAATAAGCCTCGATATCCGACCGGCTATAGATCCTCCCGGGATGACGGGCCAGCGACGAGAGCACCGCCCATTCCATCGCGGTCAATTCAATGCGCTCGCTGCCGCGTAGCGCGGCGCGGGCATCCAGGTCGAGCGCGACATCTCCGAGCAATACCTTGGGGGGCGGGGCACCGCGCCGGCAGACGGCTTCCATACGCGCAAGCAATTCGTTCAGGTCAAACGGTTTGACTAGGTAATCATCCGCACCGGCCTGCAGGCCGCGAATGCGATCGCTGACCTGGTCGCGCGCGGTCAGCACGATGACGGGGAGGTTGCGCCCGCCGCTGCGCCATTCGCGCAACAGCGCAAGTGCATCGCCATCAGGCAGATTCAGGTCCAACAGTGCAAGCTCCGGATCCGCCACGCGCCGCGTTTGCGCGATCAATTTGCACCAGTGCACGCTGTGGCCTGCCGCCTCGAGGTGATCGGCAACGGCCTGCCCCAAATCGATGTCATCTTCCAAAAGCAAAACGTTCATGGTCTTATCGTGCCACGTTGGGTGAAGGCACAGCGAGCATCAGCGTTGCGCGGGTGCCAGCGGGTAACCGGTTCGCACGCCGGTTGCTCCTGGAGCTGCTGCGTTGGCGGCGCGCAAAGCGCGATGGCGTACTGCAAGCTGCGTGGCGCGCACGGATTGTCCGCGGCATTTAGCAGCTCTGTTAGGCCTGCCGTAAAAAGCCTCGGCCGTGAAAAGTGCAACGCAATTTTGCCCCGGCAGCATGAACCGCATCTGAATCAGCAGGCACCCTCGGTCGGGCGACGGTTTTCTCGGATATCAACGTTCACCATCTCAATGGGACGTCGATGATCATCTTGATCGTCCAGCGGTCTGTTACGGACGTGAGCCCGCGGCCGATGCCGAAATTCAAGCCCCAGGGCGGCCGATCGATGTCGATGGCCCAGTACAGCGTCTCTTGCGTTTCCGACCAGGGACGGATGTCGCCAATGGTTCCCACTTGCGTGTAGTACTCCACACCGGTGGCGAGCCCCGGCGCCACAGTTCGCGCAACCTTCAGCGAGGGCGCGAAATCCGGTGCCTCATGCCGCTGCGGTCCCTGTAGTGCAAAGTCCAGAACCGGATTGGCCGCCAGCAGCCAATCGGCGTTGCGCCAACCGATGATCGGGCGCAGCTCCAACCCGCGCCGATCGGACTCGAATCGGTACCGCACTTGCGACAGTTCCCCGTTGAGTCCGGCAAAAATGCCCGGGCCCTCGTCTTGTTGTTTGATCGGCACCCACTTGAGGCGCAGCTTTACGCCAGTGGCCAGAACGTCGCCATTGGATTCGTGCACCACCGGCAGGTATGCGCCGGCTTCCAAGTCATCGGGCAGCCCGTACGCAAATTCAGGCGTGATTCGTGTGCCACCTGCGGCGACAATCTCTCCCGGATATTCGGGGGTGGAGATGCCATCGGGGGTCGTATTGACGTGCAACTCCAGACCGTAGCGCCCGGGCTCGTGGATGTCGTCGATGTAGACCTGAATTTCGTCGGGTAGCGCGGCATGGGCAGCGCCATACAACAGGCATTGCACAAAAAGTGCCGCGCATAGCGGCAGTTTGCCGAACTTCAAGAACATTGCGCGGGGCCAAAGGGGGCTTGCGCTGGCTGTGGCCACGCGCTAGCGCATGTTGCCCGTGTGTCCCAGCGAATAGCGCCCGGGCTGCGGCCACACGGCCAGACCGTGGGGTTCGCGTCCGACGGGAATTTTTTCAACGGCTCCGCTTGCCGTATCAAATACATATACCTCGTCATCAAAACGTCCGGAGAGCCACAGTTGTTTGCCGTCCGCGCTCACGTTTCCCATATCGGGGCTGCCGCCTCCAGGGATTGGCCAGGTCTTCACCACTTTGCGGGTGGCGAAGTCGATCACGGAAACGCTCCCTTTGCCATGGCGCCGACCATGGATCTTGTTGGAACCGCGGTTGGCGACGTACAGCTGCGTACCATCGCGACTCGGGTACAAACCGTGCGTGCCGACCCCTGTGGGGATAAATCCGACCTGCGCAAAACGCTCGCCGTCGACGAGAAACACACCGTCGGCCATCATGTCGGCGACATAAAACACTTTACCGTCGGGAGCCACACGGATGTCCTGCGGCATGGCACCGCCCTTGAGCTTGCGCAGCCCCAGGACCTTGCGCTCGACCATATCGATCTTTGCCAACGCCCCGGTGAATTCACAGGTGAAGATGGCATAGCGCCCGTCGATCGCGAAGTCTGCGTGGTTGATGCCTTTGCACCCGGGTACCGGTAAAGAAGTGTGCAGTGCCATGGTGTGTGGATCGCGAAAATCGAGGCGTTCGTGCGCCTCGGCTACCACGATTGCCTCGCTTCCGTCGGGAACAAAGTACATGTTGTACGGGTCGTCAACCACGATCGGTTCGCCAGGTTTGCCTGTGTTCGGATCAATCGGCGTCAGACTGCCGTCCTTGCGCCCTTCGGCGTTGTTCGTAACCCAGAGCGTCTGTAAGTCCCACGCTGGCACAACGTGCTGCGGGTTCACTCCGACGGCAAAACGGGTCAGCACCTTGCGCGTTTGCGGGTCGATGACGACCACATCGTTGGACTGCAACTCCGGCACATACACGCGCGGCAACGCGGTGCGGACGGTGGAACTTAGCTGATCGGCCCCCGCGGCGCTATACAGATTGTTGGCATCCAGCACCGGCGGCATGCCTGGGTAGCCCGCGGCAGCGGACGTGGAAATGGTGGCGCCTTTTGCCGCCACGCCGGCCAGCGTCGCCAACGCGCCAAAGACCAGCAGCAGACGGGGAAATAAACGTTGAAGCGTCGTTCGATAAAGTTGCATGGAAGTTCCGGGACTCTATTGAGAAAAAGGAGATCGGCAGCGCAAGCGGTGCTCTGGCTAGTGCGTCGCGGCCCGCCCGTGCACTGCCATTTGTGTTTGCTGTCGAATCGCAGCAACCGTTTGCCGAACGATTTCGTTAACACCGAGCTCTCCGAGTTCGGCACTTGCGTGCTGGGGAAACCCCCCGTAAATGCCGACACTCTGATCGAGCCGCGCGCCCGATCGCAAAACATCTTCGCGCACGCTAGCCGGGGCGAGCGCGAGCTGCAACGAAGTGTCGGACAAGGCAGCATGTGTGCCGATTTCCTCGTCGTGAAAGCCGCGCGCTCGAAGCAAGCCGGCAAAGCCCTCAGTGGATGCCGAAAAATATTCGCTTGGTGCAAAGACGCGTACCGGCTCAGCCGACCATTGACGGTTTAACCGCTCCGCAACCCGCCCGAGCTCGCGCTGATAGCCACCGTGGTCACCCAACAGGACGATGTTGCGAAATCCATGAGCACGCAGGCTTGCGGCGATGGACTCGAGGGTTGCGTCAAATACGCTCGTGGGAATCGACAAAGTACCGGCAAAGCGCATGTGCGAGCTCGGCGGCGAGATGGAACCTTCGGGCACGTAGGCAAGAACTGGCGCCACGACTGCGTTGCCCAGCTCGCGCGCAATGCGCTCCGATAACAGCCGCACCCGCACATTGTGCTTGCCCAGGGTCAACGCCGGCCCGCTTTGCTCTGTGCCCCCAACCGGCACAATGGCGGTCGTCATCCCGTGCGAAATCGCCTCGCGAAGTTCTGTCCAGGTGAAGTCCTCGAGGAACACCGAGGAAGCCGGTGGCGCAGCCTGCGCGGGCAAGCCGCACAGCAGTTGCGCGGTTAGCAGCACGCCGAAGAGCAACGCGCGAAGCAAACCCTTGACAGACAAACTGTTGGCAGGAGCAAAAGCACGGGTCATGGCGTGATTTTACGTGGACCGCGGGCAAGACCTGCATCCGGCTGGCCTGGCGCCGGTCTGGCAGCGGGGGCGGTCATGGCGAGGCAAGTGACCGCATGCTCGTACTTATTACTTAGGGCCTCTGGCGGTATGCTGCGAGTGCGAGCGCCAGCCAGCCCAACAACTGGAACAGACCGCCGATGGGTGTCAGCACGCCGAGCAGATGCGCGCCACTTAAGCTCAAGGCATACAGGCTCCCGCTGAAAAGAAGGATGCCGACACCAAAGAAAATTGCGCTTGCGTTGGCGATACGCCCTGGCCATTGCTCAATTGCCCATGACGAAGCCAAAAGCGCCAACGCGTGCACGATCTGGTAGCGCACTGCGGTGTCAAACACTGAAAGGGCGGCGGGCTCCAGACGAGTTTTAAGGGCATGCGCGCCAAACGCACCCGCGCCAACTCCCAGGAAGCCGAAGAGCGCCCCGGCGAGCGCAGCGCGCCGCGAGGCGCTGCGCGTCGCGCTGGGCGCCGTAGAGCTCATCAATGTGCGGTGCCAGCCGGCGGTCCGGCCCCGTCGTCTGCTCCGTATGGCCCACCGCGGCCCATTGCATCGCCGTGCGGCCCTGCCCGGTGCTCCCAGCGCCCATCTGCGCCAGCGCCGCCCTCGCAATACTGACCGTGATGGGCAAAATGGTGCTCATGCATGCGACCGAAGGCCAAACGCTCTTGAACAAAGTGTCGCGCAACTTCGTTCAGCACGAGTCGCTGGTCCGCCTCTAGCGCCTGCTGCAACTTGGCTGTGGCGTCGGCCAATCGTGCGAGCTTCTGCGCGTGATCGGCCGCCCAATCTGCGTGCTTGCGCGCCAAAGCGGCAGCGTCCATATCTGGTGCGCCGGCTAGCGTCTGTTCTCTTTGGGCAAGGTGTGCGGTGACCAGATCACGGTACGCCGTCGAAAATGCCTGCCAAGCCTGCTCCTGTGAGGCCTTGATTTGCAAGCGCGCGGCCAGCTCGTCCAGGCGCATTTGTACGTGCTTTGCAACATGCTGCGCCAATTCGCTGTGCATCGATTCCGCAGCCGCAGGAGTTTTTTCTGCCGCCGCCGCCGGGAAAATGTAAAGGCCACCGAGCAATCCGGCGGCGACGCTTGCAACTGCCAACGCGCGTCTTGCGCTCTTATGAAATGCGTTCATGGATCACTCCGCAGTGTTTGAAACCTTAGGTTAGACGAAACTCGCAAACCGTGGTTTTGCCCTGCGTGGCGAATTTGTAAGCAATTTGTTCCGTCTCTGACATCGCCTCGCCGCCTGTGCGCAATCGCAGGCTTCGTGGGTCCGTTTTGCTTGTCCCAACGCGCCCGCGCAGCGCGTGCGGTCGCACAACGCGAGCGCTTAGCGTGCGCGCGCCGGCGTGCCGCGCGCGATGACGCACGTTGGCCCGAGCTTGCTTGCCCTAGCGCGCATCGGCACACAAGGCGCGCCCGCCGGGCCACGGGACGAAACTCGCGCGTTGCGCCTCTTGGCCAATATAATGAATGCGGGGCGCGCAGGTGAGGCCATGATTGAGGCAACGTGAGACGCCGTGGGTCGAGCGGCGCTTGGCCCAGCGCACCTGTCTTTGTGCGCGTTGAATCGATACAAACCGAAGACTAGTTGGCATGCGAAGGCCACGGAGGTGTGCGCAGTGTTAGGCCGACATTTATGAGCACGGTCCCCAGCGAAGGGCCGGAACAAGAGCAAGTGATAAGTGCCGACGTGATGGCGCCGGGGCAAAACGGATCGGCTGCGGCGATCCGACTTGATTCGCATGGGCGAATCTGCGATGCAACCGTATCGGCGGCAGCGATGCTGGGCTTTGAGCCCGATGAGCTGCGGGGCCGCTCGCTCAAGGATCTGGCAATCGAAGGCTGGCAAGCTGCTGCCGAGTTGGCGTCGGCGCGTGTTCGTTTTGGCGCAACGGAGAGCTTCGAGCTCGCGCTAAAGGGGCGCAGCGGGCGTAGGACCTTGGTGGAGATGACCGCACGCGGGGGTGCTGATGACAGTGCGGGTGCGTTGATCGCGTGGTCCGAGCGGCGCATGCGCCGAGGCGCAAGTGGCCAGGACTGCGATCCCAAATTGGGGCACCTGACTTACGGCTTGCTGCGTCTTCAGGAGGCTGAGCGCATCAGGGTAGCTCGGCAACTGCACGATGAGGTTGCACCCGTCGTTGTCCTGGCCAAGTACATGATTGAGGACGCGGCCGGACGGATCGGTGGCCGCGCAAGCAGTGAGTGCTTGGGAAAACTTCAAGATGCGGCGCTGCGATTGCGCGATGTGATTTCGCAGTTGCGCCAAATCTGCGCGGATCTTCGGCCAAAACTGCTCGATGATCTGGGTTTGCTTGCGGCGCTGGAGTGGTACTGCCGGGGCGTGGAGCAGCAGCGGCAAGGTCTGCGGGTGGTTTGTCATCTGCAGGTCACCGAAAGCAGCATCCCCCAGCGGCTAAGGCTCGACATGTTTCGCATCGTTCAGGACGCGATAAGCAACGCCTTGCAGCACGCGCAGGCGCACCGTATTCAAGTGAACCTGTACGCAACTGCGACGCAGCTTTTCCTGATCGTCGAAGACGATGGTCGCGGGTTTGAGCCGGGTTTAGCGGTGAGCCGGGACGAAACCGAAGTAATCGGTTTGGGACTGCAGTCGATTCGCGGCCGAGCGCAGCAAACCGGAGGACGCATGCTGCTTGATGCGGCGCCCGGGCACGGCACGCGTATCGGTGCCGCGTGGCCTTTAGACGTTACCTAAGCGCTTTGCGCCGCAGTTGAGCGCATCGAGCCGAAGGTGCGCCGCTATTTGCCAAAGATCGGAATCGGTGCTGGCGCGCCTTGCCCCAGTGCCTCGTCGCTCGCGGCGCCCGTCGGGTGCGGCGCTGCCGTTGTGTTCACAACCAGACCGCAACCGCGTGCGAGAAGCATCAATTCGGCGACATTGCGCAAGCCAAGTTTGCGCATCAAGTTGGCCCGATGCTTCTCTATGGTCTTGGGGCTCACATTCAGCAGCGAGGCAGCGGCACGGTTGGTTCGCCCTTCGGCGATGAGCTTCCAGATGCTGCGTTCACGCGCGGTGAGGTGCTCCACGGGCGCTGCCTTGTCGCCGCTGCTGTCAAAGGCGGCATCGATCAGATGTCTGGATACCTCGGGGGTGAGAAACTTCTTGCCGGTGACGATGCTACGCAACGCCCCGACGAGTTCATCGTAGGAAGCGTCCTTAAGGATATAGCCGTCGATACCCGCGCGCAGGGCCGCATGCACGTATTGTGTTGTCTTTTCCGAGGTCAGCACGGCGATCCGGACTTTTGGCAAGCAGCGCCTGATCTGCGCCGTTGCCTCCATCGCGCTGAGCCCAGGCAAGAAAAGCTCCATCAGGAGCAAATCGGGCTGTAACTCCAAAGCAAGACTAAGCGCTTTTTCCCCGTCGTCACTTTCACCGATGACTTCAAAGTCCGGCAACGCATCAACGAGCGAGCGCAGATGCTGGCGCAGCAGATGGTGACTCTCGGCGATAAGAACTCGGCTCTTCAAGGGACATCCCCACCCGTTGCGGCACATTTTCCAAGCGCCAGTGCGCCTCGCGCAACGCAGCGCACTTCATGCATTTCGACAGCTACCGTCGGCAGCGCAGCTTACAGGTATTGCCTGATCCGCCGTGCTGCGACAAAGCCGCGCTCTGGTGCGAAGATACCTTGCGGTGAGGCGCGACGAAGCGTCGTGGGACTTTAAGTCCCTTCGAGGCTTTAAGCGACGGGCCGCTTGGAGGCAACGCGGCGCACTATCCATCGTGCCAAGGTTCAGCGCGCCTTGGCTGCGGGGGCCGTCTCCCAGGATTTTATGTCGACATTTTCTCCTGTGCCCCCCGGTTTTCCGTCGGCCCCGTACGACGATAGATCATAGTCGCCATGCTCGCCGGGTGCCTTGTAGAGATAGGGGCGCCCCCAAGGGTCGTACGGAACCTGCTTTTGCAGGTACGGGCCCTGCCAGCGCTCGACGCCATCGGGTTGGCTAACAAGCGCCTGCAAACCCTGATCGGTTGTTGGGTAGGACCCCACATCGAGGCGATATTGATCGAGCGCCTTGCCTAGTGCTTCGATTTGCGCGCGCGCCACGTTGACCTCGGATTTACCGACCTGTCCAAAGTAGCGCGGCGCCACTAAGCCGGCGAGCAGGCCAATGATCACGACCACTACGAGAAGCTCGATGAGCGTGAATCCTAAATTTTCTTTTCTGCGGCGATGGGTGCGGATGGCAGTGCGGTCAAGGGCAAGGGGGTTCATGGTGCGTGTCAACGACAAATGACAGGGTTCATAGATGGCGCAAAGACTCCGCGCACCGGTGCGGGATCGTCGCAGCGTGCAAACCAGCTCCGCGCCTTACGCAATTTGGCATGGAATACAACAGATGAATCCCGGGAATTGGCAGCCAAGATGCTCCCTTCCTCAAAGGGAGGCGAAGGCTACTACCCCGGTGATTGGATCGCAACTATCCGTGCGATGGAGCCATCTCATGGTAGTGCGCAAATCCTACCTTGCAGTGACAGGCCGATTCGTGCAAAACAAGCCCAAAAATGCACAACTCGCCTGACCGGCTAGCGATGCGCCGAAACAAGCCTCGGTGCTTAGCGGCGCATCGACAGTGGCCTAAGGTGCGGCTATCGGCCGCGCCGCAGGCACGGGTTCGGTCGGGCCGTCAGCGGCGCAATTGGCCGCGGCAAAGCGCACTACCGCTCGCAGGCCACCAAGATCGGAGCGATCCAGTTCAATCTGCGCACGGTGCATATCGAGGACCGCCTGAACAATGGCTAGCCCGATGCCGCAGCCGTCCGCGGACGGGCTGTTGGGCACGCGGTAAAAGCGCTCGAATACCCGCTTGCGCTGCTCCGGTGCGATACCCGGTCCGGCGTCCTCGACGGCAGCAAAGGCCTGTCCCTTTTCAACTCCCGTTCGCACCCGAATCGGGCCGCCCGTTGGTCCGTATCGCACCGCGTTGTCGATCAGGTTGCGCAGCAATACCGCCACAGCAAATTCGAGCCCGTCAATATCGGCGGCACCAAGCTCTTCGATGATTGTCTGCCCCCGGCGTTCTGCAATCGGGCGCATCTCATCAATGACGTGCGCGGCAACCGCATCGAGTTGCAGGGCCGAGGCGCGCGCGCGCAGCGCGATCAGACCATCAATTCGCGAGATGGTAAGCAGCTGATCTATGCTGTGCGATGCGCTGTCGATGGTGTGCAACAAGCGCTCTAGCGCCTGTTGACGCTCTTCATCGGTCTTTAGGCGCAACGCTACCTGCGCCTGTATCTTGATCGCTGCCAGGGGCGTGCGCAGCTCGTGCGCCGCGGCAGAGGTAAAACGGCGTTCGGCGGTGAGCGCATTTTCGATGCGCGCAAACAGCGAGTTGACCGCCGCGACGATCGGAGTAAGTTCGATGGGAGCGTTGGCCACTTCCAGTGGACGAAGATCGTCGGGGGAGCGCTGGGTCACTTGCCGCGCGGACTCTCCGAGCGCGCGTGTGGCCCGCCGCACGAGCCAGGCGCTTACGGCAATCAGAAAGGCAAGCGACAAAAGCAAGGGTATTCCGAGCAATCCCAAATCGGGGTCCGGTCCGACAGAGCGCGCCGACAGTGGCTCGGCGACCTCCAGCAATTTGGAGCCATCGCCCGAAGCCAGCACAACCATGCGCATCGGGACCTGTCCGATGGTTCGAGTGGAGAATCCGAGCTCGTTAAAAGGGGCAAACGGCGTGCGCGGCGCCCCCACGCTCAGCAGCAGCAGTTCGCCCTTTTGCGACCAGATCTGGTAGCGATAACGGGCGCCGAGCGTCTGTGCGCCTTCGATGTGGACAACATCGGCCCCGCTTTGTTGCAGTTCGCTGATTTCATGATCAGCAAAGGTCAGCAGTGCACCGGCAATATCTCGCAGTCGCTGATCAAAGAGCAAGTCGCTGACGTGCCGCCCGATAATGAACATCGCCGCACCGCCAACCAGCCAGGCGGTGACGGTGACGGCAGTAGTGAGCAGCAAAAGGCGACCGCGTAGCGACCACGGCCGCCCCTCAGTCGGGTGCGACATTCTGATTTAGTCGGTAGCCGGCACCGCGAACGGTTTCGATCAGCCCACGAGAAAACTTGCGGCGCAGGTTGTGCACATGTACTTCGATGGCATTGCTTTCGACCTCCTCGCCCCAGCCGTATAGCGCCTCCTCGAGTTGCTTGCGGCTGAGAACCCGGTCGCGATTGCGCAGCAAGGTGTGCAAGATGCGGTACTCGCGCTTGGTCAACTCGACACGGGCCCCATCCCACATCGCGATGTGCTCGCTGCGCGAGAGCAGCAGCGGTCCGCACTCTAACATCACATCGTCCTTGCCGCCTTGGCGGCGGCCGAGTGCGCGCAACCGCGCGCCGAGCTCTTGCAAGTCAAAGGGTTTCACAAGGTAATCGTCCGCCCCCAGGTTTAGCAGGCGCACCCGATCGAGCACGAATCCGCGCGCGGTTAGAACCAAAACGGGCGTGTATTCGCCGCGCTCGCGCCAGAGGCGCAACAGTTCTTCCCCAGAGGTGTCGGGCAACGCCAGATCCAGCACGATCGCGTCATACTTGTGCGCCACCAAAGCGGCATCGGCTCCGCCCCCGTTGATGCAAACGTCTACCGCAAAGCCCTCGAGTTCCAGACCCTGCGCCGTCGCGGGGCCGAGCGCGGGGTCGTCCTCCACGATGAGTATGCGCAAATTTCGCTCCCGAAAAGCACCATGCCTAAGACAAAACACCAAGTGTACTGACTGCATGCCGGTGCAAGCGCGGCAGCGCGCACCTTGGCCAATCGGCCGATTGGTGCACAGCGCGCCTCGTGCGAAACTCAGCCCGATGGCAAGGGTCCAACTCTGCGCCGTGCCCCAAACGCACAGAGCAATTGTTTGTGCTCGGCAAACGCGTTCGTCCCAGTCGAAAAAGTGCGTTCAGATCGCAGCTCCGCGCCGGCTTTTGCGGCTAAAAGCGGAGAATTGCAGGTAAAGAGGTGCAAACTTTGACTTCTTTCTCGTTGCCGGTTTTTCTCTTGCGGCTTTGTCTTAGCCCAGCGTTGGCTTTGACCGCGACCTGCTGGGCGGCAGCGGCCCCCGTCGATCTGTCGGAGCAATTTGTCAGCGCGGAGCTGCTTTCTGAGCAAGACGCCATCAGCCCTGGTGGCACGCTTTGGCTGGGTTTGCGCTTGCGGCATGCCCCCCATTGGCATACCTATTGGGCTATGCCGGGCGATGCGGGTTTGCCAACGCGCTTGCGATGGGACTTGGAGCCCGGATATCGCGCCGGCCCCATCGAATGGCCCGTTCCGGAACGTTTGCGCGTAGGCGATTTGGCCAACTTTGGCTATGAAGGCGAGGTACTTCTTCCCGTGTCCTTGCAGGCGCCTGCATCGGCGCAAATCGGCAGCACCGCACACGTCAAAGCGCGCGCTGATTGGCTGGTGTGCAACGATGTTTGCATTCCAGGTAGCGCGGAGCTGTCGCTTGCTTTGCCGGTTCGAGAGCCAAGCGATGTGCGTCCGGGACCGGCGGCAGCCGCATTCGTGGCCGCGCGTCGCCAGCTGCCGCTGCCCGTGACCTTGCGCGATGCGCGAGTTACGGTCGATGGTGCGCGAGTTCGACTGGAATTTTCCAGCAACAAGGACGCGCCCCATACGCTGGAATTTTTCCCTCTTGAGCCAAATCGTATAGTGGCCGCGGCCGACCAGATTTTGTCGGTGCGCGGCAAGCGGGTTCGCTTAGAGCTAAAGGCGCAGGTGCCTGCGGAAGCGGATTTTATGTCGCTGCACGGCGTGCTCGTTGCTGATGGCGGACCAAGCGCCCGCGGCTGGGCGACCCCGATTGATCTTGCGATGCCGCGGCTGCCCGCTAGTGCTGCGGCGCAAGCTGCGATGGTCGATTCCCCGGACAAGCGTGCACCCTCGGGGTTAGGTTCGAGTGCGCAGGCTAGCGGGCAAGGCTCAATGGCGTCTTCTTTGCCGACGGCGTCGCAAGGCGAAGCCGTCTCGCCGCCGATTTTTTCTTCCATGCTGACCCTTGTGATTGCGCTGACGGGCGCATTTGTGGGCGGGGTGATCCTGAATCTGATGCCCTGCGTGTTTCCGGTGCTCTCGCTTAAGCTCATTGGTCTGGTTCGACATCGGGACGAGCCGCATAAGGCCCTTCGTGCCCATGGTGTGGCGTTTGCACTGGGCGTCGTGCTGAGCTTCCTGGTATTGGCGGCGTTGCTCATCCTACTGCGCGCGGCCGGTTCGCAAATTGGATGGGGTTTTCAGCTGCAGTCTTCGCTGTTTATCGCTGCGCTCATCGGACTGTTTTTTCTTATCGGCCTTAATCTTTTGGGCGCCTTCGAATTTACGTTCGGCGCAGGCCTTTCGAATAGCCGCGCTGCCGGCTGGCTCGATGGCGAGGGCCCGCGCGGCAGCTTCGCAACGGGTGTCCTAGCTGCCCTGGTCGCGTCTCCCTGTACGGCTCCATTTATGGGCGCCGCACTGGGATTTGCGCTTACCCAGCCTGCCCCGGTCGCGCTAGCCGTCTTCGCGATGCTTGGACTCGGTATGGCGGCTCCTTACCTTGTGCTCACAATGGTCCCGTCCTGGCTCGGGCGATTGCCGCGGGCAGGAGCATGGATGGAGCGATTGCGCCAGCTGATGGCGTTTCCGATGTTTCTCACCTGTGTCTGGCTGTTCTGGGTGCTGGTACAACAGCGCGACGCCGATGCCGCCGCCTGGGTCCTGATGGCGCTCGTCGGCTGGGGTCTTTTTGCGTGGTCCACCGGACTGGTGCAGCGTGGCGCGCGCGCCTTTCGTTGGCTCGCGGCTGCGGCGGCTGTCCTTGCCGTCCTAGCCATGGTGCCGCTAGCGCGGTCAGGGCCAGACCAGTCTGTGCGAGCTGCTGTGGCTTTGGTCGGAACGGATTGGACCGAATGGTCGCAGCTCATGCAGCGCGAAGCGCTGGCACGGGGCGATCCTGTTTTTGTCGATTTCACGGCCGCCTGGTGCATCACGTGTCAGGCGAACAAACGCCTCGTGCTCCACAGTGAGCAGGTGCAGCAAGCGTTTCACGAACATGGTGTCGTTCTCATGCGCGCCGACTGGACGAGCCGGGATGAAGCCATCGCGCGCGAATTGGCGCGCTTTGCTCGCAGTGGCGTGCCGATGTACGTGCTCTACGATCGTAAGGGCAACGCACACCTGTTGCCGGAGATTTTGTCAACGAAGATCTTGCTCGACGAACTGGCGAGGATCTGAACAGCATGCGTCGAGCGGTGTCCCCGGGGCGCGTTATTTCTTGAGGGTCGCTCCCGCTTGCTCTGCGTTGTTCGATGCGTCGGCTCTGGGGCGCCTGGACGCTGTGTGCACTTGCAGGTCTACGGGGAATCGCTGGTAGCCGAGGCAGCGGGAAGGCCTTAAGTCCAGGCGCACTTGCCCCGAGGGGCGATCGCCAGGGCGCCGAAGAAAGCGTCGGTCGGGATTTTGCCTGGCGGGCTAAAGTTTTCCTGTAGCCAACCGTATTGCGTGGCAATACGCCCTATAGCGCCCACGCCGAAATGCTGAAATTCGCACTTGCCGCAGGAATCGTCTACGAATGGCTTTTCGGCCCCGCGGTGTCCAATGTCGCATCGCTCGAATTTGCTGCGATCCGCGCCTTGTGTGCGACCTTGCTAGCGTGGATGGTGCTTTTGTCTGCGCGCACCCTGTTTCTGGCCGCGATGTCCCTGGACAACCGCCCGGCGGGCGATCGACGCAACGGCGCACCGCGCTAATTGCGCTCGGCCCACCGATCAGCGTTTTTTCTTTTTCTTTTTCTTCTTTGCCAGCATCGTGCCGCGGCATTTGGGCGCACCGCACAGGCAGCGGTACTGTCTTTTGAGCTTTTTTGTGATTTTGCCGTCGATGACGAGGCAATAATCGTAGTGCAGCTCCTCTCCGGGCCGAATATTGCGCAGCGCCTCGATGTAGACGTGACCGGATTTCGTTTCCTCGGTCTCGCAGTTCGGGTCGCAAGAGTGATTGATCCAACGCGCCGAATTGCCGCCGACACCGGCATCGATCACGCGCTTGCCGTCATCGAGGGAAAAAAGAAACGTGTGATGCGGATCGTCAGGATCCGACGGGGGGCGCCGATCCGCTTCTTTCCACGATATGAGCTCCCCCGTGTACTCGACGATGCGCTCACCCGCGCGAATCGGGCGCGCGGCGTAGACGCCGCGCCCGTGTATCGGAGAATTGCGAACGACGAACTTCGGGCCACGCCGGGTGGTCTTTGCGCGCTGCCTGACGGCAGGCGCCGATGACTTCTTGGGCGAGGCACTACCAAAGGAGCGCGACGGGGCGGATCGGCTCACTGTACGAGCATCATTCTTCAAGGCAACTTGTGCGGGGTTCTTGGTCATGAATGTGGCGGGACGGCAAAGGTAACAAGATTCGCGATTCAGAAAAATTCAATGCGACAAAGACAATGCTATCAAGCGTTGCGCTGCATGCTTTGCGACGGGCTCGCGGCAAGGCGCCTCGCGGGACGCTGCAGCGGTGGGCAAAGATCGCAAAAGACCGCTTCAGCAGTGCCCATCATTCTTCACGCAGCGTCGCGATCAAGTGTTCCAGCGCCTGCGCGGGCGAAGTCTTCATTACCCGTAGCAGGTTGTTGTAGCCGTCGGTCCATACACCGACGTCGGATTGCTCGCGCAGCGCCTCGCCGCGCTCGCCGATAGCTCCGCCCTGCAGCGTCTGGGCCTCGCGCGTGATCAGGACCCACTCACTGCTGCTGGCGCTGGAATTGCTGTCCGAAATCTCATCATCGATAAGGCAAGCACTAAGACCGTCGACTGCGACAATATTGGCCAAGACGGGCTGTAGATCAAGAAAGCGGTTGGAAATGTGCACGGCGATAAGCCCGCCCTTGGCCAAATGGCGTTCATAAACTGCAATTGCTTCGCGCGTGAGCAGGTGCACCGGGATCGAGTCGCTGGAAAACGCATCGACGGCCAAAACGTCAAATTCTTGTGGCTGTCCCATGGCCAATTCGCGCTCCAGCGAAAGGCGCGCATCGCCCAGCACTACCTCCACGCGCGCGGGCGTGTTTTGCAGGTAGCTAAAGCGGCTGTTAGCAAGGTCGACGACGTCGCGGTCGAGCTCGTAAAAGCGAACGCTGTCGGCGGCGCGCCCGTACGCCGCGAGGGTCCCAACACCCAGGCCGATAACGCCAAAGCGGGCCTTGGGTTTGTTTTGTTGTACCCGCGTAACTGCTAGGCCGACGCCGGACGTCGGGGTGTAATACGAGCCCGGCTTGTCCCGATCTGGCCCGCTGGTCGCCTGCTCCCCGTGCAGGATGACTCCATGCAGGAGCCGGCGCACGCGAATGCCGGCATCGTCGACTTCGCGCACGCGCAAAGTCCCGTAGAAGTTGCGCTGCATGACGATCAGGTCGTGATCCAAAAAATCGATGTAGTGCCAATCGGCCCAGGCGATTGTGGCCGCCGCGGCGCAGGCGCAAAGCGCCAATCCGAGCGACCAGCGGCGCGACTGTCCCCTGCGGCCCAACGCGGCCAGAAAGCCCGCCACCGCCACGAAAACCAGACCCAGTGGCAACTCATACAAGGAAGGAAAGATGTGCGGCGCGACCAGTCCGACAAAGATTCCGCCAAGCGCCCCGCCGATCGAAATCATTAGGTAAAAGCGCGTGAGCTGGCCACTGGCAGGTTTGCGTGCAGCCAACTCGCCGTGGCAAAAGATGCAGGTGATGAAGAGCCCGACGCAATAAAGGGGAACCGCAAGGCTTACGTCCAGTACGCCATTGGACGCCGATAGCCCGACCGCCATAAGCAAGGCGGCAAGTAGCGCCGCCGGTATGCCCCAGCGCGGGTTATACCAACCCCGCCCCCGGCGACCCTCGAAAACGACCACGAAGCTAAACAAATACAGTGCGAGCGGAAGCACCCACAAAAAGGGCACCGAGGCTACGTTTTGCAGCAACTGATTGGTCGTCGAAAGCAGCAGGACCACACCCAACGCCGACAATCCAAGCCAGATGAACGCTGACCCAGCAACCGCGGCCTCTTCGCCCGCCGTCGCTGGCGTGACGGATTCGATGCCACCTATGGTCTTGGTCCCGTGTCGGCACCGCCAGGCTGCGATGGCGCAACCAGCAACAAAGAGCACATAACACAGGCTCCAGCCGAGCGCCTGGGCACGGGAGCTCAGCCTGGGCTCGACCACAAAGGGGAAGGCAACCAGACCGAGCAGCGAACCGAGGTTCGAAAGGGCAAACATGCGGTACACGCTGCGAGCCGCGAAGCGATGCGCGATCCACGCCTGCAGCAGTGGACCAGTCGATGAAAGTAGGAAGTAGGGCAACCCGATCGTTGTCGCAAGCACCAGCAATATCCCCACCGTCGCGTCCTGTCCGCCGACAGGTTTGAGCGCCGCGTTGGGGATGATGGGCAGCAAGGCTAGGCTGCCTAGGAGCAGCGCGGCGTGCAGGCGAAACTGTTGCAAGGGGCGCAACCAGCGCACGAGCACATGCGCGTACGCATAGCCGGCCAGCAGGGTCGATTGGAAAAAGACCATGCACACCGACCAAACGCCCGCGGTACCGCCAAACCAGGGAAGGATCTGCTTGGCGATGATGGGCTGGACAAGGAAAAGAAGTAGCGCAGAAAGCGCGATGGTCGCGGCAAACAGCGGCATTGGTCGGCAAAAAAGACAAAAAAGGGCATTTTCGCATGCCGCATCGGCACAACTGGCCTACGGAGACCGCCCTTCTCGGGTTAACCGAGATTTTGGGCCTTCTTAAGCTACGCGTGAGGCTGTAAGGCCGAGCGCACTCGTCTTAGGGCGAGCCGGGCGCACGGGAGCGCACTTTTGTTTGACATTCCACCCACATCACCGGACGACTCGTCTGGCGCCGACGCTACGCCGGACCCAATCACGCTGGAATCGTTAGTACTGCGCTGGCAGGTATTGGTCGGACGGGACCGGCGACCCAAAGGAGTACGCCTGGAGCTTCGCCGCCGCGGCGAGGTCTTCGCCCTGCCCCTCAGTACCTTGCTCGATGGCGTTATAAGAGGATTCGTCGACGATGGATCCACGCCTTTTCCGCACGGTCTGGTACTGCTGGCCCCGATGGAAGGCGCAATCGATGCGGCGATGTCGGTTTGGTCCGCCCCGCGCAATGTTTTGCTAGAAATCCCGACTGCCGATCTGCAGGACGAAGCGCGTGCGCGAATTTTGTTTGAGTCGCGCCGGCAGGGCGTGCGCCAAGCCTTGCGCATGCAAGATGCGATGCCGGCCCGCGAGAGAGTTCAGTTTTTCCATTATCTGGTGGGGCCGTCCACGGCGGTAAAGCGGGCGCCAATTCCCGTCCTTGCGCTCGATTCGGACACGCCCGCGCGGGCCGAGGCGGCACTTGCAGCCGGATCGCACGCCGTGGTCGGTTGGCCGCTTTGCACGCGACTGGAAAAGTCAACGCCCGAATTTTCGCCTTCGCAGCGTGCGATCTTTGAACTCGTGCGGCTGATCCGGGCCGACGCCGACGTGCGTGCGCTCGAGAGAATATTTGAAGCCGAGCCCTTGCTTGCCTACATGCTGCTGACTCTTGCTAACAGTGTGGCGTTTCGCCGGGGTGCACCGACTGCGTCGCTGCGCCAAGCCGTCGCCTCTATCGGCTACCAGCGATTAATAAAGTGGCTCATTTTAATTTTGGCGATCTCCACCAAGGACCGTCGAACGGTGCCATTGATTTTCACGACCCTCGTTCGAGGCTATTGCATGGAGAACCTGTGTCTTGCAACCGGGCGCCCGCAGAGTGCGGCTGACGAATGCTTTATCGTCGGCGCCTTTTCGTTGCTTGACATAATCACCGGCCAGCCTTTGGCTGCGCTGCTGGGCGAAGTCGACTTGCCGCAAGACGTTGTTGACGGTCTGCTCGCCGGGCAGGGACCGTACGGCCCCTATCGCGACGTAGTGCTGAGCATGGAATCGGACAATGCCCAGGTGCATCGGGAAGCGTGTCTTGCGCTGCCGGTCGACCAAGATGCGGCCAACCGCTCGCTGCTGCGAGCTATCGCTGCCGCCGACGCCATGCTCTCGCTCATGTAAGAGCGCACTAGCGCAGCCACAGGGCGGTTGCGCGTCAAGCGCGCATCAGGTACTGAGCCGGTTGCGCAATGCAACGGGCAGATTGCTCGGCCCAAAGCTCTTCCAAAGACGAATGCCAAGGCGGCAAGGCGCACAACAGATGAAGTTCTAGGGCCTGGCAAACGTTCGCCAGCTTGCCCATCAGGCCGCGACTGTTTTCAACTGAGTTCACCGCGTCGATCGAGACGCCCGCGCGCTGGGCCAGCTGACGGCGGCTCCAGCCGCGCTGCAGACGGCAGGCGCGCAGGCTTGTTGCGCACGAGGGTCGAACGAGAGCGCACGCCGTGTTGTCAAATGCCACGACCAGTGTGTGCTCTCCCGGCCAGATGACATCTTCGGCGCGTGCGGCGGCAACCGTGCGAATGCGCAGGCTTCGCATCAATTTAAGCCACGTATCAAGCCGTACCGACATCGGGCGCTGTAGTGCACGGCGCACGTTTTTGTACTCGATGCCGCTGTCCAGGCTCAGTCGGTAAGTTGCCGGCGGCCGCAGCAGGCAAAGACGCGCAACCAGGTCTTCAAGTGCGAGCACGGTAACGGACCCGCTTGCGCGTGCCGCAAATGCTGGATCTTGCGGCGGGCGGTTCATGAAGAGCGCATCTGGCATGCCGGCCACGATGCGCGCGAGAAAAGAGCTGGTCAAGAGGCGGTCGAATATTCACATTCCGGGGCCTCGCATGCCCGGCTGCACGCCAAGCCTGCTACGGCTATTTCGCAGCGGCGCGACGGCTGGCGGTGCGCGCGCTCGCGCGTGCGGCGCTCTTCGCCGCTGGCGTCTTTCGCGCCGCCGGGCGCTTGCTCGATGGGGGCGCTGACCTGCTTGTCGTTGTGCGACGCGCTGGGGCCGGCGCAGCCACTGCGCTAGCGCCGGCATCTTTGGCGCCCTTCGGGACCTTTGCGGTCTTGGCCGACGGTTCAGGGCGTGCTTGTGCCGCTGACGAGCTCGGGCTTGTCCGCGCTGGCGCCTTTGTTGCATGGGCCGCCGCGCTCTTTTGTGCCGCGCCGCGTTCGGGCCGCGCTTCGAACTCGAATCCCGTCGAACCGTCGGGCTTGCGCACGAGATACGCTGCAAACTTGCGGCGGGTTCGATTGGAAACAAAACCGCGCAGCAGATCCGTGCGACCATCGCGCAGTAACTTGCGCATCTGCTCGGGCTCGATCGGTTGCGCCAAGATCACCCGTCCTGAGCGAAAGTCGCAGCTGCGGGCGGCCCCTACGGATTTCTCGCACACGTACGCCATGGGTTGCTCGTACACGTTGGCGCCGCATTTCGGGCAAGGACCAAGCGGCGAGAGGTGGCTGAAGTCCATCTCCGCAGTGTCACCTTCGACAACGGCGTTGCCAAAATCGAATTCCAACTTGAATTCTGGAGAGATCTTTAACGCCGCCGCAAAGGGTCTTCCGGTCTTGCTGCGAAACCCGGTCAGCGGCCCTATGCTGCGATCCTTGAGCAGTTGTTCGACTTCGTCGTATTCGAAAGTGCGGCTTGCCGGGTGTTTGGGAAGCGAGAAATCACAGCGCGTGCAAGCAAAGCGACGGTAGTTCTCTTGCACGGTTGCGCCGCACTTCGGACAAGGCGTTTGCAAGGTTGCGTAGTCCCCCGGCACCGTGTCGGACTCGTAGCTCTTGGCGCGCTGAACGATTCTTTTCGTCATCTGCGCGATCTCGCGCATGAACACATCGCGCCGAAGCGAGCCGTGTTCCATGAGCGCCAGACGATGTTCCCATTCGCCCGTCAGCTCCGGTGCGGTGAGTTCGTCGATCCCCAGACCGCGCAGCAGCGTCAAGAGCTGAAATGCCTTGGCAGTCGGGTGCAATTCGCGCCCGTCACGCACGAGGTAACGCTCGGCAATCAGGCCTTCGATGATCGCCGCTCTGGTTGCCGGCGTCCCCAGTCCCTTGCCCTCCATTGCGGCACGCAGCTCATCATCGTCCACGAGCTTACCCGCACCCTCCATTGCGGAAAGCAGCGTGGCCTCGGTGTATCGCGCCGGCGGCTTGGTCTGCAAGGCTTTGGCCTCGGCGGCGAGCGTGCGCACGCGCTCACCGGCCTCTACCGCGGCCAGCGTCGCCTGTTCGGACTGCGCCTCGCGTCCGTACACGGTAAGCCAACCGGGTTCGGTGAGCACTTTTCCTTCGGTCTTGAAATGGTGCCCTTCGACTTGCGTGGTGCGCGTGGTCAGAAGATATTCAGCGGCCGGGTGAAACACCGCAAGAAAGCGTCGTACGACCAAATCGTAGATTTTGTGCTCGGCTTCCGTTAGCGCCGAGGGCGGCTGCAGGGTCGGAACGATCGCAAAGTGATCCGAGATTTTTGAGTCGTCGAAGACGCGGCGGTTGGGGCGCGCCCAGCCTTTTTCCAGGATACGCGCCGCATGCGGCGCGTAATCGCGCAGTCCCGGCGCTGTCGCGCCGCGCTTTGCCGTCGAAGCGCCACCAACCATCATCTTAAGAGTCTGCCGGACGACCTCGACGTAATCTTGTGGCAGCGCGCGTGCGTCGGTGCGAGGATAGGTGAGGACCTTGTGCTTCTCGTACAGCGCCTGCGCCAACGAGAGCGTAGTTTTGGCCGAAAAACCAAAGCGCGCATTGCCCTCGCGTTGCAAGGAAGTCAGATCAAACAGCAGCGGCGAAAGCTGCGAGCTGGGTTTTGTTTCTTCGCTAACCGTACCGGATTTGCCGCTACACGCTGCCGCAATCGCCTCGGCGACAGAACGCTTCCAGATCCGCTCGGCTTTGGATTCTGCGTCGTCTTCGCGCTTTTTGAATCCCGGGTCCAACCAGCGCCCCTCGTAGGCGCCCGCACGGCATCCGAAACGGGCGTGCACTTCCCAATAATCGCGCGCAACGAACTTTCGAATGCGGTCTTCGCGCTCGACCACGATGGCCAGCGTCGGGGTCTGCACTCGGCCGACGGTTGTCAGAAAAAAACCACCGTCCTTGCTATTGAAAGCCGTCATCGCGCGGGTGCCGTTGATTCCGATGAGCCAGTCAGCTTCGGATCGACACCGCGCGGCGTCGGCCAAGGGCTGCATCTG